>NZ_QUHK01000032.1:25435-26024 GCF_003479665.1 Blautia sp. AF14-40
AGGAGAAAAGCCCGGAAATAAGGGATTTCCCCTGGCAACCGGCTCGGCAACGGGATAGCAACAGGGGGTGCAACGGGCTGTCCTTTTCAGAAGGGAAGCTCCATCTGTTCTGTGACCTCCACAAAACCGTCCATCGTTTTTTCAGACGGATTGCCGGATTCCGTTGCCGGGTTTTCACGCTCCCAGTCCTTTTGTCTGCCGTATTCGGAAAACATTCTTGGGTTCGGGAAGTACCGCCATCCGGTAATGCACTGGTTCATTATCTCGTTGATTTCCCGGATTTCCCATTGCTTCGGCTCGTCAAAGGCATGGTTCAAGGCTTCCTTGTAAAGCTGCTTGGAGCAGACCATGCTCCCGGTGTACTTATCAAGGTATGCCTGTATCATCCCGGCTTTGGTGTCCTCTGGCATGAAATCCCGCTGGTGTTCCTTGAGATACCGCTGCACGGCGGGGCTGAACGCCAGCTTGAACCTGCCACTTTTATAAATCTCCATTGCTTCCGCCCACATCTGCCCGATATAGGCTCTGGAAGCGGCTTCGTCCTCCAGAATGTGAACCTCGGCTTGCTCCGGGTACACCATGACCGGGA
>NZ_QUHK01000033.1:0-2547 GCF_003479665.1 Blautia sp. AF14-40
CTGTCGTCTGGTTCAGAAGTTCCAAACCACACACCGTCCTCGCTGGTCTTTCCTGCGTTGGTATTGTGCTTGTGAGAAGCCCAGTCAGCAGAAGTGGAGAATTGCCCGTTATCATCAGTTACGACAACATGACTTTCGCCCGTCGTCTTGCTTGTGATCCTAAAGGGAACATCAGCAAGACGCTTGTGTGTGCCTGCACCGATTTTCACGCCCTCAATATCTCCACGCTTAATCTGATTGTAGATAGAATGGGCTTCGTCGGTTAAGTCCACGATTTTTCCATTTTCTGTGATTGCAAAATCAATCGGCTTTGCACCGTCTGTCAAATATCCGTCTGGAGCTTCACTCTCAATGATACGGAATTTTCCATAAGGTAAGAGGTCAGAAGAAGTAGAAGCGACACCCTCAATATCTGTACGAATTGTTTTTACCACTTCATTTTTCTTGTATAACTTGCCCTCAACCAATACCGCATTATCATTTAAGGAAATGATGTCAAAGGCAGTATCTTTCAAGGTTGCACTTCCTTGTGGCTTCGTGTCGCCCGTTTCTAAATCTCGTTTCTGAATTTTCACACCGCCACGGATAACCTTGTCTGATACGGAAAACTGGTTACTTCCAGATAGTACGGCAAGGTCGCCGTCCTCGGTAATCTGTGTTACATATAAGCCTTTTATCTGTTCGGACTTATCGCCAGCCTGCATATATGCACCCTCTAACAAGTAGCCGTTTGGAGCTTTTGTTTCTTCTACGGTTAGTGTTCCAAGTGGAAGAACCGCCTTGCCGTCCTGCATATAGAAGCTGTCGCCAGATACTTTGTATGTGTCCGCTAATTTTGTGATGTAATGAGTTGTCCCGTCGCTGTCTGTTTCAGCGATTGTCTTTGTAACCCATGTACGAGTAGCTTCGGCAGGGAGATTGTCTTTATTATAGAAGCCTGCATAATACTTCCATGTAAATTCCGCACCTGCTAGAGAAGCGTTCCCCTGCGGATTGTCTTTCTGTGTTTCCATATCAATCTTGAAAAGCTCAATCAAAGTGTCTGTTACCTTTGGTGTATCAGATACGTTCAAAGTCGCTGTTTCGCCAGCTTTGATTGTCAATGGATAGACTTTTTTATCCACTTTATATCCTGCTGGTGCGGATAATTCCTTGATATAGACTGTGCCTGCCGTTACCTCTGCAACATCTGTATTTCCGTTTTCATCAGTCGTAAGGGTGGCAAGCTGTTTTGTGCAGTCCTTATATGTGTTTCCATATCAATCTTGAAAAGCTCAATCAAAGTGTCTGTTACCTTTGGTGTATCAGATACGTTCAAAGTCGCTGTTTCGCCAGCTTTGATTGTCAATGGATAGACTTTTTTATCCACTTTATATCCTGCTGGTGCGGATAATTCCTTGATATAGACTGTGCCTGCCGTTACCTCTGCAACATCTGTATTTCCGTTTTCATAAGTCGTAAGGGTGGCAAGCTGTTTTGTGCAGTCCTTATCAGCAAAGACACCGTATGTTGCACCAGCGATTGAGTAATTCCCGTTACCGTCTGTAATGCTGGTATTACTGGAAATCTTTTTAAGTTTCGCATTTCCGACATTTAATTTCGCCCAGAATTGCCCCAATTCCTGACCCTCGCCAGAGTAGATATAACCGCCACATTCATAGCGTCCTTTATTTTCTTTGACAAAGGCTCTTGCACCAGAGAAAACTTCGTCCTGCGTTGCCTTTGGAATTTCATCATAAGAAGCTCGCACGTTATCACATTGCCAGCCGAGATGTACGCTCAATCTCTGCCAGACAACAAGCTGTCTTAAAAGGTAAGCGTGATTTTTGCTTATTCCGCTGTGGCTGTCTGTGTACTGTTTTACATATTCGATAGATAAGGCAACGTCGCTTATCTGGTCGGCACTCATACGGGTGCTTGCGTCAGCTCTGGTCTTATAGCCATTCTTAAAGTCTGTGTTAATGTCGATACAGTAAGCGTCCTCGCCCTCAACGGTCAAATGTCCCTCGTTAAAGGTAGAACCAATCGAACCGTCATTCATTACTTTTTCAACGATACCGACACGCTCTTTTGACTCCGTCCAGTATTGCTTGCTTTCTGCATGAACGGGTGTCGTCGGTAAAGCAGTAACGACAGTTGCAAGAGCTAAGAAGCCCGTACACAATCGTTTCCATGTCTTTTTCATAAATCTAATGCTCCTTTCATTTTTGGTAATAAAATAGCCGTCCAATAAGAACGGCTGGAAATAGAAAAGGAACGTCATTTTAGGCGTTCCATAGTCTATAAAATATTCAATTTTTTTTACTGATGTGTTACTCATCAAAATCTCAAATTAAGGTTATTTGACACCAATTTTGACACCAATTTTTTGTATATTGACGATTTTTGATGAAATGTGATAAATTCATAAAACCCGTGAAAAGCCTGTAAATAGGCACTTTACGGCACTCTATGAACTAAGACAAAAGCTACGCTGTAATAACAAGAGGTGAGTGCTAATTATTTTGTGAAAAATTTGTGAAGCCTTGATTTTACGGGCTTCACAGG
>NZ_QUHK01000033.1:2557-24612 GCF_003479665.1 Blautia sp. AF14-40
ATTTTGTGAAAAATTTGTGAAGCCTTGATTTTACGGGCTTCACAGGGATTTTTCACTTGCTTTCGCACTCTATTTTCTTGATTTGACCACATTTTTACCACAAATCTTTGGAAAAATATATTCGTCTAATTTTCTTAGCACATTTTACGACAACGGCTTATGGTTTATACCACAGCAGGTACAGTTTTCGGCAGATTTATTTTAGACATCTCATTCTCCACGTGAGACTTCTTTGCAATATGATTGTAGACATTCATTGTGATCTGTGCATCTGAATGTTCTTCGCTCCGCTACGGTCGGTGCTAAACGGATGTCCCCCGGACATCCAGCACCCCATCACATACTGCATAACTTTGGGATTGACATTATTCTCACCCAGTCTGGTACATCCCGTATGACGAAGGGTATGCGATGAAATAGGAGGCATCAGCTCTGGCTCTCGCTTCTCTTCTTCTGCCAGTTTGCTTTCTTTCTTAATTATAGGCATTAACAATGTTTTTCAGAAAACTGTTCACTCCCGCCGGCATAATCGGACGTCCATGCTTTGTATTGAAAATGAATCCACTACGTCCACCGATCTCCACATTACTCTGCAAACCAAGCATCAGGTTCAGCTCTCTCTGTTTACGGAACGCATCATATACCATCTGTGTCATAGGAATGTCCCTGATTTCTGCATCTATTTTGGTTTCTGAATCATGGAAACAATATCCTTCTTCACCTTCATAATATACAAGCTGTCCACCTACATGGATCTCCCGATCACACGGTTTTCAGTGCTTTTTTCATGTTTTTCTATTAAATTTTCCTCAGACACCTATATAAGTGAAACTTAGCGAAACTTAAATCATGCCCAATATGGAATATACATATTTGTTTGTTCTTGATTTTTTAATCTGATCATCTATGCAATCTATTTCCATGACGTATAAATTAATTGCCTTTTATCAAATGCTTCCTCTCCGCCTTCCATAATATCTACAATTTGCTTATGTGTAGATTTCAGGTCAATATTCCCTTGCGATATATCAATCGTTGTATCTTGATACTCAACCACAAAAATTCTTTCAGCATCACCCAGAACTGGAATGTTAGCATTGTGTGTAGCAAAAATAAATTGTATATCTTGTTTCTTTTTCGCAATTGCTGTAATTACTTCATCGTAAATAATTTTATTATCCAAATCATCTTCTGGCTGATCTATAAGAATAATATCATTATCAGACTGCATGAGTATAAACAATATAAGAGCTGACGCACGCTGCCCTATTGAATGGTGTCGTAATAATTTGTCATGATAATATATTTCAACATTATTGGAAACCTGATTCTTCAGAAGATCCGCATACTGATCTTGCAATTTTTTATCAAGCTTTGTATATTCTGAGGATGAAATAATTTCCTTGATTTTCATACCATCACATAATATCCAGTCTTCTATAAGCTCCACATAATCTCTAAACGTGTCACATAAGTATTGATATTTTATTTCAGAAATACCTGACCCCCTAAAATCAGTCTTCATCTGTGATTTAAAATTATCTCTGTCACCTTTAAAATCAATAGTGATTTTTAATTCATTTTGTGATTCATTAATTTTCTGAATTTCAAGTTTATATGCATTGAATTGTTCTAATAATATATCATTTCTTTCACGCATTGCTTTCTTGAATGCACTTTCTATTTGTTTTTTGGATTTAGCTCGTTCATTTAGTTGCTTTAAATTCTCTTTATATTTTTCCAGCTCTTCTGTCATTTTGACAAATCCATCAATATCTAACGTATCATCTTTGATTTCTCTTTTTATTTCAGCAAATTCATCAGATAATCCATCTATTTTTTTCGATAACATTTCCACTACATCTGCAAATTCTAACGAATTACTTTCTATCTGCGTGACGGCCTCTCCAATTTTTAAAATTTCATTTCCAATTGCACTTAAAATATCACTTGCCTTCTTTATAATATCAGAATTATAAACACTTTCCACGCCCTGCAAGCCTAAAGTCACATCTTTATTATTATCATAACACTTTTTTAATTCTCGTACTGCTGAATCAATTCGTCCTTTTACAGAATCCAACTTTGCTTTATCTGTTGTATATCCAGTTTGTTTTTTTAATTTTTCTGCAACGCCTTTTTCCTTGTAAATAGACATTTTATGCTCAACTTCAGATTCTTTAATTTTGCATTCCTCAATCTGCTCTGGAATTTTATTCGCATCTAATAATTGAGAAACCGATGTTGTCAACTCCTTCACACAAGATGTTATTTCTGCACTTTTCCCTATTTTTCCACCAACCAATTTCTCAAGAAGACCATTTTCATGATCAGCACTATTTGATAGATCTTTTTGCCCAAAATATTGAATTCCATCAAACAAGCTTGACGGTTGTATATTTAAGTCAAGTCCATTTTCATCTATAACATTACTCTGTTCTCCGTATATGCGACTAACAATATAATGTTTGCCATGTTTATCAACAACAGATAATGTTGCTTTTCCTCCAGAGCCAAAAATATTTTTTATCAGTGATTCTTTATATTCTTTATCTGTTTGCAACGGTAAATCAAATATATAACGAATTGCTTCAAGCACAGACGACTTTCCACTTCCGCGAATTCCAATTAACGAATTAAGCTCTGATGAAAATCTAATAGTCTGACCATCAAATTTTCCGCCTTGAAAACTTATAGATTCAATATACCCATGTCTTCTTTCCGGTAATGATTCAGCAACTCTACTTTTATAGTCCTGTAATGCAAATTTAATCGCCGCATATGAATATTCTCCGATTTTTAAATATGTTTGTTTATCGCCTTTTCCAATATCTTTCAATGATTTAGGATCCGATCCCTCTATAAGAGCTGGAATATATCCAAAACAACGATTAAATTTATTTATATTATCCCTTGTCCTCGATTTTTGTATTCCTAAAACTCGTTTTCTAAACGGAGCAAGTCCTGAGAGCGATTCTAAAAGACCGCCTCCACATTCGTTAAACAAACCACTGCCTTGATCAACATGGGCAAATATTACAAAATAATCTTTTCCATACTCTTCCAGTTTTTCCAATGTGCTTTTTAAATCATAACAACATTTTGTATTTCTATTTTCAGGATTAGATATTGTTGCAAATGCGGCTGTTAAAAATGTTTGAATGTGATTATTACCATTTTCTAACCATTCATCAGGATTAAAAACTATAAGAGTATGTATACCATTAGCTCCCTCTTTAACAGTCAATTCCACACCAGGTAATATAAATATTTTTTCTTTGCTTGCTGCCCTTTTTAAGGCTTTATATTCATCTTTGTCAAATTTATTATGATTGGTAATAACTCCAACAGAAATATTAGCTTGTTTCAATGCCGAAATATATGATTTCACAAAATCATTTGGTTCACCACTATATGAAAATTCTTTATCTTTTTGTGTATGCAGATGAAAATCTGCCCTTAAAAATTCAAGCCCTGATTCAAACATTTTATCCCTCCTTATATTACTCTACCCCTAACGCCTTAAACACTGCATCTTCCGCACTCTGATACGGAATCAGCTGAAATGCACTCATCAGATCAGCTGGAACACTTGCAAAATCAACAAACGATGTACTTGGAATCAGCACCTTCTTTGCGCCGCTATCCAGACACACCTGAAGTGTATTGGCAAGTTCATCCACCTTTATCATTGTGCCACTAATTGTTATATCTCCCAACACTGCCAAGTTGCTGACAACAGGCTTTCCAAGAGCAATCGAACAAAGTGCAATCAATGTTGGAAGTGCCAATTTGTCTGTCATACCGATACCCTGCAAATCCTGATAATTGATGATGTAATCCTTGGTCGAGGTGCTGATAGAGCCACTGATCCGATTGCCGTTGGCTTTCAGATAATTAAATGCCGTGTTCACCGCTTCCTTGCATTTAGAATCACTGCCTAAGCCAGTCCGTTCAATTTTGCCATTGCCTGGAAGCATCTGACTTTCCAAACGGAATACACCAATCATGCCACTTTTTCCTCTGGATACGGTATAAACCTGTCCCGGATTACACATTCCATCCGGTATCAGCTTACCACCACCCTGTTCTGGTACGGAAACATAATGTTCTGACATATCTTCTAGATCTATATAAGAGAAGTTCACATCATAAAACTCCATACCACCCAGCTTCTTCAATTGCTCCTTGACACGGCGACGCATTTCCAATGCAATCTGAATAATTTCTTCCAGTTCTTCTTTGGTAAACTCACCATTTGGGTACATCAACTTCAGATAACCGTCTATCATACGACGAACCGCAATTGTATCACGCTGATTCAGATTTCTCCCCAGACGGAAGTAGTGATCAAGTGCATCTCCATACTGCTCCTTGCGAAGCTCTCGGATGAACTCTGCCAAATAGTCACTGATAAAACCATAATCATTAGTAAAATGCTCCGGTCTGAACTTCGGTATCTCCCATCCTGGAAGATAACAGTGCATACGATCAAGAAATGCTGTATCTGTTCCCATTTCCTGCGGGAAAGGTGCAAACAGACTGGATGTTTTCAACAGCACGTCCACACTTTGATTGATATTTCCCACAAATACCATGGACGCAGTAGCAGCTTTTTCTTCTTTGCCACGGGCAAAAGAGCCGGATGCCATGTAATCCTTCATAATCTGAATGCCATCTTTATCTTTAAACTTGATACCAGCCACTTCATCAAAGGCTACACAGTCCCATAAGCCGACCAGTCCGACCGTTTTGCGTCCCATATTGTAAAACAGGTTTGCAACCGTCGTCTGTCCACCGGAGATTAAAATACTGTTCGGTGAAATCTCTTTGTAAAGATGAGATTTACCGGTACTTCTCGGTCCCAACTCACAAAGATTAAAGTTATTTTCAACTAATGGAATCATACGGGTCAAAAGTAACCATTTCTCACGGTATGTAAATTCATCTGGCTCCATGCCGATAGAACGAAGAAGGATATCCAACCATTCATCTTTCGTAAAAGCTTTTCGTCCCTGCTTCAGTTCATCAATATCAATGTGCGGCATCTGGATCGGTGTCAGCTTACGGATACTGATTGGTGAAATATCTTTCTGCTTTTTCTGTTTGGAACGAAGTGGATTTCCATCAATGTCCTCAATACCAAAATTATTGTCGCCTTCAACCTCATAATCCAGCTGAATAATACACCAGATACCGCCACAGAGCAGGCGATCAAATTTTTCCGGATATTCGTCGGCAATTGGTACATTACCGACGCCCAAATTAGAAAACTCTGCAAAAAAGCAATCCTTTTTCATATCCAGTCGAACAGTCACCATATCAATAATCGTGTGGCTGCCTTTTTTACGCAACTGAGACAGAATCTTCTGTGATTCATCCGGGCGTACAAAGTTGTCAGCAAGAATACGCTTCACGTTCTGTACACCTTTCTCTATAACAGTCTCATCATCTGAACTGCAATACTGTCCCAACAAGAACTCAAGAACATACACTGGGACATTCGCCCCTTCTTTAATTTTCTTTGTCAGGTCTTTCCGAACAATCTTACCGTCAAAGTTCTGACGGAGCTTGTTCTTTATTTCTTCACGGGTACTTTCACCCTCTGCGAATTGCTCCATCTTTCTCTCCTCCTGCGGTATTAACTAAAAAAATCAAACTCGTCCACCGCAAAGGCGATGTCAATCTGGAATGGCTCCCTCTGTGGCAGCTGTAATCCCTGTTCATCTGCAATTACCAGATAATAAGTAGCGGTATTGCTGTATTTTAAAGATTTTAGATTAAACTGACAACGGAAAGTTCTTTCTGCACCGTTATCGCTGGTCTTATCTGCAATAATCTTCTGAATATCACTAATCTGCTTGCCGTCCTCATCTGTAAAGTAAACCTGATAGGTTACAGCTTCACGGTTTGTACTGACCGCATCTTTTTGATAGAAGTTCAATGAAAAAATCATATTGCTGATCTTACGGTTTGCGGACAGTAAATTAACCGTTACCGGCTTAGTATCATATTTCTGCTTATTTCGCCTATATTCCATAGAATCATTGCGGAGATAATGATACTCAATCACCGGAACAACCATTTCCTGTAAACTGATACCACCATGCACAAAATTCATACCGCCGCCATTCATTTTGATACGAATACTTTCTCTCGGTGCAAATCCATCAAATTCCGTATTTCCGCCCAGGAATTTTACAGGCATCAAGTAATCTGGTTGCACACCTTTCTGCATAATTGCATATCTTCTGCCATATTCTACACACCGCTTGATGCTTTCTTTTTTTGTAATGTCAGGGTTTGTTACATCCACATCAAAAAAACCTCTTTTATCTACTTTGTCCTCTTCCTTCAAAGGACTGTATGTATAAAGAAATCCATGATCTGCTGTAATTAGAATATTTGTTCCGCCAAATTCATTTACGATAATACGCACAAGATTCTTCAATTCTGAAATCGCCTTGTCACAGGCAGCAAAAACAGCAGTATCCGAAGTGTGGCTGGCTTCATCTATGGTATCGTGGTAAATATAGACCACATCCATCCCTTTCACCAAAGCACTTCTTTCCGCTCGTTTCATAGCAATGATGTCATTATACTTTAAAGCCACGCTTGCCGACTCTTCTGTTTTCAGAACCTTGTCCCTATAAGTACTTGCCGTAGACTGTCCATCTGCCAAAACCGTCAAAATATCGTTCCGAACCTCTACTGTCAGTTCTTTGTGCGGCAACAAAGCTGCCATACCAAACTTTGTAGTAGAAGGAAAGATGCTCTGCATACTGCTGATAGAAACCTTACTTTGCGTTTCTCGCTGAAGCTGATCTGCCATCGTAGCCGCCACTTCATAACGCATGGCATCTGAGATAATTACAAATACTTTCGTATCCGAGGTTTGGATACGGGAACGGTAAAAATCCTCCTGTTGCGGTACTTCCAGAACTTTACCGTAAGTTGCCAGTTCATCCGCACATACATCCGACCAGTTGTTGCCCAACTCACCTAAGAACCAGTGCGTATAAAGTCCTTCCACCTTATCGACAACATGCTTGAACAAATCATCCAGCAGAATATTGGAAGTCTCCAAACTCTTTTGAAAACTAAGATGGAACAAACGGTAATAAGTGTCCATCTGATAGTAGCTCTCAGTATATTCTTTCCAGATACTTTTCGCTTCTGCGGTATGGAATCCGGCAGAATGTTCCTTAAAGAAACTTTGCATATTCGCCACTTGTAAGATACCGTCATAAAAATTTTCAAATGGCTCATACCATACACAAGTTCTACGTTTTTCAACGGTATTCGTAATGGTATCCACATCAATAATATGGTCACTAATCTCTGTCATTAGCTTTGTCAGAATTACTTCGTTAATACACGGAAAGCACTCTGTTCCTACCAAATCTTCTACTGTCAGCTTTTCAAAACGCTGATACAGACGAGCTTCATCCTCAACATAACGTGCCACATCATATAATTGCGGAATGTTGTCACTATGAAGCCATTCAGAAATAAAATCATAGCAATATGCCTGATGTGGCATGGAAATAAAACCGTCCAGTCCGGCAAGATATTCCTGCCGCATGGTACGGGTCGCCGCGGTTAAAAGTAGATGAATTGCCAATCGCCCAAGGGCTGGTTCCTCCTCCACAAATCCGCATCCCTGACGAACCATCGCCCAAAATGCTGCGTCTGCATGATATTTTACAAAATCCTGATAAACCGTATTATTATTCAAATCCAGTCCCGCCTGGAACACACTACGGAGAATCATATTAGGCTGTGCATCTTTCAATCCACAGATTGCCGCCATGACAGCCATGTGTAACTGTGCCGGTGTTTCCGGAACTTTATTCTGCGTGCTAACTTTCAAACGACGGTCTTTCGCATTAAAATAAGCACGATAGTTTTTAACCTGTTTCCTCATTGCCGGATTTGATATAAGTCCCATCTCATCCATCCAGATAGAAATCAGATCCGCCCGAAACTCTTCGCTGTAAAGCTCCACATCCAGAAGCCAGTTATCATCAGGGCGGTTATAGACACACGGACTGTAAACCAGATAATTTGTGCTCAAATCATCTACTGAAAGCAGTTTTTTTACAGAAAACGCATTATTTCCAGTCAGTGCAATCACCTTTGCATTTTCTAAAACCACTTCATCCAATTTATCCTCAAATTCCTTATCTTCATCGTACCAGAAAATGATACGACGCTGATAAAACTCAGGAAGAGGTGCAGCAAACCTGCGATTTAAATCTTGTATTATTTTGTCTGTATCCATGCTGTCCTCCTACCTTATAATTTTCCAATTTGCTTTTCGTTTTGTTCCGCCCTGTACCAATCTACCTTTTTCCTGTAAAGAAGCGAACATTCGAGAAACCGTTCTTTTCGATATACCCATTTTTTCCGCATAATATGCCTGTGTTGCAAACGGATTCTTCTCTATAATCTGCAACAATTTTTCTATCTGCGTCTGTTCCTTATTAAGCGGCACTTCAGCGCCATTAGTACCATCATCAGCGCCACATTTACCGCCATTAGCGCCATTTTTAGTGTCATTGGCGTTAATTATGGCGTTATTGGTATCAACCTGACCTCGATAAATATTGATACGCAAATCCACTTCGCCACCAATAAACTCCGGCTCCCGAAGTCCGGCAGCTTTCACTTTATCAATAATTCTCGGAATACCGCTTCCCCAATGCTCGATCAGATTCATGTAAGCAAACGCATGGGCAAGGGCTTCATTTCTGATTTTGGAATAACCTTCTTTCATACGCTCCATCGTTTGTCCCATTGGCAGCTTCCCAGGAGAAGTGATTTCCAATCGGTTGTCATATACCGCTACCTGTATCGTACCATGATCCAGATAACTACGATGTACCATAGCATTGATAATCAACTCACGAATGGCATCCGGTGGAATCTCATAAACATCCTGGCGATAAATTCCCACAATAGTAGCACCCAGATGAATATTTCTTAAGACAAACTGAAATGCTTCGTCTATCTGTTCCCAAAGCGGTCCGGTATATTCTCTACGATCAACAAATACCGCTTTCGTTGTACCTTTGAACACACCACATTGCGTTGCAACATGAAGGCCTCCGTTGCCTGTCAAAATTGCAAACGCATTGGATGGAAAATCTTTTCCATCACGCTCGATTAAAATTCCCCAGGAACGCAACTGCTGTCTGCCTACATCTTTAATCGATGCTTTCTGTTCCTCTGTCCGAGCATTTCTGACAGCCTGCTCTTTCATAGCTTTGCAAAGGGTATCAATATCTTCATCTGTAACATTTAACCCAGTACATAAAGCCTGATCATAGTAGCGGTTACTGCCCTCAAACAACAACTCCTTTACCATATACTCATCGGCAAGGCGGGTAGTTCCGGCAACACGGACATATACACCGCCATCTCTACCAAGGGCTTTGATATAATACGGGCGCTGTCTGCCCTCAAAAACCTCTACCACAATGACAGTCTTACCATCAACCGTCTGTAAAGTGATATCTGGGATAATTGCCGGTTCACAGCTGTCTGATACGGCATTGGCAATGGCATCCATTTTCTTGAACACATCTTCCTTGTCAAAGCCAACAACCTCTCTGGTTTTATCGGCAATTCCGAAAATGATTTTTCCGCCGGTTCCATTGGCAAAGGCAACCACAGATTTCATATATTTGAGGCTTTTCTCCGGCAGGTTCTCTTTGAACTCCACATCCTTCGATTCTCCTGCAAGAATTTCTTCTATGGTCATTGTAACACCTCGCTCTCAATTTGCTACGCAGTACATAGCTTTTAGAATATTATATTACCCTTATTCCTTTTCCCTTTGCTATCCTTATAAGCCTTTGATACTCTAATGAATTTTTGTCTACTGAATTTCCGCAAATAATCACAGCAGGATTTATGAATGGAATACAGTCACCTTTTTTTTCGCCATCTGTATTCACTTTTTCTCTCTCATAAATCAATCTCCATTCTTCCTCAAAGCTATAGCTTAGTTTTTCCTTCGTAGTACATGTCAGCTGATACTTCGGTTCAGTTTCATCATTGAATTCAAGTAAATCCTTATGATTTAGACAAATATCCTTATATTTATCTCTATTGTCTACATACCTTACCGGCATAATACTCATTCCTTTAGTATGTTTAATTGTTTCCAAAACATCAAAGAAACTATAAACCAAACAAATACCACTGAAATTATTCGCATATTGCGCCCACATCTTACTATTGTTATATCTTTCCGTAAAACAAGCGATCATCCACATATTTCGCATTTCATTTATTTTTTCTGCAAATCTCGGATTTTCTATAATATCGTCAATATTGATAAACTCTTTGACTACTTTTTCTGCGTTTAAAATCGGATGATTTTTTTTGATGATATATTCACTAATCTCTTCAAAATCAAATACAGGAGTGCAATCACTTTTATCATCATACGACGACGGCCATCTCATAAAAATAGTTTCATTTTCCAAACTATTAAGCTCATCTGAATTTAAAGATCTATATCTATAAAGAGGTTTGAAAACTCCTCCCACATCGGGGATACGCTTATATAATTCCATTATCGCATCCACACATGCTTCTGTATCTTTATGTATATACTTTTCTGCGTTAGCCTTTATCCGCAATTCTAATTGTTTACGAGTCATTTCACTCTCTCCTTACTTTATTTTAGCCAAAACATCCTGGAAAATTGCATAATTCTTCTTCACGCCATCGTCCAGATTAATGGAAATCATCTGATCGGCAAGGTGATGAATCTTTTCCTCATAGGTTCTGATTTCAGTATCCTGTGCCTGCAAAGTAGCTAATTTCTTTTTTAACTTCACACGCTCGCCGGTGGAAGTATTTGCAATACGCTGTTCCAGATCGGCAATGGCAGTGCGATAACGAGCCTGCTGTTCATGGACGTAATCGGTACGAATACGAGCAATGGTGTCCGGCTGATAACGGTGCATATAAATCAAAGCCTTAAAGCTATTATTTTTACCAGCGTCAAATAACCAATAAATTGGTCTTTTTCCTACCGTTCCCGAATATGTAGCGCAATGTTCCTTATAAAAGTCATTCACAAAATAATTTCTAATTATTTCTCGTGGACTTCCTTTCCCCCCTAATGCCTTTGCAATAAACGTCAAATTATCATCAAGTGAATCGGCACCATAAACAATTTTTATAAATTCGACAAACCGTCCAACTATATCATCTTTAAAATATTCATCATCGCAAATTGGAATAATATTATCTTTATCAACAGAAAATGAAACATATTCATTAACATTGAGAGGAGCACCTGCATTGACGATTCCCTTTTTATCCAATGAATACCGTCCAAACATACATCCAACAGAATATGATATAAGAGAAACTATTTCATCTCTTTTTGTTCTTACATAATAACTTCCATCCATTGATACTGGTATATCTTCTTTTGTGTCAAAAATTCGATGAACAGATATGCTTTTCTCTGGCACCTCACATGATACCTCATTTTCAAGCCCGTACTCTTTCAAAATCACAACATTTATATGTTCTTCATTATCTTTCATCTTTAAGAAACGATTTTCACACTCTGTTTTCCATGTTAAATAGCATTTTTCAAGCGAATGTAATTCTTTTCTTTTGACTAATGGATGCTGTTCAAAATCCCATGATATTTCATAAGAATCCCAATCTTCCTTTGACAGTGCAATATTGTTTTCACATGATGATCTAAGGAATACTGCCATTTTTTCAAAATTGATTGCCGGCACAGCTTCTACATTAGCTAATTTCAATCCAACAGTAGGATTCAATAAATCCATATATACTTGCGAAATACATGAATTAAGAAGTGCAAGTGATACATATAAATCATCATCATTCTTAAAGTATAAGCTTGGTGCTGCTGTACTTGATGTTTTATTATTAGTTATTCTAAATGATGAACCGCCCATTGTTGTAGCTGACCAATTCAATGCTTTCTTAAAATAAAATTCAGGTTCGCTTCTTCTAACAGACACATTAACTTTCTCTTGACGATTCCATAAATCATATATATTTATTACATACTCATAATTTCCGTAATGTCGCCTGTATGCTCCCCCCTTGTTAATAGGCACCCACTTGTATGCTGTACGATCTTCAAAATTGTTTGCATCAAAGGTTATTTCCACTATAGGAATTTCAAACCACATTTTCAAAAAATAATCGTCATCCCCAGATACAATGCCAGCTTTTGCATCACATAAAGAACCTATTGTTTTATTTCTAAATGTTTTCAGAAAATTATCAGATATCCAAAATGCTATTGGATCTCCTGGAATAATTTTGTAATCATCCTGTTTGAATGTACAATAGCCCTTCCTGTCCAAAAATTGGTGTTCACGTATTTCAGCCGTTTCAACTTCGCCAATCGCATCAAATAATTTACAATATGATCCTTTATAAGATTCAATTTTTCGTTTTTCCAAAACAAAAGCTGTTGTACCAAAGTCTGATCCAAAAATCCCCCTTCCTGGATATACCATATTGATAATGGTATTTTCACTCACAATACTTTTTCTTAATTTTTCATAACTCGCCAAAAACATCCACGTTGGAAATATAATCAATGCACTATAACCTTGTTTATTACAAAAAGCGAGGTTTCTTTCCATAAAAGCCATTGCCATATCATTTTTACTCGCTTTAAAATTTTTCAACAAATATGGTTTTTGATGTTCCGTAGGTGCCATATACGGCGGATTCGTAACAACTGCATCATACTTCTGAGCCAGAGCTTCTGCCCCTTGTACCAACGGCAATAATTCTCTGAGTGTCGTATCACGGGACATATTTATATCTTCCGTAACCTCTGCAAAACGGTCATACAGCGCAGACCAATCCTGCTGTGTTACCGTCAGAATAGAACCATATTCCCTTGCATCATGCAGTTCCTTGATGATGGTGTCCATCGCTGTCATGAGCTTCGCATCGCCATTACAAAAATAATCTACCGCAAATTTATCTACATGATTACTCTCTACAATAGCATACACATGGGGCTGAATGCCACGGCTGAAGAATCGGCGGTCATACTGACGGGCTTTCATCATTACTGCAAAATAAGCCAGCTGTGCCGCACGGTCATCAATATCCAGACCGTAAAGATTATTCTCTACAATACATTCCACCGCTTCACGGGTGGTATATCCGTAGGATTCATAAATCTTCATCAGCACATCAAACATATACGCAAGGATATGACCAGAACCGGAGCATGGGTCAATGACTTTCAGCTGGTCCGGTGTCAGTGCGGCATATTCCTTACGGATTTCAGCCAGCTGTGCCTGTACTTCCGGCTCCTGCTCGGCTTCTTCCAGATAGTAGTGCCATTTGGCATCTTCTGGGTCACGGTTTCCGGCAGCATAAGCAGACTGTTCTTCCTCTGTCGGAAGAAGCTGCTCTGATGCCTCCGGGTGTCCCTCCAGCCACAAACGACCAAGGCTGTTTTCTACCATGTAGCGAACAATCCAGTCCGGTGTGAAAAGCTGGGTTGCTGCAGGGATGTTTTCTTTTGTGATTTTCACATTCTTTTTCAGTGCTGCGAAAACGTCATCCTTTTTCTCACTGTTATAATACTGATACAACCAGCCGATGATCTGGACAGCATCTTTCCAGTCATCCTCCGGTATCAGCTCGATCATCTGCTGAATGACACTGCCTTCACGGAGCAGATTGTCCGGCAGAAGAAGCTCGGTGTAATCTGCTATCTTTTGGAACATTCCCGGCAGAACCTTATTCAGGGCGTTGCACTGCACAATCAACAGATATTTATACAGTTCTTCGGTCTTTTCCGCATCTTTCAGCTCATAGACTTTTTCCATATTGAGTCCATCCAAATCCAGATGAATGGCTTCGGTTATAATCTGCGGCCTAAAATTGTTTTCCTCGTCCGTGAATACACGCACATGGGAAGGAAGATAGCCGTTGACTTCCATAAATCGCAGAGCAGAGAAGCGATTGAACCAAGTGTAAGCAACCTCCTCCATGACCTGCTTATAGCTTTTATCGTTAATCTCGGCAATCAAAGCCTGACGTTGTTTCTTTTCATCAGCAGTGAGGACTTTGCCGCCAACGCTGTCCGCATTGGCGGCCTCGATATTATCCTCTGTGATACCGTATTCCACGCCTTTCAGGGAAACACGGGCGATCAGCTCTGTTCTTGCCCAGACAGCAAATTTTTTAATCGCATTCTTATCCATACTCGTCTCTCCTCGTTAGTTCAGCTTGATCTCATCGCAATTTTTCAAGAGTTGCTTCAGCTGAGAACGAATCTTCTCTACATAATCATCAATGTCTTCATCCGTTTGTAAGGTCTTTGCCTGGAATACAACCTGTCGGTTATAAGCATGGACAACCTTTTTCTTTGCCGGAGCAGTTTCTTTTCCTGGCTGTGTCGGCTGTACCTGCGGCTTCGGTGCAGGCGGAGCCAGAACTGACTCGATATTGCTGATAGTATCATCCTTGTACTGGCACATCGGCAAGAACATAGCATCCAGAAGGGCAAGGCTCTTTAATTCTGCAATTTTTTCCTTGCACTGGCTGAAATACCGATCCGATTTTTCAATCAGATGGGATGCCTTGGAATCGCCGTTTGCGGCAGTATGGGTCGCTTCCATACACTGACGAACCGTTTCCAGAACCTCAGCACGTTTTTCTCCCAGCATCTTGTCATGGGCGGTGCGAACCGTATCCATCAACGGATTCAGTTCACGAATCCGGTTATAGTTGAACTTGCTTCCGGTCTGAACCATCGTAATCAATCGAATAGTATTCAGTGCCTTATGTGCTTCCTCATTTTCTGCAATCCGGTCAAGATCGTCGTGCAGAGATTTTTCAAACTGCACTGCCTGGTCGAATACTGTTACCTGAGTCTTAAAGAAGTTTTCAATGCCGTTGTTCATGGCTTCCTTGTTATCGAATAGAGCATCCTCTTTTTTCAGTACACGCTCAATTAGGGCAATATTGTCTTTCTTCTGAGAAAGTACATCATCCATCAGATGAATAGCTTCCTGCACCAATGCACGATCTGGGTATTTATGTCCATCATAACGGGCATCCAGAGAAGCATAGTAATCACGCTGTTCACCGAATTTTTCAGTCACAAAGCGAATCAGACCATCTTCATCGTCCGGTACATCCATAACATCGAAATAATCCCGGAGCATTGATTTCACATCACGCATCATCGTTACGGAAATGGTTTTACGCTTACTGATAGAAGTCTTACCGATTTCACTCTTTTTGCGGAGCATATCCGGTAATTTCGGGTCATCCGGCTGAATGGTATTGCCTGCGTACTTGATGGTTACTTTCTGGGAATAAATCAGCTGTGCCGCAACCGCAGCAATGTCGATTTCTTTCCAGCCATACGGAATCGCACTGTATTTGCTTTGCACATCTGCCATAGAAGTCGGCAGCTTTTTCGCATCCTGCATTTCCAGATATTCTTCCATAGCAGAAGCAGCATCACGGTTCGGTTCCATGCCCGGAAGTGCCGTTACCGCACCTGTCAGAATCGCAATAATATCTACATCACTGCCTGCATTATCTGTAATCAGGTCGAGCTTGCTATATACATGGGCAACCAGATATTCAAGCGACTGGTCAATCTTGCTCTTAGCATTTCCAGCTCTGATTTCCAGATGCTCACCGTCTACATAGAACTGCGCCCCTTCAATAGCATTTTGCAATTCGCTCATGGCACTCAGCTCATATTTTCCGGCTTCGTCCTGCTGGTCACTTATGATTTTCTGCACAGTTTTTGGAAGCTGGCTTACATTTCTCTGCTTTACATACTTGCGAATTTTCATAGCAGATTCCAGAGATTCATAGTAAGGTGTGTCAGCCAGGACCACGATTGCTTCGTTGCCTTTGGATTCTGCCATCAGACGATAATCCGTTTTTTCAATAGCATCGGTAGCAACAGTCAGGAAACGTAGACGCATACCGCCTGTTGCCACACCGACAGTAATACCATCTACCATTTGGTCGAAGGCAAAGTCATATTTTCCATAACGGAACTTCTTAGTTGTGAAAATATCACCGTAAATCATCTGAGCAATACGCTCTACGATAGAAGCAGTATCCACATTAGTATCTCTTATTTCACGCTGAATATCCTGTTCTTCGTCAGTCAGGAAGTTATAAGTGTCACCAATTCTGCCGATATAGTTCTGGCTCATCAGACGATCAAGGCATCCTCGGACAGCTTCACGCATGATAATCTTATCCACACGAATATCGTCTGCCATAAGAATTACGATATTATCCAAATTGGAAGGAATATCATCAATATATCGAATCAAGTACAAAAGTTTCAGTACATCTACATCCTGCTGTTCAATGCCGTCCCCGTTGTCAGCAGCTTTCTGGCAACGCTCAATTACACGACGAATCGAACCATCCAGGAAAGTATGTACAGTATCATAAAAACGAAAGAACGGAACAAGTGCATATTCATCCTTCTCCTGAATTTTCTGTGCAGCTTCCTGGAAACCGGACAGCATAGAACGCTCACCACCAGACAGGTGCTTACCGGAATTTCCATGTTTCCGGATTTCCGCAAATACCTTCTGCATGATGATGAACTGATACGGCACGAACGGGAAGTTCTCTGTAAATTCCCTCGGACCGGAATAGCCTTTAATATCCAGAATAGAGCCATTGAAGCTGAACAGGTTACGCAAAACAGAATCATTCTGCTCATAAACGGTTTCCAAATCCGTTGTTGCTTCCGGTTTCTTTTTCAGAATACGCTTCTGGATGACTTCATCCACGGAGGAAGAAGATAAACTCAGTCTTGTCTTGAAACGTGCCTGGATACGGGAGAACTCATCAGCACGAACTTTGATGATTTCATCAATCGCTTCCTGTCCAGTGCAGACCACCCAAATCTTACCTTCACACTCACTTCCGATTTTCTCGGTCAGAGACTGGAGGTTCAAAAGCATATCGGTATCCGTACCAACATACTGACCAACCTCATCAATCATAAACAGCAGACGGAAGTTGGCTGGCTTAGTATCCACATAGGCTTTCATATCTTCCACAAGCTGAGCAATAGATATTTCTGTTGCAGTTTTATCATTGAACCATGCCTTGGCATCGTCCTCACTCATATCCAGAACTTCCATTAAAGTCGGAATAATAAACTTTCCATTGAATGCAAAGGCACGGCGCATTTCCATCCAGGACTTGCCTTTCTTTTCTTCAAAAACTCTGCGGAACTCCTCCGTTTTTCCCTGCTGGTCGATATAACGCTCCATCATGGCAACTTTCAGATTTTCTCCGTAAAATCCCAGATGGTTGTAGAACATTTTGGCAAATACACGAAGAACCGCAGTCTTATCTTTATTGCTGAATCCCTCAATATCAATATTGAACAGAATTGTCTCGGTCTGTCCCTTTGTGGCACGATCAATCAGCATAAAGGTTGCCGGGTCGTCCTCAAACTTTTTACGGAAACGCTCCACACTGCGAATACCTTTTACCTCTTTATTTTCCAAAAGGTACGAAAGCATTTTCAGGAAGTGAGATTTACCACTTCCAAAGAAACCGGAAATCCAAACACCCATATCGGCTGTCGGCTGGTCAAAAGCATCACCGTAATAATTGAAGAACGTAATGAAATGTTTCTTCAATTCTCTGGTAATGACATATTCATTTAACTCCTGCTCGATTACATCATCAGCAGCCTGATCTACTTTAATTACACCATTGATTTTGCGGTTAATGTCATCCGCAAACATATCTCGAATCATCATGGCTTTATCCCCCTTAATCTATGACATTGAATGCCCGGTAATAATCATTTGGTGTCAGACGATTGAACAGTTTTACATGACGACCATCAAACTCACCCGGATACATAACCAAAATCGGAACATCCGAAAAATACGGTTGCAAGGCTTCCAATAACGTATGGATTCTCATAAACGGGAACACCTCGCCCACACCTGTCAGCATCAGCACATCACCCGGTTCGTGTGGCTCATACTGGATTTTATCAATGAACTCTCCATTACCGATTGCGGAGTTAAGCTGCTCCAGAAGATAAGCACTTCCGTCAGCTTCTTCCATATCGGGAATCGCATCTGTAATGTCCATATCATCGCAGATAGAGAGAAATGTTTTATATAAATTACAAACGATCAAATGGCAATCTAAGGACTGATCAGTTTCCAGCTGATTCACAAAATGACGGACAACCATTTCATTCTCCGGTTCATAACAGAAGATTCTGATATTCACCTCATTGCTGAGTCCCTTGCCTTCCAGGAACTCCGGTTCCTGAATCAATGCCCGAACTTTATCCAAGCGTTCTTTTATGTCACTCATTGGCTACCTCCTAAGAAAAGCAATTAAACGCCGGCAGTATCGCCATATCACCATTGCTTCTGATGGCATTCTCCAAAACAGGATGCAGCCATACTGGATTCAAATGATCTGCCCCCCGGTTGTCGAGATATTCTGTTTCAACAAGCACTCTGGCAATAATCTGTTTTAACTTTGTTATTGTAGTATCGCTCCAGGAAGACACGGTATCATTCTGCTCCTGCAAACGCATAAAAAATGTATTCAAATCTATCTTACCAAAAGACGTGTCCCTTAATCTGTACTTCTCACCAATGACTGTCAGCATAAATTCCCAAACCAGTCGGCTCTGCTTCATCAAGGCATAAAGACAAATCTGTTTTGCTACATCCGTTGGCTGTGACGCAATCGCAACAACCAGCGAATCATCTTCCAGTGCATGAAGCCGTTTTATACAAGCTTTCGCCATGCGTGTAATAGATTTTTCCGTTGGATACTGAAAAAGATTCTGCTCTACAATTTCTTTAACAATTGCATCATCGGAATTTCCTTCTACCATTAGCTTTGCGGTAGAACGCATTTCGTAGAAAAGGAACGGCTCTCTGGTCAAAGACGCAATATAAGGATAAGAATGATCCATGTTCCCGTACCTCCTTACTGCTCCTCTTTTTTATCAGGAACAAATTCCATGATATCTCCTACATCACAATTCAAAGCAGAACATATCTTTGACAGAATCTCTGTACTTACATTTTCATCTTTTGATAATCGAGACATCGTTGTTGTACTAACTCCTGTCATTGCACGCAAATCTTTCTTCATCATTTCTTTATCAATTAACAATTTCCACAATTTCTTGTAACTAACTGCCATTTTTTCACCTCAATCTTATTTGCTTGAAATATCTGTTCACATGGTATTTATCATCATATCATAAAAATGCGTTTCAAACAATCTAATCTATCAAAAATCGTAATTCAATTCTGAAATATCGCATTTAAAATCACAAGAAACACATCTTAATAAGACAAGCTGAAAGTACAAGTGCCACTATATATCCGATTCCACAGAAAAATTTTATCTCGTTTATTTTCTCTGATTGCAATCTTATCCTTTTTTTCAATTTTTGCACTTCGTTCTCAGCTGTCTTTCTATTCTGTTCCGCCTGATACTTTAAACTTAACATCAGCGATAATAGACCTTTCGCTTTCAATGTCAGATTCTTATTCTTGAAATGATGATTACTCATTACCGTAAAATTCTTAGTTCTCTCTACACGAAAAATCTGTGCCATGCTCCTATCCTTCTTTCCAGTTCAAAAGGAAAAGACGCAAGCCATATCTTATGACTCACGTCTTACTTCGCTCACAATATTCTATTTTTATCAGTTACCTGCCAGATTAGTTACTGCCAATCCTTATACATAAATCAATTCTTTCAGGATAATCTCTTCTGCAATCGCTCTGTGCTGATTGGCAGCTCTTACCCATGCCATCTGATCTTTCTCCTTATCCGGCAGTGGTTCTTTTTCTTCCAACTGTTTCAGAATCACTTCTTCCCGTTCCCTGGCTGCCTTGTCCACTTCCAGAAGATGCTCTCCTATCGTATCCTGCAGAAGCATCACCTGATAGGTTGAATTTCGATGGTTTTTCAGATAATCTCTGCGAAGAAAACCATACTTGCCAAGTTGCTCCATCTGTTCACCGGATTTATAGGTGAGATTCGGGATTACTTCAAACTGTCTTACTTCACTTCCTCCAGTTCTGTTCCTTCTGGAAGAATATATCCGCAGTTATCACATACTCCGTCCTCTGCAAGTATCCCGTCTTTCACAAAGGCTTCAATGCCTCCCGGTTCATGACAGCGTGGACAATCTAATTCCTGTATCTTTTTCTGATTTCTTACATCCTGGCAATTGGCAAATTCAATTTTACCCATAGTGATTCCTCCATTTTCATTCCATATCAATTTGTCTTCGCAAAAAAGTTCCTACCATACGGGAAAAATTGCTGATATTACGAATATAGGCAAAGTCTTTTCCATAGATTCTCTTTTCCACGGAGAGCTCTTCTTCATTCCCTGCAAAAATACCAATCACGAAAATTCCCTGATTTCTGGCCCGACGCACCTCATATGCAGTATCTTTCACAGCTTTTTCTCCGTCATAGATCTTGGGCTGGCGAGTTCCTGGTCATTGTATGCTCATATCACAGGGTTTTCCATCACTTAATACGATTAAAATCTTATTTTTTTCCGGTCGCTCCATGAGAGAGGAACCGACTGTTTTCAGCGCAAGCCCATCTCTGTTATTGGCATATGCACGAAATTGAAAGATTCTTTCATTTGTTTCCCTTGGTTCTTCATAATTCCGAAATCTCTGAAGAGGCAAAAGCATATCTTCTCCAGCAGAAAAATGTAATTTTTTCATCAAATACATGCCAAGTTTCTTCTGATCAAAATATCGTGCAAAGGCACCCTGCTTCACTGCCTCATACAGAACCGTTTGTTTTGAATAAACATATTTTTCTGTATCCGGTTCAAATTCCGTATCATAATCACCACTGACTGTCCAAAAAAGATTTCTGATACGATTGCTGATCTCCAGATGATGTTCTTCCAGTTGTTCCGCCGGCCATCTGACATCCTCCATACAAGTTTACCCCCATATGTCTTTTCCGGTCCAGGAAGATGGGATTCTGGTAGAAACCACATCTTCTACGATCTCTTTTTCAAATACATCAAAACTTTTATTTATGATTCCCATCTGGATTGCATCAATTGGAGAAAGTCCGCTTCTTGTTGCTTTTACAGCAGAAACCAATCCTCTCAGGTCAAGAGATTTTGTTGAGATTTCTCCATGGTAAGCTTTGATCTGCAAATCCAGAAACAGTCCTGCAAAAGCTTTCAGTGCACTTTTTTCCCCATCTGGAAAATGTTGCCTTAATACAAAAAGAACACTATCCTCATCCATTTCAGGCATATCGATTACCATAAACCTTGAAACCAATGCTTCATTTAGCTCTCTGGTACCTGCGTAACCATAATTCATCGTGCCGATAAATCGTGTTGCCGGATGAAGTAAAATCCTGTTATATCCTGGAATATCGATTCTGCGCCGATGATCCAGTGTGGCATGCAGTACAGAAACCGCATCATTTTTTGCCATATTGATTTCGTCCAGGATTCCAAATCCTCCAAATTCCGCGCATTGGTAGATGGAGCCTTTCCGAAGGCGAACCTCATTATTTATAAAGGTGTCCGTTCCAATCAGATCGGCACTGTCTGTATTTACATGAAAAGAAATATCGTATTCCGGTCTTCCGAATATCCATGCCAATGTCTCACATAGTACATTTTTCCTGTAGCTTTTGCACCGGAAAGTAACAGATTATCTCCCTGAAGAAGCGCTGCTGTTGACATTTCCAGAATCTTTTTCCCATAAAATAGGATATCCGGTTTTTCTACTCGTTCCTTTACCTGATCCTCTACCTCATAACGCATGTGAAAATCTCTCAGTTCTCCAATCAGTTCCTGCGCTACCTTCTGGTCTTCTAAATATTTTTCTATTTCTGTCCAATGACTTCTCATGAAGATTTTCCCTTCTTTGCAATTGGTTATATCAAATCAGATAATATTTCTGTTTACTCAATCGTGAACCTCACATGACTAAAGTCACGTGCTTCCGGCCGCTT
>NZ_QUHK01000034.1:0-22894 GCF_003479665.1 Blautia sp. AF14-40
CTTATAAACATTATTTTACAGAAAAAGTTTCATACTCTCGGTTTATTTTCGCATAATATCGTCCGCAAAAGGTGTAAAATAAGGTGTATATTTTTCTATTTTACACCTTGCTGTTATCAATTAAAAATCGTAATTACACAATCCGAAGTCTGGCGATTTCTTTCCTGGCATCCTCAAGATTTACATGCGTATATGTATTCAGCGTTACGCTGATATCTGAGTGGCCCATCAAATATTGCAATGCTTTTGGATTCATTCCGGATTTTGCCATATTTGAGCAATAGGTGTGCCGACATACATGCGGTGTGATAACATTCATCTGCACTTTGTAAGTATTATTATATTTCTGAATGATGTGTTGAAAGTAATGCTCCCAGTGCAGAGAATAACAAATACTTCCGTTTTTATCAAAGTATAAGAATCCACTTTTTCCATCTACCATAGGTTCTGCTTTGGGCGGGTTTCGTTTTTCTATTATTTTCCGAAAGCATTCCTCTACATCTGCAGTCATAGGTATCTTTCTTGTTCCGCTGGTTGTCTTTGTTTCTTGAATATAATATCCGATTTTTGATTTCTTCTGCAATTGATGATCGATGTTGATTGTATGCTCCTTGAAATCAATATCAGAAATCGTCAAACCACAAAATTCCGAGATGCGAAGGCCTGTCTTGAATAATATGTAGATTCCTTCATAATACCTGCAAAAATGGGGATCCTCCTTCACAAACCGCAGAAACTTTCGTTCCTCCGCTCTGCTGATTGCCTCTCTTGTCACACTGTCATTCACGACCACTTCCATCAGCTGAAACTGAAATGGATTTTTCCTAATCAGATCATCATCCACCGCTAATTGAAATGCCGGACGAAGAACTCCTCGGATTGAATGAATGGAACTATAGCTTTTCTTTTCTACCTGCTGAAGATGTATCAGCCAACATTTTGCATCCGAAATCCGAACCGTATCAATCCTTCTTTTTCCAAATGAATCTTTCTTCAATAAATTGATAACTGTTCCGTATCCTGCAACTGTAGTAGGTCTGACACCGGTTTTTGTTGATGTATATTTTTCAACCAGTTCCAGCACCGTCATATTTCCGCCATTTGTTACAATCTGTTCAAAATGATCCGCCTGGATTTTCTTCTCCATCTCTCGAAGTGACAAAGCCCGGCGCTTTCCTTTCGGAGTTGCATCGTTATGGTCTAAGCGCCAGCTATATACGCAACGCTCCTTTCCCATCTCATCGACATACTTAAATCGATATCTGCCATCAGATAACTGTATTTCTCCATTGTGCAATATACGTCCTCTATGATCTCTCCTTTTTTCACTCATAATATTTCGTCTCCTTCATTAAATGTTCATTTAACTTGGAAGACCGTCTCGGTTTATTCATTATACCACAAGACCTTCCCTTCGCTAAGATAAAATGAACTTATTTTCATTACTATTTTTTCTATTCTATTACTTAAACTGTGCTGGCTGTATCCAGATAATCTTCAAATAATTTCCTTTTGAATCGGATATGAGAACCTACTTCCAAAATAAAATCTGCTCCTTCATTTTCACCTGCAATCTGTCTTAATCTCTTTTCTCCAATTCCATAATATTCTGCCGCTTCGGAAACATTTAAAGAATATTTCTTCCAAACAGGTATTGTTTTTTCTGTATGATTCATTCGCATTCCTCCTCCCCTTTGTTTGCATTTAACAACGTTTTTGCTTTCTCCATTTTCATACTTGCAATTGCTTCTCGTTTACTTGTGCCTCCAACATACATAGGCGTACACATTTCTAAAATACGGTCATAGATACGTCTTTTATCTAACAGGGTCTCGTTTTTTATTTCTTTCAGTGGAAGATTGGTCGTGATAATTAAAGGTCGTCCCGAACGGATCCTGCGGTCTATGACACTGAAAATAATTCCTAACGCATATTCTGAATTTCGTTCCACTCCAAGATCATCAATAATCAAAAGCTGATACGAAGCCAATGCATTGATATATTCCGTTTTGTCTGCCAGTGGAAATATATCATCGATAATGGTATTGAAGTTAGTCATCTTTACCGTTACTTCTCGTTTAAGAAGATCGTTGGCTATGCACCCGGCAACATAACTTTTCCCAGTGCCAACCGGACCCCAGAACAAACAGCCTATATGATTTCTTTTCATTTCCTCCCAGTTATCAACATATTTTTTTGCCTTATGCATTACCTCATCTGACATATCTGCATTCTCAAATGTCCACTCTTCCATTCTGCTCTCGTCAAAACAGATGCTCGTATTTCTACTAACTAATTCCCGGTGCTCTTTGTCTTTAAAATATTTTTGTTCTTCTTCATACGCTTTTCTGTCACAGGCACATTGCCTGGAATGTTTCTTCATCCCCATAAATCCACCCTTGGGGAAAAATGCTTCTTTCGCTTCCCCACAGACTTTGCAATATTGCAAACCATCACTGCCTACACATACAATATCTTCTTCTCTCATCACAAACTCTCTCCTTCCCCATAGCAATAATTTACTTCATGATATTTATTACTTTTATATTTCTCAGTTACTTTACTAGGTGCCACATTTCCGGCTTCTGCACAGCCATTTTTACGACCAGATGATGGTTGCTTTTCCGACTCTATTACAGCTATCTTTTCAACCGCCTTATCATCAACCGTCTGTAAACCGATCTCATCAGATGGAATTTTTACATATAAATGATTGGGTTTTGAAAATCCACCGGATCTACGAACCAATAGTCCCACATCATCTAATTCCTTCAATGCTGTTTTTACAGAAGATTTGCATTTGCCGATTTGAACAGACAATTCCTCTATCGGAAATATCAGATAAACATTTCCATATTTGTCTATCCAGCTATTCTTTCTCGATATCCGCGCCCGGTCATACAAAATCATATAAAGATATTTTGCAGTTTGAGAAATGCGCAGCTTTAGCAAAAACTTCGGAAACTGGAAGTACTGAAGCATCTGCTCTGACTCCTTCATGTATTCATATTGCATTCTTTTCTCGCCTCGTTTCTATTTCTAATTGTTGTAAAAAACATTTTTCTGCCGGCTCAAAAATGTCCTTACACATATTCAAAAGATGAAGGGCATAAATACAGGCTCTTGATGAAAATTTTTATTTTTTCCTGTCAAAAATACCCTTACATAAAACGAAACGCTGAGAGGCATTTTTACAGCCCCCTGAGGAAAACTTTTTTTATTTTTTTCGATTAATTAAATATTTGAAAACAAAAAACACTCACCTATTCCAAGTGAATGCCTTATCAAATTTCATTATTTTGTTGTCTGTAATTCTTATCCAGATATGCTTGCATATCTGCTAAAATGTAATTGCCGGCAATTATATTTTCACGTGGGTATGGGGACGTTATCTCCATCAAGTCTGCTACTCGTAAGTAATACAAAATTGTCAAAATGACAATACTGTAACACACGGGTGGATCTTGCTCTGGTTGTACACATGAATTCATACAATAATAGGCCCAAATGGGCACTTTCACCATTTGAGCCTATATATTATATGTCTTTTGGATAATAGCTAAAAAAGTAGCTGTCTAGACGGTATGTTTTTAACGTAGAATTGATTTTATGGCTGACACGGTATTTATCCATAGTATCATTGCATGCAAGTGTAAGAAATACCCAGTAAAATGCGTGGAAGATGCTGTATATTCCTCTGATCATACCTACAACTGAATATATAATCCCCAAGCAAAGTAATACCGGTAATTTGAGAATTAATTTAAATGTATCCCATAAAAAGCTCAATACGATCATGTTGAGCACCTCCTCTCTCTGAAATTTGTTTCGACTTGATGTATTTATTATAATTCATCATTCAATTCTACATTAAGTTCTCTCCGCTCTGCTGATACAATGTATATATTGGATAATTGATGAACTCTTGCATTTGCTCTTCACCATAAGAGTCAAAAATCTTTTTTGCTTCATCAAATTCTCCCAATAAGATAAATGCCCCCGCCCGATAATTGTTATTCTCTGATTTCTCAATAATCGAAAATAGTTCCGCTTTATCAGAATAACCTAGATATGTTTTTCGGATCTTAATTTGGTATTTATTGATAATACAAACTTCTCTTCCAATCAATTTAGGATGCTCCTGAAGCCAATCATTTATTTTTTTTGCTGTAACTAGTAGTTCATCATTTTTTGATTTATCATATGCCTTTATCATTTCGAGCATCAAAAGATTTGCCTCGTTGATTATTTCCTCTGAACATGGTAATAATTTAAAATCATCAGCAATCATTGGAAGACGTATATTATCATATTTTAAGAAATCGGCCATAGTCATTACGGTAAACTGTGAAATTCGTGTTGCTTTATCACCATCTTTCCAATAAGACTCCAGATGCTCTCCAAAATAATCATGCATATAATAGTATCCATCAGTGTGTTTGATATATATAACACCTAATGAAATATTTGATATTTTTAATAATTGAAGGCACTCTAATTGTCTCTCTTCCTCTCGAACGGGTTTATGTTTGCCATGTGCAGCAATCAAGAAATTAAGATTTTTCTCATCCTCCTCACTGAAATTCTCAATTTCTAAATCTTTTTTAACATGCATAGATTTCAACAAATCCAAAATATACTTTAACCAACTCAATCTATTAGAATACCCTTGTATTTTTTCTTCAAAGTGTTTTTCTTTTAGAAGGATTGAAATATGAGTATTTTCAATCTCATATCCATTATTGGCGTAAACCGCTTGGATAAACTCGAATCCTTTAATTTGTTCTCGTAAAGTACCTTTGACATCGATATGAATTGTGGTTTTGATAGATGATTCATTTGCATCTGCAACTACCGGTGTTGTCATCGTTAGACAATTACCAATAATCAATTTCGTATCAAATGCACTATGTAAAACAAGATAATGATTATAGTATTCTATTCCGTTAACAAAAATTTTCTTATCAAATTTCTGACATGTTGTAACCTGTGTAATATTCTGATGTTGTTCAACTGGAATCCCTATAGGATTGCCTTTAATATTTGCATATAATGTAATTGATTTGCCTTCCATTACCTGTGGAATTGTATTTGGAGATATCTCTTTTCCTACATGAGTAACGTGAAAACTGAGGCTTTCCATTATTCCCTTTCGGTTCAATTCGTCTATCGTTGGCAACCTTTTCCCTGCAAAACTTTTTTGTCTTTGAGCATCATTATATGCGTTAAGAACTACTTCTATTTTTTCTTTATTATCTGATGGAAAACTGAAAAAATCTATGGAATAAGAGTCCTGCGTTTGCTCCAGTATTTTCATAATTCTAATAGGCAAAAGATCTGCGTAGTATATTTGAAGTGCTTCACCTGTCTCTTTTTCAATATACACAACAAAGAACAATGTTCCACCATCCATCATGTATGCTTTTAAATCATCATATTTGACCCGATATTTAATTTTATCTTTCACCGATTTTGTCTTGACAGCTTTCCCCTTAACCTGAGTAGGTATTCTTTTAATATTCTTCTTCGAATGTCTGGAATTTTCATGTATATAAATATTGCCATCCCAACACGGTTCTTTATCTCCATCATTTATAAATCCACTCAACGTATCTGTTTTAGATATTGAAGATACGATTGCACTGGTTGCTATTTTTTCTAAATCCATCCATTAATCCTCAATTCTGTTGTTCTAAAAGAGAAACTATATACTTCATTACTTTGTCCTTGTCTTTGTCATTTAATCGATCATAAAGAAGTGAATAGTTGATCATTCTAATTTCAGAATTGCCAAGAAACGCTTCGAACTCTATCTCCGGAAATTCATCCGCAAATCCATATAACAATTCATTCGCACTTACCTTATACATCTCTGCAAACTTTGTAATCTCCTCAGCCCAGACCAGTCTTTTGTCTGATTCTATTGCACTTAAAGTCGTTCGAGACATCTCCATCTTTTCAGCTGCAGCACCCTGTCGAATCTTGGCATCTTTTCTTGCTTTTTTTAATCTTTCTCCAATTGTACGTTTCATCTTCGCCTCCAAAATGTCAGATATACTTACTTCTTTCAATATATCATATCCCATCCAATTTGTCAGCATTCCCGACTATTATACATAAAAAATAACGGGTAGCACGAATGCTATCCGTTGTTTTCTAAAGGATTATTTTGCAAGTCGAGGTCTTCTGGAATCTATGTAAATCATGTAGATGTATTAGAAAAGCACTGGATTTATAAGGCTTTGTCCAAAAAGTACGCGTCCTGCCTTGGCAAACGAAAAGCTTTAGAATAGGTTTCGTGATTTATCGCTTTATTCCAAGATTTGCCCCATTTTACGGGATTTCTTGGCATTTCTCTTTTTTCATTATTTTTGCCAAAGTTTACTACACTTTGGAAAGATTTAGCAAGTACATCTACAAATGTAGTAGTCGAAATAGTAGTAAAACCGGGATGGTTGACTACAAAGATTTTTCCCTTTTGCTCAACATTACATACACACCCGTGCTATCCTTCTCAATCGGATATCCCCAGTTTATCAAAGTAACCACCACATCTTCTAATCCATCTGACAATACATTTCCACGTATCATATACATTGAAATTGCAGACATAATAGAATGGACATCCCCCGCTGAAAGATTATCCTTATCTTCCATCAATAAGCGCATTCTTTTCTCTGCTTCATCGCAATTCTTATCTGTGTTTAGATAGTAGTCGGCAGCTTGTCCGTGTGCATGAATTATTCCTGCATTCGATGCTCTTAATATAAACTCTTGATATAACTCAATATTGTGGTCAATGACAAAAGATCTATCCATATAGATTTTAATCACGTCACACCAAGTTTTAAGTCTATCGTCACTAGATAAAATCCTCTGAATGTCTTTATCCATATCTTTTGTTCTTTGTACCTGGTCGATACGTTCTTCATCTATGGATTTTTGCATTTCAATAATTTCTGCTGAATATCTTTGCCTATATTCTAGTCTAATCTCGTCCGGGATATCAGTTTCCCATTCATCAACGGTATCAATAAAACGCTGTAAATTCGTAAGCGAAAGAAACGCATATCTATATAACTCCTCACACTCTTCATTTTCGTCAGAATGACCATTAACATTTCTATCCTCCGTAAGTTGCTCTATTGCCTTTCTTGTTTCAACTTTGGACGGGAATATATATGAACATTTATGAATAACCTCCGATATAAATGTTACATCCATATCGTCAATTTCATAGTTTTCGATACCTCTTGTTCTCATTATTTTATATGCAGGCTTATACTTTGCTGGAGAATATTTTACAGCTATCTGAGTCTTCTCATATAACTGATTTTTCCAATCTTCAACAGCAACCATCTTCAAATAGTCCTGACACGCATTACATCTTATTTTTTTTATATCTGAAATTCGATTTCGTATATGCATACTTAATCCCCCCCAAACATAATAATAAAAAAGGGCATATAACCTCTTGGCTATACACCCTTATCTACGAAATTAACAATTGCACTGTTCAGCAATTGCAAACTCCTTGCAAGCATTAACCATTTGGGTTGACACTCTTTCGGCTGCGTAGTCATCCATTTTCACTGCGAAAATGATTCCAACTGCAGACGCACCAAGGGCAACAACAAACTTCCAGTCGATTGTGACGGATAAGTTACTCATAGCACTACCTCCTTTCTGAAGCCCACGCTTCAATTACCTCGGTATGCCATGTTGCCCATTCCAATATAAATTGGAATACTATAGAATATCACAATCATCCTGTTTGTCAATACTTTTTTATAATAACATACACCTCTAAAATAAACCACACAAAAATAACGCCCGGCCTAAGCCAAAGCGCCACTTTCTGCTATATTAAATTATCTTGAACTGTTTCTGGAAAACGCCTTTGCATTGCTCTTCTTCGGGAGTTTGACACATTGAAATCAAAAAAAGTACCTCAAAGCCTTGGCTTAACAGTGATAAGGAACTAATTTACTTATCAACTGTTAGCTGACGGTTTCCGGGGTGCATACGGATAAATCCCGTCTGATTTCTAACAGGAAGTCAGACGGGATTTTCGCTTTATATTACGAATTATGGAGGACATACCATGAAAACCTTAATATCTTGTGCCTACAATATGGATAACTGCTGTGTAGAACTGAAATTCGCCGATAGCAGCATGATTGCGATTGATACCATTGCAGTGGAGAACGAGGTTGCCGACAATATGTATCAACGGTCAGAGCTTGACTATCTGATTTATAATGACCCGATTGGATATGCAGACCTTATCTTGAACGGCGATCCCGAAACCTATTTGAAAACTGTAACAGAATACAAGCCTTTGGATAGCTGACAACATGCTGCCCGCAGGAGAAAATCCTGCGGGCGTTTTTCTGTTTATATTATTTTCCACCGTTGGATCTCAGTTTTGGAAAGAAAATGACTATCTTAAAGCCCTTTCCCCACTGGGAAGTAGCTTCCAGACGAAGGTTTAGATCGTCAGCCATCTTCTTAACTAGGTAAAGCCCTATACCAGTAGCTTTCTTTCGGCTGTCAGTAGAATCCCCGGTAAAGCCCTTTTGAAAAATATACGGCAGATCATATTTTTTTACACCAATGCCGTTATCCTCAACAGAAAGGACATCTGCGGTCTCCGAATGTATCATGGAAATCATTAGCATGGGACTATCGCTGCTATATTTGATGGAATTGCTCACGATTTGTCCCAACATAAACTGAATCCCTCTACGGTCTGTATAAACTGTTTCATATTGCAGTTTGTTGAGAATTACAAACTGCTTTTCTTCCAGAAGTGGGGCATAGTCCTCCAGAACTTCCCCCAAGCAGTCATTCAAATTGACATCTTCAAACCGATAATCCTTTGTACTGCTCTTTAACCGGGCATAGTAAAGCATCTGCGTGACATTCTCCTGAAGTTGACTACGGACATAATCCAACTTAGCTTGCAGGGAAGGCGATATTTCGTCGATTCGGTTATCCAAAAGCATGGTCAGCAACGACAGGGGCGTTTTCGCTTCATGTGCCCAGCCTTCCACATATTCTTCATAGTCCCGTAGGGCATCTGCCATACTGCTGCTCTCATTTTTGTGTTCCTGTAAAACTGAGGCCAGAAGCCGGATAGATTCTCCTTCTTCCCGGCTGATGACACTGAGCAGCCTTTCCTCGTTGCAGATGGTAGGATCACTGAGGAAATCCCGGAACAGCTCCCGGCGGGTGGTCTCCCGCTTGTTTAGTACAAACAGGATCGCTGAAAACAGAAGGATGCTTGTCAGAACCACTAACTCAATCAAGGTCTGAAATGCCTGAATGTCAGAAATCCAAAGAATGATAAAACAAAAGCAATCCACCCCCAGCAGCAACAGCAGCCAAGGGTAGTACCGTTCTATTATGCGCCAAAACTGCTTCATGGAGATACCTCCGCTTCCAAACGATAGCCCATCCCACGAACCGCAACGATTCGTTGCTTCATCTCCAGACCGGACATCGTCTTTTTCAACCGGGTCAGGTTAACCTGCAAGGCATTTTCGTCTATGTATTCTGTGGTTCCCCATAGTGCTAAGCAAAGCTGCTCCGTCGTGACCAGAGCATCACCACTGGCCAAAAGAGCAACCAACAGTTTTCCCTGATTTTTGGGAAGCACCACAGAGGTGTTATGAATATAAAGTGTGTAAGTCTGCTGATCCAACAAGAAATCCAATCCCTCTATGAGGTTGGTACGGCCTTCATACCTTTTGAGAATATTGGATACCCTGGCAAGAAGCCGGTCTTTTCTGCACGGCTTCGTCAAATATTCATCTGCACCCAACTGGAACGCTTGCAGTTCATCCTTTACCTGGTCTCTGGAAGTCAGCACCAGGACGGGGATAGCGGTTTTATTCTTTAGCTCCTGGCAGATTTGAAAGCCACTGATCTCCGGCAAATTCAGGTCTAAGATCACAAGGTCAGGGCGGAGGGCTGCCAAGAGCCGAGCGGCATCTTCAAACTCGGTGATTGCCTCCACAAGATACCCGTCCTTTTGGAGCATATTGCAGAGTTCTTCCCGCATATAGACTTCATCTTCCACAACAGCAATTCTTTTCACGACAGCACCTCCTTCCCAATTATTCTTCTCTCTGCGACTGCATCAGTGTCAGCAAATACCGATCACTGGAGTGCTTGACCACTCTCATATAAATATATTCTATCACGCAAAGCAGCAAAATCATAGCAGTAGATACAAGTAGCATTTCAGACACTGTCCCACGGGTTCGGGACGAGAGTATCCCTGTAAACAACGCTCTGACTCCAAACAGACTGCTGACAGCTGCAACCAATACAGGAAGTCCCATAAACCACGCAATCTGCTTTCCGGCAGACTGGCAAAGGCTTTCGTAAGTGGCTCCCAGGCGGATCAGGGTCTGGTATCTACGCCCGGTTTTCTGCTGGCTCATCAGGAACTGAACACCCACAATGGTGTTGGCAACCACCAGGAACACAATCGCCAGATAGAGGGTAATATAGCTGGATGCTACGGTATAGAAAAGCTGGCGTCCCATGTTCTGAAGATAGCTTTCATATTCGATACCTATTTCGTCCAGCTCCTCGTTCAGACCAGAATAGGCAGTCATAAGGCTATTTCCTTCCATAGCCTGCTCACTGAGTACCGCATTCACATACGTATCATACATTCCTTGGGTATGATAGAGGAAGGCTTCATCTGGAAGAATCAATGCAAAGGACAAAGTAATAGAACGATCCGTAATCAAATTTACAGACTGAACCTCTCCAGTAAGATAAATCGGACTGCCAACCAGTTCCGTTTCAGGCTGTTCAGTAAGTATGCCGTTCAGCATTGCGGTACGATTTACAGTAGTAAAGTCGAAACCTATATAAACAGCGGCTTCATCTTCACTTAATTTAATGACAGGCCTGCCGGACAATTCCAGTAAACGATTATAGTCCGACAGACAAATCAAATACGGGGATGTGGCATAACCAAGATTGTCCAGAAGGACATCCCGATCTTCCGACTGGGGCAGGCTCCGAAGAGAGTCCATAACAGCGTCCATGCTGTAGGCATTCTCATAATCTTCTGTGGTGCGAATATGCCCAACCTTCATTTCAAAAAGCTCAGAAAACTGATTTTCCAAACCGTTTTCTTTCAGGACTGCCTGTATATTTGGAAGAACCTGCGCCGAATCTTCAACGGTATGATCTTCAAAGGTATAGTCGATTACATGGCCAGTGGATAGATTGTTCGTTCCTGCGATTCCCACGCCTGCACCAAAGCAACACAGTGCTGCCAGAATCAGCAGAGAGCTGATTGCCATGGAGCTTGACTGATGAATGACATTCTCCTGAATTTGACGGAAGGTAAATACATGAAGCTGCTTATTTCCCTTGCCTTTTTTAACAATCAGTGCAATCAGTGCCCGCATTCCATAGAACAGCAGCATCGTACCAGCCGAACCCAACAGTAAAGTCAGCCCCATCATACTTACCTTCGTCCATGCAATTCCCTGAATCGCCATGCAGTAAGCCACTGCCAACATCACACTTCCGCATACAGCAGCCAGCCCATAGATAACAGAGGGCATTTGCTTTTGGGAGCGGTTCGTCGGCTGGGATAATAAAGTTCCAATCTCCTGTCGGCTGATCTTTCCGCTCAAAATCAGAAGTGCCAGCAGTTTAATACCCAAGAATCCTGCCAGTGTCCATTTTATTGCAGACCAAGACAAAGAAAAATGATGGCCGATGATCCCCATACCCACAAGCTTAGCGGTGACAAGACTAACAATTTCCGAAAGCACTACAGCCGTAGGTAAGCCAATGAGCAGCGCCAGAATACTGCTTAACAAATCCTCCGCCAAAAGCATACAGAACAGTTTGCTTCTGCGCATTCCCAACATCAGATAGACACCAAACTCGTGGCGTCTGCGCTCAAATTGATACTTGCAGGCGAAGTAAATCAAGAAGAAAAGAATACCCAAGGTCACTCCGTAAAACACAGGAATTAGAAGCAGGAGACTGTTCACTGCATCGCTCTCCATTTTCTGCAAAAAAATCATTACATCCTGGGTGGAGATGGAAAGAATCATATAAAAGGCAATAATAGAAATCACCAGGGAGCTGAAAAACAGGCCGTTTTCCTTTCGGCTGCGGCGACAGTTTCGAAAAATCAGATTAGAGAACATTGGAACTCCCCCCTCCCAGTTGCGCCATCACCTTCAAGATGCGTCCGTAGAACTCCTGTCGGCTTTCATCTCCACGGCGAAGCTCATGGAAGATCACACCGTCCTGGATGAACAGAATACGCTTGCAAAAGCTGGCAGCATTAGAATCATGGGTCACCATCAAGATCGTTGCCTGTTCGTCGCAGTTCAATCCGGACAGTTTTTCCATAATGTTTCTTGCATTCTTGGAATCCAAAGCACCGGTAGGCTCGTCGGCAAGAATCATTCTGGGGTTCAGGATTAGTGCCCTTGCTGCCGCTACACGCTGGCGCTGCCCCCCAGACATCTTGGAGGGAAATTTGTCCAGAACATCGTTGATTTCCAGATACTTCGCCAACTGGCTTAGACGCTGGTTGCTCTCCTTTTCGGGTATACCATGCAAAGAAGTTGGAAGCAGTATATTTTCACGTCCGGTCAGATTATCCAGTAGCTCAAAATTCTGAAATAGATAACCAACTTTTTTTCCACGGTAATCTGCAAGAGTCCTTCCCTTGAGTGCTTGCAGATTAACGCCCTCCACCTGAATGCTTCCACCTGTGGGTTGAATCACAGTCGCAATACAATTGAGCAGTGTGGATTTACCAGAACCGCTGCTTCCCATAATGCCAAGAAACTCTCCCGGCATCACCTGGAAGGTGATCCCATTCAGTGCCTTTGTTTGACTTGGCACATTGCCATAGATTTTTGTTAAATTTTCAATATTCAAAATGGGTTTCATGTGAATACCTCCTATCATTTGTAATAAAATGATAGCATGGGAACACAGCAAATACCACTTACAGTTGTTGTAAGGATTCAAGATATAAGTGGCGGCTCAAGAGGACGAGCATATATTTTGTGAGAACATCAGGCGACAATGATAAAATATACCGGATCGCCTCATTGGCAAACCAGTTCGTTTTAATTGTATCCCAATCAGCAAGCCGGACAATCGACCCTGTGCCGCTTTCAAAATCGAATACAATTTCGCCCCATTCGCCGTCGCAGTCTGCTTGATATTCGTAGATTGCGGCGGCGATTTTCTTTTTTCGTTTGGTTTTGGATTTTTGTTTCAGCCGGACAGCATGGATTGCACCTTCAGCAACCAGAAGTTCCGTCAGTTTGTCCACTGCTCTGCGGTAGGCTCGCTCTGCACCGCTGGCGTTGTAATGCTGATTTCTGCCGTAGCTGCAATCCTGTGAACCGTACCAGATGTCTGCAAGCTTGCTCATTGTCTTTGGCTTTTTCTTGTTGACCTGCTCTAAGAATCTTGGGTCAACCGTTCTGCAGTAGCGTCTCATTCTGCCTCTGTCAAGGTCAAGTGCCTCGGCTATCAGACTTTCGTGGCTTGCCATGATGTTTGCAAGGTTTCTCATTGTCTGTGGGGTATGTCCCTTGGCTCCGATGTGAATGTGTACTCCGCATCCCCTTGTTGCATCACTCTTGGTCCCTGCCTTTCTAAGTTTCCTGATCAGTTCCTGCAAGGTTTCCATATCTTCGTATTTAAGAATCGGTGTAACCATTTCGCATTTGTGGGCATCATCTCCGGCAATGCTGACATCCTTTTGAAATTTCCATTCTCTGCCCTGCTCATCCCATGCTGACCAGGTCATGTAACCATTTCTGCTTGCTGTATTTTCGTATCTTCCTGTTCCAAAGAAATCGGCTGCAAGTCTTGCCGCCTTATCTCTTTTGATATTGTTCATCTCGACCTCAACTCCGATGGTCTGTTTTTTCATTTTCTCAATCTGATGTGCTATTTTTTCGTTCATTCTATGTACCTCCGTTTGGTGTATTTCTTTCCTTTTGGTAGTACTATATATCACTCTAAAAGCACATAATATCAAGTTAATTAGAGCCATATTCTACACAATCTTTCAGCTAAAAAACTGTGTATTTTTGACCATTATTCTTCAGTGATTTTACGGCATTTGTCTTCGCCATAGACCACATTCAGACTGCTTCCGTTGTCCCAGCTGACCATAATTGAAGCAGTATCATCAATGCCTCTTCTTTTCTAGTTTCATATCTTCTCTCAGAACAAATCTTCGAATCACCGGATTTCTTAATACATTTTCAATTTGCTGCCATACTTGTTTTCGGTCATTTGGAATATTTATTACTCTTGATTTACCTTTCATACCCAACACATCAATATTTAAATATTCCAGTTCATCAAAACACCGGCTTGCAGATTTTGTTGACACTCCTATTCGTTTTGCTGCATCAGATACTTTCACTTCATTCCATCGTTCATAAATAGCCATCAGAAGCATTTTTTGCGTCAAAAATGAAATCAGATAAACTGGTGCCAATTCTCTTTCATTTTCCTTACTCAACAAATATCCAATAAATGGAAGAAATACCTGCTTTCCTTCTATTACAAAAGGAATTCCTTCTTCCATCATCTTTTCTTTTATATAAAATGTTGTTCGATCAAGAAATATTGCACAATTTAATCCTGTCATTTTTTCCACGCCAGCTCTGTCTCTACGTAACATAACAAGTCCGACATTATCTTTGGGATGAATAGCCATCCATAATACACCATTCGTCTCTACCGTAAAAATATCATATCTTCCACAATATGCTAACGGGAGCTTTTTATACACCTCTTTATTCTCCGTCATTATTACATTTTGCCTTAATGTTTTTTCCAAAAATTCTTTCATATTAATCACCTTTTTATAAGCGTGACTCTTTTTACGTCACATTTGTAATTCATCATATATTATTTGATTTTTCAAGTAATATATGCTTACATAAACTCCAAGAAAAAAGACGTAAGATTCATCTCACGCCTTCCTATTCTAACTATTCCTATCCGGTCTTCCAAAGGTGTAAATAAGGTGCAAATTATTCGTCAATCATCAAAAAATCCTTTAAAACCAAGGCTTTCACGGCATCCCTTAAACACTGCCGTGGCAGATAAAAAGTACTCTAATCATAAAATTCTCCTGTTCTGAAATACCCTGTAATGCCGAGTTTTGCGTTGGTTTATCGGCTTTTCCGGGCATCATCTTTTTTCTTGTTTATAACTACACTTTTTACAAAATACTTCAAAATGGTGCAATTCAAAGCAATGTGTAGTAGTCAAATCGTAGTCAGTTAAGGGGGTTCAGACTACTGACGGGGGTGTGCATTATTTAACGAAGGAGGGGCAGAGATAGGCATACTCTTGTATTATCGTCTATAAAAACTAAAACATCAATTTGGGGCTGTTGCTCTAGTTTCAGTTACACAAACTTGAAATTGTAAATCTTAAAAAATGGTTTTCAAGTAATTTATCCAGTCGGATAACCCTTCTTGATTAAACTCCAACAAGGCTTTCGAATATATATGAAACGCTTCTGAATCGCTTTCTTCCATAAAATGTAATGCTTTTTTGGGACCATAATAGTGTATGCCTTTTATATCAAAATATATTTCAAGGCTGTCACACAATAACCAATGCCAACGATAGTAACCTTCAACATCTCCTCGCATTGTGCGTAACAGCATCTTTTCACACCATTTAATTTCCTGCGAAACATCTTTTGCCGTTTTTAAAGGAATATGTTCTATATAGTCAAGTACATTCTTTTTTAGCCATCCACCCATTCCGTTTTTATCCAGTATGATTTTCCCATCCCACACCTGTGCAAACTCAGCCGGGTCGTACTCCGACAGGAACTGATCCGGCGGATAAATAAATACATCAAGAACAACGCCATCAACAAAAGATGAATCATGCAGTTTTTCTTTTCCTGCAATAATAAGTGTATCAAAGTCACTATTCAGATTTGCACTTCCGTCAGCAAAAGAACCATAGACAATTATCGATTCCGGTTGATAAGTCTTTTTCAAATAGTCTATTATTTTGTCCGTACTTTTCATTACATTCGCCTCCTCAAATACCGATTTCTCAGTTTCAAAAACTGGAATTTAGTTTTGCATGAGTTTTACATACTCCGCAACCAAAAAGATGTTTTTCAAATCTTCCTCATCTAATCCACGGTAGACAAACAAATCATCGTGCAGTGGCATTACTTCCTCGATATTTTCGCTTTCAATATGAAATTCTCCTGTGCTTAAATCAATGCCGACAAGAGCATTGCCTGTCTTATAGCTTTTTATATTAGGAAGCACACCTTTGGGCAATTTGTTGCGAGAGAATGCATTCTCTGTGATATTGAGTGCAACTATTTCTTGAAAAGCTGCATCGTTAAATACTTGATGGGCATATTTATTTCTGAAATATTGGTCTACTTCTGTTCCTGTTTTTCGGTTTGGCTTCATCGCTGCATGGTGTGCTTCAAAAATTCGTTTCCACTCTGCAAGCATTTCTGCTGTTGGTTTAACGGTTAGCATTTTGTTTCCTCCTCTACAACTTCCGATTGAGATTTCACCTGTTTTAAGAGATTTAATAACTGTTATATTTTGTTATTAAATTCTCCGCAAACCCTTGAAAACACTGAATTTATCACTGGTGAACTTTCCCTTATTGTTTCCCTTGTGTTATATTGTCCCGCCAGTGTTTACGAACTCTGATAAGGGTAAATACAAGGGCAAGAAAATCCTATAAAACAGTATAACACAAAATAAAAGTGACATGGTGAACTGATTGAAATGCTTCTGATTTTTGCAACAAATGATTGATTTAACGATAATGAGATTTGATACGATGAGAACAATATTTGCAGAATACAATCCCAACCGTTGCTAATACAGAAAGTAAGCCCGCTGCTGCGAGAATTATCTGCAACTGCCCCAGATTGATGTTTGGCAGGTTACAGTCAGGTAACGCTGGAAAAAACTAATTCCTGAATTTGATTCTTTTTTCATGATATCTGCTCTCTCTCCTTAAATTATTTACAACAATCCCCGTCACCGCATCCAAGGCAAGTAAGGGATTCTATAAAGTGTTTGTAATTCATCAATGTCTCACAATTCAAAGAATAGTGATGCCATTTTCCTTCCTTACGATCATTCACAAGGCCGCATCCTACCAGTATCTTCATATGATGGGATAAAGTTGGCTGGGTAATTTCAAATCTTTCCAAAAGTTTACACCCGCACTTTTCTCCATCCGACAGCATCTGTACAATTTCCAGCCGGTTCGCATCGCCCAAAGCCTTGCATATCAAAGCCACATCCATTGCATTCATATTGACACCTCACATTGATCATTGTCTATGTTCAATATAATATATACATAGATATTTGTCAATGTATGTATTTTAAAAAAGAGAATCAAGTTTTTGATTCTCTTCATACATTCATTATAGCTTTTATCATCCATTTTATTTGCCCCAAACAGCCGCTGCATTCGACCTTACAAGCAGTTCTTCCACAGGCAGACCAATCGGACAAATATCATGACAAGATAACGACTTCCCGCATCCCTCAAAATATTTCTTCTTATATTCAGCAGAAATCTCATTCAAATGAGTGCTTTCCTGTTCTTCATTCAGAATCCGAAATGCGTTGACTGCAGCAACAGCGCCTGCGAAAGTCCCATTTGCAGAGAAGTTAGGACACACTTCAAGGCAGCAGCCACACATCAGACAGCGTGCCGACTGGTATCTCGGTTCATGTGTCCACGAACTCATATAAGCTTCACTTTCAAGCCAAAGGTTCAGTTTTTTCAAATTTTCAAACAGATTTGACCGGTCAACGATCAAATCTCTTACAAGCGGAAATTTGCTTAAAGGTTCCAAGGTGATTGTAGAACCTTTTAACATATGTAGAAATGTAGAGCATGCCAGCCTCGGACGTTCGTTAATCAGCATGGCGCAAGCCCCACATTTTCGCACCATACAGCTACATTCCCAGCTGATGGGAGTAACTATAGTTCCTGAGTTATCTTTCAAAGGAGTTCTACTGTTCAATTCCTTTAGAACAGTGGCAACAGAGCTGTTTTTGCTTCCGTCAAACTCAAATTCCTGCCAATAACTATCTGTTTTCTGACTCTCCTGCCGCCTGATTTTTATTTTATATACCAAGTGAATCACCGCCTTTCTGGAACAGGTACAAAGGAAATCTGTATCTGCTTTCCATCAAATCTGGCTACCGTTGTTTTAAGGTAATCATTGTCATTGCTCTTCGGATAATCCTCCCGCCAGTGTGCACCACGGCTTTCTTTTCTTGCAAGAGCACTCTTTAGAACTGCCATGCCAAGCAATGGAAGATTTCCTGTCAGCGCTTGTACCGTTTGAATCCCATTTAACAACGTATTCTCATTTCTGACAACGCCCATAGTCTCCTGCATCACTTTGTTTAATTGCTTTATTTCTGAAATTTGAGACGCTGGTGGAAAATCTATCTGTGTCGCACAAGATAGATCTACTACATCTGCCTGTTCGCATGCTGATTTTGCCGCAACACGTCCTCCGTATAACGCTCCTAACAGAGAATTTCCACCAAGACGGTTGGCACCATGATATTGGGCACAGCATTCTCCGGCAGCGTAAAGATTCTGAATCGGCGTTCTGTGCTGCTCATCCACCAGAATGCCTCCCATAAAATAGTGAATTCCCGGTAAAACAGACACCGGTTCCTTTCGTATATCTTTATGCAGATAGGTCATACAATCGTCTGCCAGACCAGATAGCTTATTTGAAATAATCTCGTCCGATATTTCCGTCATGTCAAGAAATACCTCTGATTCATGGCTGACCTTCCATATCTCTCTGGCGGTAATATCTCGTGGCATCAGATTTCCAAGCTCCGGGTATTTTTCCTCCATGAAATACCATTGTTTTCCATCTTTCATGGCAAACAACCTGCCACCTTCCCCTCTGGCCGCCTCGCTGATGAGCATGCGTTTTCCACCACATTTCACAGTTGTCGGATGATACTGGATCATCTCGCCATTTGCCAGAGGAACACCAAGCCGGAACAATTCTGCGGTGACTTCTCCTGTATTGCTCAGCGAACCCGTTGTATTTCCAAACAATCCGTGCATACCACCGGTGGCAACAATAACCGCATCCCCCGGTAATTCCACAGTCTCCTGACTGCATTCATCCCTGATTACGCAGCCACAACAAATATTGTCACACAGACGAAGTGTTAGGAAAGAATGATGGCTGAACCGTTCTACCATACCAGATGCTTCTTTCCTGCGAACAGCGTCTATCATAGCTGTCATGATCTGCTTCCCGGTATCGCTCTGCGCAAAAGCAGTCCTTTTCTTTTTCTGCCCGCCAAAATTCCGCAGATCCACATCATCATAGCCGCTCATGTTAAATTGAACTCCAAGTTCTAACAGCCAGTGCACCAGCTCCGGTGCTGCCTGTGTCATTCCCCAAACTGCATTTGGATCTGCCAGACCACATGCTGCCTTTATTGTATCTGTAAAATGTTCTTCGGGACTGTCGTTTTCATCTTTTGTATTCAAAGCTGCGTTGATACCGCCCTCCGCCATAACAGACTGTGCCCGCTCTGACGGAAGGGAGGAAACCAGTTTTACATTGCATCCATTTTCCGCTGCCTGCAAAGCCGCTGAAAGTCCTGCCAGTCCAGCACCTATAATAATAATTGTCTTACTCATAGATATTGCCACCCAATATAATAGAAAATAACTGCGCCCGCTATAAACAGAAGGAGCACCGAAAGAATCAAATAAATATCACCCCTTCGTTCTTTATAACTGATGATTCCCAGCGATACGAGCAATGGGCGGATATTGATAAAAATATGAACAAAGATTGCCGCCACGAACAAAAGCTGAGTTACCATCTTTACCGTTGTAAAAGGGAACAAAATATATGTCCCATTCTGCACCTTTCCAAACAAGCCAATATGGAAGAACAGCAGAATCAGTATTGCCATCCCACTGGCTCGTCTCGCCCAAAATATGGCGTTCTGTTTCAGATACATTTTTCCGGATTGCTTCGCTGTCTGTAAACTCTGAACTGTCAGGATGACACCAATCACCGTATGCACAACAAGAATACCAACACCAATCCATGCAAGAAGTTTCCCTGCACTACTTCCAACTCCGTTCAGCATAAAGCTTCCCATGATTCCATGAATCATAAAAATGAGAAGCATTAAAACAGACAAAATCGTATTCCATTTTCTCATAAATTCCCGCTCACCTCATTTCTTCGCTGTCCATGATCATATAGTCCATCTGTGATAACGTTGTAACGTCAATAAAATCATCCGATGCCAGGAATACATCATACTTTCCACTTACCACTCTTGACAGCATCATTGTGTTACTGTACTCTTTCAGATCTACGGAAAAACCGGCCTGTTTCAACCTGTCACAGAGTTTCTTAGCATAACTGACAAGCGGATAATCCGTCTCAGATACATATAACCGAAAACTAATGTCCGTTTTCATGAGATCTGTTTCATTTGTTTCCGAATCGTCCAGTGCCAATTCTTTTAATTTATTCCGGGTGTTCTCGTTGTCGAGACCATCTGACATCATATTAATACCGAGAACATAAGAGCCTTCCAACTGTGCGGAGGCTTGAGCCGCCTTTTTTGACTTCGGTGTTGCTCCTGTGACTGCATCAATCATAGAAGGCGGTGAATGTAATATGACACCAAAACCTACAAGAAAAACAATCGTAACAACTAACAGAATCAGTTTTCGTTTCACATTCCCACCTCATTTCCTATTTTTTCAAAATTCTCATTGCGTTCAAAACAGCAATTATGGTAACGCCTACATCACCAAATACAGCTTCCCACATTCCCGCAATACCAAGAGCGCCAAGAATCAGGAACACACTCTTAATCCCAAGAGCAATCACTATATTCTGCATGACAATCTGTTTTGTCGCTTTTGCTACTTCAATTGCGTCCACCAGCTTAGACGGTTCATCTATCATCAGAACTACATCTGCTGCTTCAATGGCCGCATCCGAACCAAGCCCACCCATTGCAATACCAACATCTGCACGGGCAAGGACAGGAGCGTCATTGATACCATCACCAACAAAAGCCAATTTGCTTCCCGGTCTCTTTTTACTATCTAAAAGCTCAACCTTTTCCACTTTTTGGTCAGGAAGTAGCTGTGCATAATATTCATCCAACTGCAATTCTTCTGCAACGGACTTCCCAATTTTTTCATCATCACCGGTAAGCATGACTGTTTTTTCCACGCCGATATGTTTCAGGTCAGAAATTGCTTTTTTACTGTCCGGCTTCACTTCATCTGTTATCAAAATACATCCTGCATATTGACCATCTACAGCCAAATAAACTTTTGTACCTGCGTTTTCACAGGTTGTGTACTCTATACATTCTGTATCCATAAGTTTCGTATTGCCAGCAAAAACTTTCTTTTCCCCTGCCATTACACTGATTCCATATCCTGAAATTTCCTTATAATCAGAAATCACTGACTGATCAATTTCTTTTCCATAAGCAGCAAGAATGGATTTTGCAATAGGATGGTTAGAAAAACTCTCTGCCTCTGCCGCATACTCCAGAACCTGTTCTTTTGAAAATCCATTTGCAGGCAAAATATCCGTCACATTGAAAACACCTTTTGTAAGTGTTCCGGTTTTATCGAACACAATAACGCTGACATTATTAAGTGCCTCTAAATAATTGCTTCCTTTTACAAGAACACCTCGTTTAGATGCTGCACCAATGCCGCCGAAGAAAGTCAGCGGGATTGAAATAACCAATGCACATGGACAAGATACCACAAGGAAAACAAATCCTCTGCGAATCCACTCTGTCCAGCCTCCGCCAAGAATGATCGGTGGCAGAATCGCCAGAAAAGCTGCTAAGATTACAACCACAGGTGTATAATAACGTGCAAATGTAGTAATAAAATTTTCTGTTGGTGCTTTTCGGCTTGACGCATTTTCCACAAGATCAATAATCTTTGAAGCCGTAGATTCACCAAATGCTTTTGTTGTCTTAATCATTAAGACACCCGTCTGATTCATACAACCGGAAAGTGCTTCGTCTCCTTTATGAACACTTCTCGGAACTGATTCTCCTGTTAAGGCGCTTGTATCCAGCATAGAATCTCCATCCAATACCACACCGTCTAATGGAATTTTTTCACCAGGCTTTACAATAATAATCTCACCAATGGAGACATTTTCTGGAGATATGGTAATCAATTCCCCATTTCTTCTTACTGTAGTAGAATCTGGACGTATATCCATTAAGTCTGATATAGATTTTCTGGAACGCTTAACAGCCAATGACTGAAAAAATTCACCTACCTGATAGAATAGCATAACAGCAACTGCTTCTGGATATTCACCAATGACAAAAGCCCCAATCGTAGAAACACTCATCAAAAAATGTTCATCAAATACACGCCCCTTTGAAATGTTCCTCACAGCCTGCCATACAACATCTCCACCAAGAATAACATAAGAAACAATGAGAAAAGCTAACTCGATAGGCAGTGGCACTTTCGCAAAAACAGTCAATGCCATACCAATGGCATAGATTGCTGCACCAGTCGCTAAACGAACTGTCAACTTCTTATCCTCATTGTTATAGGATTCATTGGCCTCCTGCTTTTTTTCCGGTATATAAGATTCCTGTACAATTTCAGAAACTTCCACATCTGGCTCATGGCTATGAACAATCGTTTCAATCTGACTGGCTATCGTATCTGCGGCTGTCTGAGCAACATTGATTGTAAGCGTCTGCTTCATCAGATTTACCACTGAGGATTGCACTCCATCCAACTCTCCGACTTCTTTTTC
>NZ_QUHK01000035.1:0-1648 GCF_003479665.1 Blautia sp. AF14-40
TTGCGCGTCTAACTCATCACTACTACAATATATTTATGGGTAATCCCCTTACTTCCAGTAAGGATTTATCCATCTCATTACTTAAACTGTTAGAATGTAGGATGCAATGGTATATCGACTTCATCACTTGGACCTCGCGTCCGTACTTTAGACTGATAACCGGCTCCTCATTCACAGTGTTCGTTTTATGCAGGTTGAATCACATTAGGTGCATTCGTGTCACACACAGTAGTTTGAACAGGTAATGAGTAAAACTGGTATTTATCCATTGTAATATTTTTTAAGGAGTGATAAATTTATGAACGCAGTAGGTATCGATGTTTCAAAAGGTAAAAGTATGGTTACAATTCTGAGACCATTTGGGGAGATTGTATCCTCTCCTTTTGAGATTAAGCACACATCCAGTGATATCCATTCACTTATTAAACTTATTCATTCTATCGAAGGTGAATCCCGGGTTGTAATGGAACATACCGGCCGCTACTACGAAGCACTTGCTCACCAGCTTTCAGCAGCAGATCTCTTTGTCAGTGCTGTTAATCCCAAGTTGGTCAAAGATTTTAATAACGATTCTCTTCGCAAAATCAAGTCCGACAAAGCTGATTCTGTCAAGATTGCCCGCTACGCTCTTGACAAATGGCAAAGTCTTGAACCGTATAGTATTACAGATGAATTACGCGCTCAGCTAAAGGTCATGAATCGTCAGTTCCATTTCTATGTGAAACAAAAAACGGCTATGAAAAATAATCTTATTGGCCTCATTGACCAGACCTATCCAAATGCAAATACTTATTTCAATAGTCCCACCCGCAGTGATGGTTCCCAGAAATGGGTTGATTTTGTCTCTACATACTGGCATGTAGATTGCATTCGTAAAATGTCTCTAAACGCTTTTGTTGAACATTATCAGAACTGGTGCAAGCGCAAAAAATATGCCTTCAATAAATCAAAAGCGGAAGAAATTTACACCAAAACAAAGGAACTTGTTCCAGTATTTCCTAAGAATGAAATAACCAAACATATCATCAGACAAGCTGTCGATCAGCTCAACAGTACTTCCGTTACTGTCGAAACAATACGCACTCTCATGAACGAGACTGCCTCAAAGCTTCCTGAATACTCAATTGTCATGCAGTTTAAAGGGATTGGTCCATCTCTCGGTCCACAGCTTATGGCTGAGATCGGTGATGTAACCAGATTCACGCATAAAGGAGCCCTTACTGCATTCGCCGGAGTTGATCCTGGGGTAAACGAATCTGGTTCCTATGCCCAAAAAAGCGTCCCAACATCCAAACGTGGATCTTCAAATTTAAGAAAGACTCTTTTTCAAGTAATGGATGTTCTTATCAAAACCATGCCTCAGGATGATCCTGTATATCAATTCATGGACAGAAAACGCACCCAGGGTAAGCCTTACTATGTTTATATGACTGCAGGTGCTAATAAATTTCTCAGAATATACTATGGACGAGTGAAAGAATATCTTTCTGTTCTTCCTGATCCAAGCTAATTCAAAACTTTTACTTTCAGACCAGCACTGGTTGTGGTGGCCTTATTTTAATGCCTAATTTTTAACCTGTAAAGTTTTTTAACTTTCTTCAATTTTAGTATTGACTTTTTATTTGCAGGCTGAAGTAACGAGAATGCG
>NZ_QUHK01000035.1:1658-22687 GCF_003479665.1 Blautia sp. AF14-40
TTGCAGGCTGAAGTAACGAGAATGCGACGCGCAGTTTTCAAACTTTCAATCCTCCAACTCACAATCCTAATTTCTTTACAATTTCTCCCAGTGCACTTCTTACAGGAGAATCTTTCGGAAGCCGTATGATCGGCTTTCCATCACAGTCATACTGATATACCTGGTCATCATGTGGTACAACGCCTAACAGTTCCAATCCCTGATTTCGGATTTCTTCCAGAGTTCCGGCATCCAGTTTTCCATCCGGAACACGATTCACGATTAATCCAGTTTTCTGTGGTTTAAAGTTTAATTCATTCATCAGCTTTGCAATACGTCCGGCTGCCTGAACACCTCTTCTGGAACAGTCACTCACAAGAATCGCAACTTCCATCATTGGCAGAATTCCTCTGCTGATGTGTTCCATACCCGCTTCGTTATCAACCACAATATATGGATAATGGCTTTGCAGTTTCTGAACCTGGGTCTGTACAAGGCCATTTACAAAACAATAGCAGCCCTGTCCCTGGGTTCGTCCCATTACCATCAAATCATAATCGTCTTCTTCTGCAATCGCATCAGAAAGACGCATTTCCAGATATGCCTGTTTTGTCATACCGGAGGGAATCTGATATCGTGGGTCTATGCCTGCCCGCTCAATTTCTTCTCTCAGCTCCCCAAGTGTGACCTCCGGCTCAACACCGAGCACTTCGTTCAAATTTGCATTTGCATCTGCATCCACCGCTAGGACCGGACGTTTTCCGCTTTCACATAAATACTGGATCAACAATCCACAAAGAGTTGTTTTTCCTACGCCGCCTTTTCCTGATACTGCAATTACATGTCCCATGTTTTTCCTCCTAAAATTCTGAACAATCTGTTGACTTTTTCTTTTAATCTCATTATAGTTGTTACTATATAAATTACAATAATCAGTCTGTGAGATTTGTATGGTTACTCAACACATCAGAAAAATTGTTGAGAAATCATATGATCCCAAATAATACAGGAGTATATAATGTCAGAAAAAACGAGAAAACAAGATCGCCGTACCCGCTATACCAGACAAACCATAAAAGATACGTTCTTAGAATTGTTAAAGCAGAAAAGTTTTACGAAAATTACAGTTACAGAGATCTGCAAAAATGCTGAAATCAACCGTGGCACTTTTTATCTTCATTACTACGATATCCATGATGTATTATCAGATATTTTTAATGATATGACTCAGGATATGTTAACAACTGTAGATCATTTATTCTGTCTAAATCAAAAAAGCTGTTCCTATCCGTTCTGTCAGAAAATACAGATGGAATCACAATATAGGGCACTGTTTCTGGATGATGCAATTGCCCCCATTCTTCTGGAAAAATTAGCAGAAAATACAAAAGAAGGCTATGTGACCTGGCTTATGTCACACAGCCTCCTGACCTTTGAACAGGCAGAATCGGTTTTTTATTTTCAAATGAATGGCTGCCTTTCCATCAACAGACTGATGCTCCGCAATCATTGTAATGACTGGAAACAGATTCAGACAGTAATCGACAAATTTATCAAAGCCGGGTTGGAAAGTTTTCTGATTCATGATCAGAGAGAAGAAAAGGCTTCCGATAATTTTTGCAGCAAAATTTCTCCAACTGTTACCGCATCTTCTACACTCAGATAATGATCGGCATGATCCTGAAGAAATATTTTGCCAGATGCAGGAAATTCTTCATCTGCAAACCATATCTTTAAAGTTACCGGATATCTTGGCAGAACTGGAAAAACAGCACACAGATCCGCCTTTGTTTCTGTGAATTCTGCACCCAGGTTTTTACATGCTTTCTGAATTTTCTCAGGATCTTTATCCTGCAAAAGCTTTTCCAGTTTCTGCTCTGCAGTCCGGTCAAACTTGGTTCCCCGTATCAATCCATCTTTCAGGTTACCAAAAGTAATGAGCTTCTGTGAGCCTTCTGTGCCATCGGCCATATCCAGATAATGCAGCAATGTCAGATAATGCCATTCGTCCACGTTTGAGTTAATACGAAACTCAGGGAGTTGAATTTCAATTGTTTCATAAAAACTCAGTACTTCAAGCACATTCCGGCTGCTATGAAAAACAGCCCCGCTTTTTGCAGCAATCTCCTCTCCGGAACGATTTTGCAGCCGTTTTACTGCTGCCTGCAACATTTCCTGAAATGCACGATTTTCTGTTTGATTTTTGTATTCCATAAGTTCTCCTTTGTGAACATTTATAGTATCTGTGTTGACTTTTCCTTTAATCTCCATTATAGTTGTAATTATATTATTTACAATCATCAAAGCATTAAAAAATGTACAGTTTATCAACACATTAAAAAGAACTGTTGAGAACTTAGGATGTTTTAAACAAACCAGAAATATTTTCATCCCAAAAACGTGAAAACAAGATCATTATATCATACTACAAGGAGTTTCTTATCATGAAATATTCAACGAAATTAAGTGATACTGTTCATGTGATGGTTCTGATTGCTATCAACCAGGAAAAATCCCTCTCCAGTGCCTCAATTGCAGAAAGTGTCCATACAAATCCCGGCTTTGTACGCCAGCTTATGTTAAAACTAAAAAAAGCGGAACTTATGACAAGTGTAGCCGGACATGCCCGTCCTTCTCTTTCAAAACCAGCCGATCAGATTACATTGCTGGATATTTATAAAGCAGTTGAAGGTGATAAACCATTGCTTCATTTAGATACTCATACCAATCCAGATTGTGGCGTTGGCATTAACATTCAGTTATCTTTGCAGGGATTTTATAATGAAATTCAAAAGGCTGCCGAAGAAAAAATGAATACGATTACTTTGCAGGATATCATAGATACCTACTATCAGCGGATATCTATAGAAAATAACTTACAGAATATTATTTAACAGGAGAACACTTTCATGTACCTTCAGCAAATACGAAATGCTACCAAAACACTGTGGGAGAAGTAGACTATGAGAAAACAATCTGGTCAAGTTCATAGCAGGGAATCTTCTGCAACTCTCCAACTGACAGTAAGTTTACTCTATCCTTAATTGCTTAAGCTGGTTGTATATGAATAAAGAATGATGTATAGTATTTGCAAGAGGCACCTTCTTTCGTAAATGTTGCAAATGTTTGTTTCGTCACTTTCATTATACAACATCAAGAATCAAGGTGTCTTTCTTTTATGCAAAATCACGAACTTGCTCATTTATAGATAAAACGATTTTATTTCAAAAGCGGTTTTTACTAAAAATACGTCTGCCGTTTTTGGTCATTATTACTATGCATTGATACCTGGTCAAATTTCTTCCGAAAACAGATGATTTCAGGAATCAACTTGTCGGCACACTCCTTTGTAGTATGTTGTCTATCTTCCATTGAAATCTCTCTTCTTTGGTGATACAATGTGCTACAATGCTTATCAAAAGTTACATCATTTTGGGGGACATTTACACTACAAAGGAGAATTTTATTTATGTTTCAGGTTTTTGTTGATTCAGCGGCAAATCTGCCTGCTGTTACTGCGAAAAAATACGATATCCATGTCGTTTCTTTCGTCAATCTTGTGAATGGAAAAGAGCTGGTCTGCTTCGACCCGGATCTGTCACCGGAAGAGGAGCTTGCAAAAGGAAAAGAATATTACAATGCCATGCGCACCGGCTGTGAAATCAAGACCGGACTGATCAGCACCGCAAATTTTGCGGATGCGTTCCGCACCGCTCTTGAGGCAGATCAGGATGTCATCTATCTTTCCTTAAGCAAAAACATCAGCGGAACTTATAACTCCGCAAGACTTGCTGCCGAGGAGCTTCTTGAGGAATACGGCGGAAAACGTAAAATCCGCCTCGTCGATTCCCTGAATGCCTCTCTTGCACAGGGCATCCTCGCCATCTATGCCAGCGAAATGCGCGATCGGGGCATGAACGTAGACGAAGCGGCAGATCTTCTGGAAACCTACGTTAGCAAAATGAACGGTGTTTTCACCGTCGGCGATCTGAAATATCTTTCCCGTACCGGAAGAATCAAGGGAAGTGTCGCTGTGGTCGGAAATATGCTGAAAATCAAACCGATTCTGCGTGGAAGTGAAGATGGCTATATTGTTTCCTACAAGAATGTCCGAGGACGCAAGGCCGTTTTAAATGAACTGATTCGTCTTTTCTGTGAAACGATCGAAGACCCGGAAAACCAGATCGTCGGAATCGCACATGCAGATGCCTATGAGGAATCTCTTTATATGATGGAAGAAATCCAGAAAAGAGTGAAGGTGCGTGAGTTTATCAATACTTCTTACGATTACTGCACCGGAAGCCATGTCGGACCGGATACGATCGCTTTGTTCTATCTCGGAAAAGACCGCAGTCTTCTGTAAAAGGAGCAACCAGACTAACCACTGCTGTTTCACTGTATTTTTTCCGAAATTGCTGCAAACAGCGGAAATACTGTTTCTTTTTTCCATGCATAATTCCACCTGTTTTTCCACATACTACCCATACAGTACAAATTATGGAAAGTACATTGCGGAAACAGGAGGAATTTTTCATATGAAAGCGACGGGAATTGTTCGAAGGATTGATGATCTGGGGCGTGTGGTAGTTCCCAAGGAAATCCGGCGCACGATGCGGATCCGGGAAGGACAGGCCATGGAAATTTATACCGGACGGGAGGGTGAGATTATCCTGAAGAAATACTCACCGATCGAAGAGCTGGCGGAATGCGCAGCAGGGTTTACAAAATCAATTTCAACGGTGACCGGATGTCTCGTCTGTGTTTCGGATCAGGAACAGATTGTGGCGGCAAACGGGCCGGAACAGAAAAATTATCTTGGCAAGTCCATCAGCAGCCGGCTGGAGGAAGCGATTCTGAACCGGAAAACAGTACTTGCGCGTCCCGGTGAAAAGGCTTATTTTTCAATTTTGGAAAACACAGACAATACTACTCCTCTGCCGGAGCTCATTTTTCCGATTCTCTCCTCCGGTGATGCCATCGGTTCGGTCATTCTCTGCGGCAAAGACAGGGAGTCCCTGCCGGGCGATACGGAAAAGAAGCTCCTCCAGGTAGCGGCAACGTACCTCGGACGGGAAATGGAAAACTAAACAGGGGATTTATCGAAGGCAATTTATCAAAGGCTTTTTGCATCATCCGCACCGGTTATGCAAGAGGCCTTTTCCTGTTATTCTGTAATTCGAGATATTCCAATTTTATCTTGCTATTTACACCTGCATTGTCTACAATAAAAATGACGTGCACGAAAACCTTCAGCCGATACGCCCGAAGCTTTTCTGTGCCTGCTTTTATAAGCCGGGAAAAATTCCCGGAGTATCCTACATTACACAAGGAGGAATTTCCATTCATGAAATACATTGCAAAGAAATTCGGCTCTCTCCTTCTTACGCTGCTTCTTGTATCCTTTTTATCGTTCTTTGCCTTTTCCGTCATACCCGGAGATGCGGCAAAATCGCAGCTTGGAACGGAGGCGACGCCGGAGCGGATTGAGGCTCTGCAGAAGGAAATGGGACTGGATCGGCCGGTTCTGGAACGGTACGCTTCGTGGGTAACCGGCTTTTTTCATGGAGATCTCGGCACCTCGTATTCGTACTCGATGCCGGTCGGAGAACTGATCCGCGATAAAGTTCCGATTACCATCGCTATCACCGTTATCGCATTCCTGATGATCCTTGTTGTCTCGATTCCCCTCGGCATTTTCACAGCACAGCACGCCGGAGGCCATTTGGACCGGCTGATCATGACGATCAATCAGGTGATCATGTCTGTGCCGGGATTTTTCATCGGTATTCTGATCACGTATCTTTTCGGTCTGATTCTCAAATGGTTTCAGCCGGGCGCCTATGTGCCGATTTCTGAAAATTTTTCCGGTTTTATCGGTTATCTTGTTGCACCGTCTGCCGCCATTGCACTTCCGCGCTGTTCCATGGCTGTCAAAATGCTGCGCAGCTCTGTGCTCTCGCAGCTCGATGCCGACTATGTGCGCACCGCCTATTCCCGCGGAAACAGTACACGCCGTGTTATGTATCACCATGTGCTGAAAAACGCCCTGATTCCGGTACTGACCTTCTGGGGCATGACAATCGCAGATATTGTGGCAAACAGCATTATTCTGGAACAGGTTTTTTCGATTCCGGGCATGGGCAATCTTCTGATCACTTCGATCTCCAACCGCGATTACCCCGTGGTTCAGGGCATCCTTGTACTGATCGCCGCCCTCATTATTATCATCAATTTCGTGGTAGATCTGCTGTATGGCAGAATTGATCCGCGTATCCGCGTAAAAGACTGACGGGAGCTTTCGATCATCAGCTCCCGCGACCGAAAGGTCGCAGGGAGCCGCCCACGACAAAGGAAAGGGGTTTCATTATGAAAAAGAAACGCAATCTCACGCTGATCATCGGAGCTGTTCTCACCTCTTTTATGCTTCTGTTTCTTCTGATCGGCTTTTTCTACACACCGTACGACCCGGATGCAATGAACGGCGCAGCCAAGTTCGCTGCTCCATCTCTGTCACACCCGTTCGGCTGTGATCACTTTGGACGCGATATTTTCAGCCGCGTCTTAAAAGGAACCGGTACAACCTTCTTCGTCGCTTTCGCTACTCTGCTGCTCGGCGGAACCATTGGTGTTCTTGTCGGTGCGTTCACCGGGTATTTTGGCGGATGGATTGACGAAATCCTGATGCGCATAAACGATGTCATTGTTTCCTTTCCGGGAATCCTGCTGGCGCTGGTATTTATCGCGCTGCTGGGTCCCGGCAAATACAACGTGATCCTTGCACTCGGTATCGTATTCATTCCGAGCTTTGCACGTATCACCAGAAGCGAATTTCTCGCACGCAAAGATATGGACTATGTCAAAAGTGCCCGTCTGATGGGTGTTTCCCATCTTCGGATCATATTTGTACATATCCTGCCAAATACGGTCCCGTCCCTTCTTTCGATGGCAGCAATCGGTTTCAACAACGCCGTTCTCTCCGAGGCCGGCATGAGCTTTCTCGGCATCGGTGTCCAGCCGCCCGATGCCTCGCTTGGACGGATGCTCTCAGAATCCCAGACGTATCTGATGACTGCTCCCTGGGGCTCTGTTTTCCCCGGTCTTGCCGTCATTTTACTGGCGCTTGGCGTATCGCTCCTCGGCGACGGATTACAGAAGAAAGGCGGTAACTGATATGGCACTTCTCGATGTACGTGACTTAAAAATTGCATTTTACGATACCACGCCACCGACCGAAGTGGTAAAAGGCATCTCCTTTTCCTTAGAAGAAGGTGAGACGCTTGGCATTGTCGGGGAATCCGGTTCCGGCAAAACCCAGACGGCGCTCTCCATTCTGCACCTTTTAAAGGAAAATTCCGCCGTATCCGGCGGAGAAATTCTCTACGAAGATTCTTCCGTTGCGCACGCTTCCAACCAGGATCTGCAGCGCATCCGCGGAAAAGAAATCAGCATGATTTTTCAGGAACCGATGACCTCTTTAAATCCGGTTCTGACCATCGAAGAACAGATTGCAGAGGGACTGCTGATCCATGAGAGCTGCACACCGGCAGAACGTCATGAAAAGGTTCTTGCCATAATGCATGAGGTCGAGCTTCCCGACCCGGAAAAGCTTTGCAAAAAATACCCTCACCAGCTCTCCGGCGGTCAGCGCCAGAGGGTGATGATCGCTGCGGCGCTTATTACAGAACCGAAGCTTCTGATTGCAGACGAGCCGACAACAGCTCTTGATGTGACGATTCAGTCGCAGATCTTAAAGTTGCTGAAAAAAATCAATGAACGCCATCACACGGCGATTCTTTTTATCTCACACGACCTCGGCGTCATCCGTTCGCTCTGTGACCGGGTCATCGTCATGAATCATGGGACGATTGTGGAATCCGGCAGTGTAGACGATGTCTTTTTCCACCCGAAGGAAGACTACACCCGCCGCTTGCTCGATGCAATTCCGAACCGACGAACATCGCTGCGAAAGCGAATCAAAATCGCTCCAACAGCTCAATGGCCGACAGGCTCTGACAAAAAAGCTGCTCCGCCTGCGGAAAAGGAGGAATAACCCATGGAAGAAATCAGTCCGAACAACATTCTGAAAGTCAGCCATATTTCTGCCTCCTATCAGGAGGGAAAGCAGAGAAAAACGGTGCTTCATGATATCTCTTTCGAGCTTCATGAAAATGAAATTCTCGGTCTCGTCGGAGAGAGCGGATGCGGAAAATCGACACTCTCCAAAGTGATCTTAGGATTTATCCGCCCAGATGAGGGCGAAATAATTTCGCAGGTCGACCATCCGCAGATGATTTTCCAGGACCCGTTTTCCTCCCTGAATCCGGCGAAGAAAATCTCCTGGATTTTAGAAGAACCGCTTCGGATGCAGAAGGTTCCGAAAGAAGAACGAAAAAAACGGGTTCTTGCGATGGCCGAAAGAGTCGGTCTCTCCGCAGAGCACCTGAAACGCCGCCCGCATGAGCTCTCCGGCGGCCAGCGCCAGAGAGTCAGCATCGCGGCCGCACTGATCCAGGGCTCACGCCTGATCCTTGCCGACGAACCGGTTTCCGCTCTCGATGTGACGATTCAGAAGCAGATCATGGAGCTGATGGTTCAGCTTCAGGAGGAGCTTCAGCTCTCGATTCTCTTTATCTCGCATGACCTCAACGTGATCTATCAGATGTGCGACCGGGTTCTCGTGATGAAAGAAGGCCGGATTGTGGAGAACGCGGAGACGGAAGAACTGTTTGCGCATCCGCAGAATGATTATACAAAGGAGCTTCTGGCGGCATCACCGGAGCTGTAGTTTTATTTCCAGCATTCTCTAAACACCCGAAGTACATTCTTGGAAAAGACCTTCTCGATCTCCTCATCGGTGAAACCGTCGTGGCTCATCACATCTGCGAGATGCTGCATATGCGCGGTGTCCGGCACATCCGTTTCACCGCTGAAACCGTCAAAATCGGTTCCAAGGCCGATGATATCGATACCGCCGACGTTGCGCAGATATTTCATATGGCGTACCATATCCATCGTCGATGCCTTTTTCGTTGCCGGCTCCTCCTCGCGCAGAAACGACGGACAGAAATTGATACCGGTGACGCCGCCACGCTCTGCGAGCTGACGAATCATTTCATCTGAAAGGTTTCGCAGATGGAAGCACGCACCGCGCGCATTGGAATGGGACGCAATGACCGGACCTCTCGTATGTGCAAAAACATCGCGGATTCCGGCATCATTTAAGTGTGATAAATCGATCACTATGCCGAGCCGCTCCATCTCCTCGACAAAGGTAATACCGGTCGGTGTCAGCCCGTTTTCAAGATCCGGAAGATATGGCTTTCCCTCTTCCTGCGCCGGGTTCGGGAATCCAAGCTCATTCGGAAAGTTCCAGGTCAGCGTGGAAATCCGCACACCGAGATCGTACAGTGTGTGCAGTTTTTCGATACTGCCTTCGTAAACACCACCCTCTTCGACGGTCATCACCGCACCTATTTTTCCTTCCTTCTGTACCTGCATCAGATCCGCATACGTTTTGATCTGACAAATGCGGTCCGGATACCGTTCCACCTCTGATTTCCAGAGATCAGCCAGCTTTCTCACATGCTCAAACGGTGTTTCGTCTTTCAGTCCCTTCAGGAACGTAAACAGAGAAAAGCACTGGCAGAGGCTGCCGCCCTTTTCCAGCTTATCCAGATTGATCTGAAGATCCGCATCCGCAAGATGCTCCTGTTTTTCCTTCCACTGCAGCGCCGGGATGGTGTCGCAGTGCATATCAATTACCTGAAACATGGCAATAATCCTCTTTTCTGTTTTTTTCTATTCTATCATATTTCGCTGCATTCCTTCACAAAAACTGGAAGAAAACGTAAAAAACCGCCTGGCTCATGGTAAACCCATAAGGCTAGAGAAAATATATCTTTCCGGAATCGCAAAAAATTTGGGGGTTCGCGTTTTTTCTCGAAAAAAACTTGCAAATCTCGTCTGAGATGATATACTTTTTGCATTGTGTTACTTTATGAAAGCACTGATCTTCCAAGAAAGTGCTTCTGCTTATGAAAAAGAAAGAGGTATCTATGCTCCAACTGATTGAAACCATCAACAATGCCGTGAACAATTTTATCTGGGGTGTTCCGGCTATGATCTGTATTTTCGGTGTCGGTCTTTACCTGAGTCTTCGCACCCGTTTTCTCCAGATTCGAAAATTCCCGTATGCGATCCGCACAACGCTCGGAAGAATGTTCCGCAAACGAGATGCTTCCGATGGCGCAATTACACCGTTCCAGGCGGTCTGTACAGCACTTGCCGCCACGGTCGGTACCGGTAATATTGCCGGTGTTGCCGGCGCTATCGCTATCGGCGGACCCGGTGCCGTGTTCTGGATGTGGGTTTCCGCCCTGCTCGGCATGTGTACGAAGTTTGCCGAGGTAACACTGGCTGTTTTCTATCACGAGAAAAACGCCAACGGGGAACTCGTCGGCGGACCGATGTATTACATCAAAAATGGTCTCAGCAAAAAATGGCATTTTCTGGCCTATCTTTTCGCTGCTTTCGGTGTACTGACTGTGTTCGGAACCGGAAATGCAACGCAGGTCAACACCATCACAACCGCAGTCAACTCCGCACTAATGAATTACCATGTGATCTCAAAGGATGCAATCCCTACCTCCAACCTGATTCAGGGTATCATCATTGCGGTACTCGTAGCGCTGATCCTGCTCGGCGGTGTCAAACGGATCGCACAGGTAACAGAAAAGCTCGTTCCGTTTATGGCTCTGTTTTATATTGTCCTTGCCATCGGTGTAATTTTGCTGAATCTCAACCGGATTCCGTCTGTTTTCGTATCGATCCTTGAGGGCGCCTTCCGTCCCTCTGCTGTTACAGGCGGTATCGTCGGAAGCATGCTCATGAGTGTGAAAAAAGGTGTGTCCCGCGGTATTTTCTCAAACGAGGCAGGTCTTGGTACCGGTTCGATCGCGCACGCCTGTGCCGACACAAAAAAGCCGGTCAAACAGGGTATGTTCGGTATCTTTGAGGTATTTACTGATACGATTGTAATCTGTACCTTAACTGCACTCGTCATCCTCTGCAGCGGCACTTCCATCACCTACGGACAGGCTGCCGGCGCAGAGCTGACCATCAGCGGTTTTACCCTTACATACGGAAACTGGGTTTCGCTGCTCACCGCGTTCGCGATGTGCTGCTTCGCCTTTTCCACGATTCTCGGATGGGGACTTTACGGTGCACGCTGCATCGAGTTTTTGTTCTCCGAAAGAATCACAAAATATTTTATGGCCGCCTATGCTCTGGTTGCCATCCTTGGCGCCACCGCAAATCTTGGCCTGATGTGGAGCATTGCCGAGACCTTCAACGGCCTCATGGCAATCCCAAACCTGATTGCGCTCTTCCTGCTTTCGGGCAAGGTTGTGGAGCTTACCAAAGAATATTTTTCCGGAGAAGGCAAAACCCGGTAAAATTCCTTTTATCGCGGCGCATTCCCTTCTTCTGTAAGAAAATCATGTAAATTCGCCTTTTCCCTTGACAATCAGGTTGCTACCCCTTACACTGTTAAAAGTTTATAGCTTGGTTTCACCTTCTTCTCGGCAAGCATGTGGGTAGGCCAGCAGCTCGCTGACGGCCTCGATTTCTGGGGCTTTTTGGGATCACTGATCCTTGGTGGAATCATTCTTGGTATTTATACCGGTCTGCTCGGCTACGTCGGTGCAAAAACCGGTCTGTCACTTGATCTTTTGTCCCAGAGAGCTTTTGGCGAAAAAGGTTCCTATCTGCCGTCAGCCATGACCAGCTTTACGCAGATCGGATGGTTTAGTGTCGGCTCCTTCGTTTCCGGCGGAACCGCAACTCCGAACTTCGCACGTTTTGCAAAGAACGGAAAATCTGGTGCCATCACCACGGTTGTGGCTTTCTTTATCGGAAATTCCCTGATGTTTTTCTTCGGTGCTGTTTCTTCGATCTTTGTCGGCGGAAACGATATCTTCGAGGTTATGGTCCGCCTGAACCTGTTCTACCTGGCTGTTCTCGTTCTCGGTCTTAATATCTGGACTACAAACGACAACGCTCTGTACACCGCAGGTCTTGGTCTTGCCAACATCTTCCATCAGAGGAAAAAACCGATGGTTCTCCTTTCCGGTATCATCGGAACGGTTGCCTCCGTATGGCTGTACTACAACTTCTGCGGCTGGCTCAACATTCTGAACTGTACCCTGCCGCCGGTCGGCATGATTCTGGTGCTCGCCTACTTCATGAACAAAGAGGACTTTGAAACCGATCAGCCGAAACTTAAAACCGTAGACTGGTTTGCGGTTGCCGGTGTCATTCTCGGTGCCATTGTTGCGAACCTCTTACACTGGGGCATCGCTTCCATCAACGGCATGGTTGTTGCCGCTGTATGCTACTGTGTCGGACAGGCCGTAAACAAAAGAAAATAGGCAAAATCGTCCTGAATATGTTCCTGTATCTTATCTCCGGAACATGTTCAGGGCTTTTTATTTTTTCGGATTCGCGTTATAATATATGCATAACTCTGCATAGTTACAATTTTCGAAGCGAAAGGAAACTGCCCGGATGATCCATTCCACCGTATCTGCTCCCAAAGGAGAAAAAACAAAATACCGTCTTGCCGAATCCATGAAGGAGTGCATGAAAACAACCCCTGTCGAAGAGATCACCGTGCGCCAGATCTGTGAAATCTGTGGTGTTACCCGCCAGACCTTCTACCGCAATTTTCTCGACAAATACGATCTGATCAACTGGTATTTTGATAAATTACTGACAAAATCCTTCGAACATATGGGTCGCGGAACGACCGTTTTTGACAGTCTGGAAAAGAAATTTACCTATATTCAGAAAGAAAAAGCTTTTTTCGCCGCTGCCTTCCGCTACGACAAGCAGAATTCTCTGCGTGAGCACGATTTCGATCTGATTCTCGCGTTCTACGAAAATCTGATTCACGAAAAAAGCGGCAGTCCGGTTTCACCGGAAATGCATTTTCTTCTCGAAATGTACTGTCAGGGTTCCATCACCATGACCGTAAAATGGGTGCTTACCGGCATGGATCTGACACCTTCCGAGTTTGCCGCTCTTCTCGTCCGGGCAATGCCGGAAGACTTAAAAAAACTGTTCCGGAATCTGCAGCTGCTCTCTTAGAGCGCGTGTCAAAGTGGGGCTTGCAGATTGCGGAAATGGTTTTTCAGACACTCTCTGGTTATTTTTCACAAATTTTGTTCTGTTGTTTTTGTCACAATGGCGATTTTTTTTAAAGTGTTACACTTCGCTTCTTCTGTCACTTTCTTTTTCCCTTCCGGATTTGTTAATATAATAACAAGTTCAGTAAAACCATTTATTCATTTTAGAAGGGAGTTTTTCAATCATGGCAAATCGTATTAATTTAAATGCAACCTCTTATCACGGAGCAGGCGCTATTGCCGAGATCGCAAATGAAGCAAAGGCACACGGCTTCAAGAAAGCTTTCGTATGCTCTGACCCGGATCTGATTAAATTCAACGTTACTTCCAAAGTAACCGATATTCTGACCGCAAACGGACTCGACTATGAGCTTTACAGCGATATCAAGCCAAACCCGACCATCGAAAACGTAAAACACGGCGTAGAAGCTTTCAAGGCATCCGGCGCTGACTATCTGATCGCCATCGGCGGCGGCTCTTCTATGGATACCTCCAAAGCCATCGGTATCATCATCGCAAACCCGGAGTTTGAGGATGTCAGAAGCCTTGAGGGCACCGCACCGACCAAAAATCCGTGTGTACCGATCATCGCCGTTCCGACTACAGCCGGTACTGCTGCAGAGGTTACCATCAACTACGTTATCACCGACGTAGAAAGAAAACGTAAATTCGTATGCGTTGACCCGCATGATATGCCGATCATCGCAGTTGTTGACCCGGATATGATGTCCTCCATGCCGAAAGGCCTGACCGCTTCCACCGGTATGGACGCTCTGACTCACGCAATCGAAGGCTACACCACAAAAGCTGCATGGGAAATGACTGACATGTTCCATCTCAAAGCCATCGAACTCATCTCCAAATCTCTGCGCGGTGCTGTCGCAAACACCAAAGAGGGACGCGAAGGAATGGCTCTTGGCCAGTACATCGCAGGTATGGGCTTCTCCAACGTAGGTCTTGGAATCGCTCACTCCATGGCACACACCCTTGGTGCTGTTTATGATACCCCACACGGTGTTGCATGTGCCATGATGCTTCCGATCGTTATGGAATACAACCAGGAGTGCACCGGTGAGAAATACCGTGAAATCGCACGTGCCATGGGCGTTGCAGGTGTAGACGAAATGTCTCAGGAAGAGTACAGAAAAGCAGCGATTGATGCTGTTAAGAAGCTGTCCGCAGACGTTGGAATCCCATCTGTTCTCGAGGCAGTCAAAGAAGAAGATCTGCAGTTCCTTGCAGATTCCGCACACGCAGATGCCTGCGCACCGGGCAATCCGAAGGATGCAAGCGTAGAAGATCTGAAGGATCTGTTCCGCAAAATCATGGCGTAACGAACACAATTCGTTTCCCACATGCGAAGCGGATATTCGCAATCCGCTTCGCTACTTGCTCATAACCAAATAACTGCTCCGCAGTTTATCAGAAGGAGCTTGCACTCCTCCTGATACAAGCAAGTCCCCATCCACTGCTTATTGCTTTTCGCAATGGAAGCAGGGGACTTACTTGATTCGGTTAAATCACCCCGGAAAACAGAAATTTTTATCCTGTTTTCCGGGGTGATTTCTCTTTTTATTCTACTGTATTTCCGTCTGCATCCACAGTCACAGTATTGACCGTTGCATTATCGAGAACCATATTGATCATGCGCTCCATCATGATGTTGCGCACTACCGTATCTTCCCCGTAATAGTCATTGGCTGCCTTCAGGAAATCTTCCTGCGACATATTGGCATTGGCTGCCTCGTCGTTTAAGATCTGCTGGTAATCCTGGTCATCTGTTGTCCAGCCTTCTGCCTCTTTTACGGCATCCAGAAGGAGGGCACTTTTTGCCATCGTTCCTGCATACGTTGCTTTCTCCTGATTGTAGGTCGCTCTGTCCGCATACTGCTCCAGATAGTCGTCCAGGGAAATGCCGTAATTCTGAAGATAAGCGGTATACCGTTTATCGTAATCTTCTTCGCCAAGGGTGATATAGGATTTCGGAATTTTGTGAAACGTACAGCCGTCTGCCACCTGCTGCATCGCGTCATTCTGCAGATTATTTTCCGCTGTCGTCTCATTTGCAGCCTCCAGCTCTGCGCGTTTTCCGGCACGGTATTCCTCCACAGTACTGTAATCTGTATTCTCTGCTACCCATGCATCGTCGAGTTCCCATCCATCAATGTTTTCTGCCGGGCGGGTAAACGCATTTACCGTAACGGTAAACACAACATCTTTTCCTGCCAGATCGGTACTCTGATAGCTGTCAGGGAATTTCAGGTTCAGATCCTTTGTCTCCCCTGTTTTCATTCCAATGACACCATCCTCAAATCCATCGATGAAGGTACCGGATCCGATCACCAGATTGTAGGAATCGCTGCTTCCGCCGTCAAACTCCTTGCCATCAACTTTGCCAACATAGGCAATATCGGCGGTGTCGCCTTTTTGTACGGTGGCGTCCGGATCGTCCATGGTGACAGCTGTCTCTGCCATAATGGCCGTCTGTACGTCATCATCCGTTACCTGCTCTACTTTCTTTTCCAGTGTGAGCTTTTTGTAATCTCCAAGCGTTACACACTCTGCCGGATCCACATCCTCATCCACAACCGGAATGCCGTCCACCTCGCTCGGGGAAATGTATTCTTCGGAAGCGGTGCTGTCCGACGATGTACTGGATGCATCGGATGTCGACGAAGCGCTTGTGCTGCTTGCGCTCGATGCAGAACTGCTGCTTGTTGTATCATTTTTTCCACATCCGCTCACGCTGGCTACTCCCAGTGTCATGAGCAGAAGCATGGCTACTGCTTTTCTCTTCATTTTATTCCTCCATACTGCGCCGTTTTCCGGCGCATCGCGAATTTTCTCGATTACCGTTCGCTTATCCCTGAAACATCTGCTGTTTCGCTGCGAATTACAAATCCCATTCTACCATATCTGACGTGTAAAAAAAAGGCTGGGACTCCGATTTTAGAAATTCTTATGATTTTCAGCCTCAAAATCGTTACAGCTCACAGGCAATGTCATTTACTTAGGGAATTTTCTTACTAAAAAAGGAAGTTCCCTTTTTCTTACCAGTAACTCAAAAATTTCTTGACATTACGTCAATTTTGTGCGGCTTTTTTCTGATTGGCATCAGAAAAAAGCCAATTATAGCTATCCTCTTAATTAACGCAAATTCCAGATGCGTGGAACCACCCTTTGCAATCATTCGTGCTTATTGTTTCTAAGGCCGCTTTTACAGCCTCAGGTAGTTCAGCAGCAACACGGACTTTCCTCTTTCGGAGAAAGGATTTCATTTTTGACCACATTTTTTCAATAGGGTTCAAATCTGGACTGTATGGTGACAAATATAGATAGGAGATCCCCGCCTTGTCTAAAAGTTCCGTCACTATTTGGGCATGACGAGAACGCATGTTATCCATGATTACAACATCGTCTTTCTCAAGGCTCGGTATCAATTGTTTTCCAATATATTCACGAAATCGCTGTGCGGTTGCTCCACCTTGGTACGTAGTATATACCAGACTGCCGTTAAGCCGGATGGATGACAAAACAGTTGTTCCGGCAGGCGTGTTGATCGGGGTAGCATCCATGGCACGTTTCCCATGTACTGCATGTGCATAGTGTCTTGTGAGGTTTGTATTAATACCGCTTTCATCGAGATATATTTAATGTTCTGCATTTGCACCAGATATAGTTTCTATCCATTGACTGCGTTTTCTCTGCACATCGGGGACGATCCTGTTCTTTTGCGTGCAAAGATTTTTTCTTATAAGTATAACCTTGCTTTATCAGAAAACGCCTGACGGCTTCATCGCCTACAGGTAAATGAAGCGTTTCGACAATCTCCTTCATTGTGATATCTGGTTGTTCTTGTACAAGTTCCAGAATATCGTGGTGCTGTTTTTCTGTAAGAATTGTTTTCCGGTCTCTCAGCTGCGTTCTGGTCTCATAACTGCCAGTGCGTGCACGCTCTTCTATAAGGCGGTATACGGTGCTTTCATTTACTGAAAAATATTTTGCAATTTCCCTGGCATTATGAGTTTTATCCCAGGCCTCCAATACCAGTTTTCTAGCTTCATTGTGTAGCATACTATCATCTCCTACACTATATTTTATCACCGCTGTAAAGGGACTGCATTATTTAAGAGGTTTGCTATAGTTAGAAACGCATTTACGATTTATCATCTAACTAAGGAGGCAAAAATGACTTATTCAAATTTAATGAAACAGATGCTTATGGCATCCATTGACCCATAGTCCTGTTTCCCCTTTAAATGGGGCTGGTGAAAATACGCATCTTCAATCGGATGCAGAGCCCGTGACGAAGGCTTTGTCTTTGAAGCTATCGTATCATCTACAATACAGAAAACAGGCTTTCCGGTGCGTGCTGCTTCAGAATAAATAATCTCAATAACAGAACGTTTTAACGTATCTGAAATCAAGGAATCATCCCATTTCCCTGAATTGAGGAAATGGGCAATCGTAGTTCTGTGACAGATGATCACCTGCGGAACCATGCTTTTATTCTTGCCGAAAACGGTTGGATTCTCTCTCCGCTTTACGATGTAAATCCTGTTCCTTATGGCGATGAACTTTCTTTGAACGTGGATGAAGAGGACAACAGCATCGATATTGACCTTGCTGTACAAACGGCTTTTCGGTTTGGAATTCCAAAAAGCGAAGCAGAATCATACGCAGAAGAAATCCTGACAACGGTAAAGCAAAACTGGGAGCGGATTGCTGCAGATTATGGACTGACACGCAGACAAATAGAAGAAATGAGACCTGCATTCAGTGCCTGCTATGAATAATATAATGTGATATATAATTGTGAACTTCCTATAAAATTAACTCTCGATATGCAGAAATATCATATTCCCCACATTTTCAATAAAAAACGATAGAAAATTCGAGAATTAATTAACTCTCATAAAATTCCTTTTAAAGTATGCTACAACTGGTTTAAAGCAAGAGCATGTCGAAACGAAAGTTAATATTTCAGGAAGTTCACAATAATTACCGGTCAACACACAGATTTTTCCGTGCATTGGCCGGTAATTTTTTCATTTAAAAATCAGTTTCCTGTCTTCCCTTTTCTCATATAAGGATTTCGATACAATGAAATCACAAGCTCCGCAGCCATGAAGCACCAGATGATCGGTTCGCACCAGATTACGGCGCTGTAGTGGTAGCGTGGAATGAATACCATGGCAAAGATAATCTTTCCAAACAGCTCAATAAAGCTCGACAGCAACGGCAGAATTTTCTCTCCGAGTGCCTGCAGTGCCAGACGGCTGCAGTTGACAAGACCAAGGGCGAAGAAAAACGGGATGGCTACGCGGAGGTAGCGGGCTCCGTTTCCGAGGACGGTCGGGTCGGATGAACCAGAGATCAGGTGTACCATGGTTGGTGCAAGCGGGGTGACGATTACAATCAGGCACGCGGTTACGCTGAAGCAGAAAATGTAAGCGTAACGGATGCCTTTCCGCACGCGCTCCCAGTTGTCTGCGCCGCGGTTCTGTGCAACGTAGATGTTGACGGCCTGCGCCATGGAGGAAAGCGGCATCATGGAGAACGAAAACAGCTTTCTCGCAGCGGTATGTCCGGCGATAGTTTCATATCCGAGGCTGTTGATGCCCGGCTGCAGAACGATCGAACCAACATAAATGATGCTGCTCATAAATCCCATCGAAAATCCCTGCGCCAGCAGATCTGCGTACAGTCCGCGGTCCAGCGCGAAGTGGCGTTTTTCCGGAAGCAGGATTTTCGCTTTCGTAACAATATAAATCAGGCAGAGCACAACGGAAATGCCCTGTGCAATGACGGTTGCAATCGCAGCACCCCGGACACCCATGCCGAAGGTGCGGATAAACAGCAGATCGAGCACGATGTTCACCAGCGATGAAAAGATCAGGAACACAAGCGGCATGAAGCTGTTGCCGATCGCCCGCAGCAGGCCGGAGCACAGGTTGTAGGCGAACATGACGAACAGGAAAATCGAGAGAATCGAAATATAGCTGTAGGATTCCTCAAGAATCTCCGCCGGTGTTTTCAGCAGGCGCAGCAGCGGATGCATGAAGATCGTCGCCAGAATGGTAACTACCAGTGTCACGGCAACGCCGATGACGATACAGGATGCGACCGATTTTTTCATCCGGTCCGTCTCCTGCCGTCCAAAGCAGCGCGCCGTGACGATCGCAAGACCGTTTCCGACGCCGAACGTAAATCCGGTCATCATCTCATAGATGGATGAGCAGGCACCCATCGCCGCAATCGATGAGTCGCCAAGTGTATAGCCGACGATCAGCGTATCCATCGTGTTGTAAATCTGCTGAAACACGCGGGACGCCATAATCGGCAGGGCAAAAAGCAGCAGAGATTTCAGGATCGGGCCGTGAAGCAGATCGACCTGAGAACTCCGCCGGGTTTGTGTCTGTGACATAGAGAAAATTCCTCCATCTGAATAATGCATTGCGTCCATTATATCAGATGGAAGGAACCTCTGTGCAAAGAAAACATAAAAAATACAATAATCCAAAACTTTTAAAACTACATTTTTAATTATGGCAGTTCTTATTCAGGAAGAAATTCAATAATATCCTGAACTGAACAGTGAAATATTTTACAGAGGGCATCAATAGTGTTTGTGGATACTGATTCTCCAGCTTTTAATCTTCGAATTGTCGAGCTGCTGATTCCTGCTTTAACTTGAAGTGTATATGTTGATGCGCCGACTTTTTTCATTGTGTTCCACAATGGATCATAGGAAATCAATGAATATACGCCTCCTTTTGATATTGACATATATTCATTATTGCCTATAATGGAACATAAACGTGATAGGCAATATTGCCTATATAATAATAAAAAATAACTCCTTGCGGAAATATTTTCGTAGAGTATCACACTACACGAAAAAATACCATCCAATAGATAAAATCACTATTGGATGGTATCTTGACAATTTATTTGACGGCTAATAATCCAGATAATTTTTGCATATTTTTCTTTTTCATCTCATAAGTAGGATGAACATAACGATTCATGGTAATATTGACAGTAGCATGACCGAGAATTTCACTAAGAGTTTTGACATCAAAGCCCAGTTCAACACATCTTGTGGCAAAAGTATGTCGCAAAGCATGAAAATTAGCATTTTCTATCCCTGCGGCTTTTAGAATTTTTTTGAATTTATTTTGCATTGTTCTCGGCTCTATAAATTTATAATCATCGTTAGTCAGCACATAACCTGACGATGATTTTTGATTTAAAATAAGAATTTTTGCTATTTCATCAGGTAATGGGATTTTTCTTATAGAGCAAGGACTTTTGGGTGTGGTCATAACAACTTCGGTTTTTGCCTTGTTTCCCTGATGAATTTGAATTCTTTGCAGTGTATGATGAATATATATTGATTGTTCGGAGAATGAGATATCCTCCCAACGCAAAGCACAAATTTCTCCAATACGCAGTCCTGTAAACAAACACACAAGAATTCCTATGCTGCAGGCTTCAGGATTCTTTAATATATGCTCACATAATTGACTTTGTTCAGCATTGCTTAAAATACGCATAGGTTTAATGTTTTGCCTGATCTGAACAGAGGCAGCATCACATGCAACATAAATTCCTTTTCTGATTGCAAACTTTGAAATATTTCGAATGATAGCCAACACATCATTTACTGTTTTTGGTGATAAACCATTGCCTTTTCTACCGCCTGATTCCAGTAGAAATTTACAATGTGTTTCTATAAAATCATAGGTTATTGCATTAAATGGTTGGTTTCCATATTCGGGAAGAATATAATTTGTGAGCATATTATAATATTTATTTTGTGTACTATAAATGAGCAAATATCGAATTTTGCACAAACTTATC
>NZ_QUHK01000036.1:0-18587 GCF_003479665.1 Blautia sp. AF14-40
TTGTAATCAGCAGGTTATCGGTTCGAGTCCGATCATCGGCTTTACTTGAGAAATCAAGTACAAAAATAGGATATCGCGGGATGGAGCAGTCTGGAAGCTCGTCGGGCTCATAACCCGAAGGTCGTAGGTTCAAATCCTACTCCCGCAATTTTATGCCTAGTTAGCTCAGTTGGTAGAGCAGAGGACTGAAAATCCTCGTGTCTCTGGTTCGATTCCGGAACTAGGCATATTTTACGGAGCATTAGCTCAGTCGGTAGAGCACTTGACTTTTAATCAAGTTGTCCGGGGTTCGAATCCCCGATGCTTCACTATGTGGAACCCTTTCGAGGGTTCTTTTTTTGTTCTACATATCCAAAATTGGTCCGGTGGACCAATTTTGATTATGTTTATCTTAAGGTTACGGCGAAAATCTTGCAAAAGAGCAGGAAATGTACTATGCTTTGAAAGAATAAAAAAGAACGGAGGAATCTGTTTATGGCACAAAAAAAGAAAAACAAAAGACGAAGACGCCAGTTTCAGCAGAAAGTGATTTTAAGTGTTCTGCTTGTTATCATTATCGGATTGATTGGCGTGCTTGGATATCAGATGCAGAAGAACGAGAAAAAACAGACGGATGGAAACGCAAGTGCATCCTCTTCGGTTTCGTCATCCTCTCTTGCTGGGGACAGTTCAGAGCCGATATCGGATTCCAGCCCGGAGGAGGAGATTACACCGACGCCTGAGCCGGTACAGCAGATTTCGTCAGATGGTCTGAACAGTCAGCATGCCCTGCTGGTGCGGGAAAGCGATCTGGCTGAGATGATGAATCTGGGCGGAGATGAGAGAATTTATCCGGCGTCGATGACAAAGATTATGACAGCGCTGCTTACCATTGAAAATCTTCCGGATCTGAACGAGACGATTACGGTTCCGGAGGACATCTTCGAGGAACTGACGGCACAGGATGCGTCGGTAGCGGGATTTAATCCGTACGAACAGCCGACGGTTCGTGATCTTCTCTATGGTGTGCTGCTTCCATCCGGCGCAGATGCCTGTGAGACATTGGCGAGAGCAGTCGGCGGATCGGAAGAAGGTTTTGTGGCCATGATGAACCAGAAAGCAGAAGAACTGGGGCTTACCAATACGCATTTTGAGAACTGCACGGGACTGCATAACGACAACCATTATTCTACCTGCCGTGATATTGCGGTGCTGATGAGCGAGTGTCTGAAGAGTGATACGTTTCGCGAGATCGTGACGAGGGAGGTTTACACAACGGAAGCTACCGCATCACACCCGGAGGGAATTACGCTGTATGACACGATGCTCCACCGGTTTACCAGCTATGAGATGAGTACGACACTGGAGAACGGGGCAGTCATTGAAGGCGGAAAGACCGGATTTACCGATGAGGCGGGTCAGTGCCTGGTCAGCTTTGCAGAATATGGAGGAGAAGAGTACATACTTGTTACGGCAGAGGCCATGACGGATTCGGGATCTGCGGTGGACAGCATCGCGGATGCGAGTACGGTGTATGGAAGATTACAGTAAATACAGGTGAAAGTGAGAGCTGGAAATGGGAGAAAATTCCCGGTTCCGGCTCTTTTTTTTACGTGAAGCAAGTCGAGAAAATAAGGTGTGGATAACATTGGGGATGTTTTGCACGGAATGCGCAGAAAAGAATTATGTTTTCCACAAAAGAAAGAAGCGCAGGGGAAAAATTGTGGATAACGGAAAGGAAAAATCCGGTTTTTGTGTATAGATCGCGCCGGATGGGAAATACTGCTTACTGTAGAAAAGCAGGAGGAGAGCGAGAAATCGAAAAACGCCTCTGAAATGCTTAAAAAGATATCAGCAGAGGTGGTAAGAACATGAAAAGAGACAAGTTGAGAATCGGCGTGATCACAGCGGCACTGGCAATGATGATTGCAGGCGGAGTGCTGACCTGGCAGCAGGATGCGAGAAACGGTAAGGCAGATCAGGCGAAACAGGGAGAGACGGCACAGCTTACAGAGGACGAAAGCACCGGAACTACAGAACAGCAGACGGAGGAGACGACGGGAGATGCAGACGGAACGCGTGCCGTACAGGATCAGGCAGATGATGTGGAAAACAGTCTGGAACAGGCGCCGGAAATGGAAGCGGCGTGTGAAGAAGAGGCGGTGGGAAATCCAGAAGCAGATGCAGAGACGGCTCAGAATACACCGGAAGAATTAGATGGGAATACAGAAAGACAGGACGCGCAGGCGGTAAACGGAACAGCGGCGGATCAGAACGGAGAAACAGGATCAGGAGAAACAGCGGCGAATGAAGAAACGAGTGCAGCATCCGGAACTGTGGATTCTGCAGAAAATCAGGAAACGGCAGTTGAGACAGCAGGGGCTGCACAGGATCTGATGTTCAGCGAAGCGACAATCATGGAACTGCCGGTTACTGGAACAGTTCTGATTCCGTATAACATGGAAAATACCGTTTATTTCCCGACACTGGATCTTTACCAGTGCAATCCAGGCGTTGTTTTCTCGGCGGCAGAAGGAACTCCGGTTCTGGCGGCAGCGGACGGAGAAGTTGTGAGTGTGGAAAATGATGCAAGAACCGGCCTCACCGTCACCATGAATCTTGGAAATGGATACGAAGCCATCTACGGACAGCTCACAGACGTTTCCCTCGAGGCAGGCCAGAAAGTTCAGAAAGCAGCACGGATCGGAGCAGTTGCAGCACCGACGAAATATTATGTAAAAGAGGGAAGCAATCTTTTCTTTGAGATGAAAAAAGACGGAAAAGCCATTGATCCTATGGTATATCTCCCGGCAATTTCGGAATAAAAAAGAGGACCTGCACGAAATGGGATGCGGGAAAGTATTATAAAGTGTAGGATTCGCAATCGAATCTTTTTTACAGGTTTTGAATACAAAAAAGGCGGCGCAGACCGCGGATGGTAAAATACCGTTTTTCGATTGCTTTTTATAAAAAAGGCTGGCTGAAAACAGTCAGCTTTACATATAACAAACAGGATTGTTTTGATATAGAAAAAGGGTGGAATAAAAGGAAAGTAACCGGTTACAGAAAATGTGAAAGTTTGTCATTTTAGGGGTTTCGTTTTTGAATGTTATCGGTTAAAATAGATGTAGTGGACAGATCCTGAAAACAAGGAGGATTAGAAAAATATGGAGCTTTTATTTATGGACCCGGTGTTCAAAGAAGCAATCTGGGGTGGAACAAAGTTAAGAGACGTATTTGATTACGAAATTCCGAGCGATACAACCGGCGAGTGCTGGGCGATCAGCGGACATGCCAACGGAATGAGCCGTGTGGCAGGCGGAAGATTTGATGGAAAAACATTAGGTGAGCTCTGGAACAAGGAGCCGGAAATTTTCGGAAATTACCCGGGAAGCCAGGTTCCGCTGCTGATCAAGATCATTGATGCAAAAAATGATCTGAGCATCCAGGTTCATCCAGATGATGCTTATGCAGGAGAGCATGAGAATGGATCTCTTGGAAAGACCGAGTGCTGGTACGTGCTGGACTGCGAACCGGGTACAGAAATTGTTATCGGACACAATGCAAAAGACAAGGCAGAAGTGGAGAAAATGATCCGCAATCATGAGTGGAGCGATTTCATCCGCAAAGTGCCGGTACATAAGGGAGATTTCTTCCAGATCAATCCGGGATGCGTACATGCCATCAAAGGCGGCACACTGATTCTGGAGACACAGCAGAGCAGCGATATCACCTATCGTGTATACGATTATGACAGACTGCAGAACGGCAAACCGAGACAACTTCATGTAGAGCAGAGTATCGATGTTATCGAGGCTCCGTTTAAAACGGCAGATATCGATACCTTTACAGAGGAAATCCCGGGCGCGGTACATACCCATTTTGTAACATGCAAGTTCTACTCTGTAGATAAATACGACATCGACGGTGTATTCACCTTAGATGCGAAAAAATATTATACTAATGTAAGCGTTATTGCCGGAGAGGGTACTGTAAACGGTATTACGGTGAAAAAAGGTACACACTTTATTATTCCGGCTAATTTTAACGGATGCAGATTTGAAGGAAAACTTTCCGTGATCTGCTCAAATCCAGAGGCGTAAGAGAGGAGAAAAACACAATGAGACTTGGAGCATTAGAAGCAGGCGGAACAAAGATGGTCTGCGCAATTGGAAACGCAAATGGAGAAATTTATGAGAGAATTTCTATCCCGACCGAGACACCGGAAATTACCGTTCCGAAAATGATTGAGTATTTCAAAGAGAAGGACATTCAGGCACTGGGAATCGGTTGCTTTGGACCGATCGACCTGAACAGAAAATCCGAAACATATGGTTACATTACCACAACTCCCAAATTAGCATGGAAGAACTACAACATCGTAGGCGCTTTCGCAGATGCACTGGACATCCCGGTTGGATTTGATACCGATGTAAACGGTTCTGCACTGGGTGAGGCTACCTGGGGAATCACAAAAGGTCTGGACAACAGCATTTACATCACCATCGGAACGGGCGTTGGAATGGGAATTATTTCCAATGGCAAGCTGTTGCACGGCATGCTTCATCCGGAAGGCGGACACGTTCTGCTGACCAGACATCCGAAAGATACTTACGGCGGAAAATGCCCGTATCACAGCAACTGCCTGGAAGGCCTTGCTGCAGGTCCTGCCATTGAAGCACGCTGGGGCAAAAAAGGTATTGAGCTGGCAGACAAAAAAGAGGTATGGGAGCTTGAGGCTTACTATATCGGACAGGCACTTGTAGACTGCATCATGCTGCTCTCCCCGCAGAGAATCGTTTTGGGCGGAGGCGTTATGCATCAGGAGCATATGATGCCGCTCGTAAGAGAAGAAGTAAAGAAACAGCTGAACGGATATCTTGTAACAAAAGAACTTGAGGATCTCGACAGCTACATTGTACTTCCAAGCCTGAACGACAATCAGGGTATCATGGGCGCATTGAAACTGGCGGTAGATGAGCTGGCAATGCAGTAAAAATAAAAATGAGAAAACCGTTCGGAGAAATCCGGACGGTTTTTTGCTTACAGGAAACTTCGTTGAATTTTCCTGCGAAGCAGGACTCTTTCTTATTTTTTTAATTGCGCCTAAAAGAACCGAGTGTTAAAGTTACATAGAATACAGATGAACAGAAGGAACGGAATTTGAAATGGAACAGGGGAATTTTACATATATTCTGGAATGCAGCGATGGATCTTTTTATACAGGCTGGACCAATAATTTGGAACGCAGAGTAAAGGCACACAATGCTGGAAAAGGAGCGAAATATACAAAGAGCCGCAAACCGGTAAAACTGGTGTATTTTGAAACCTTTTTAACAAAACAGGAGGCTATGCGGAGAGAATGGGAAATTAAGCAGCTTTCGCGGGTAGAAAAATGGAAGCTGATTCAAGCGAAGAAGCAATAAAAATACAAAAACAGACGGCTCAAACAGGCACAACGGTATGCGTAAGCGAGCAGTCTGTTTTTTTGTGTCAAAGCAGGTCGAACATTTTCAAAAGAAAATAGATATTTTGACTTGAAAAATAATTTTATCCTGCTATAATAAAAGAAACAATGATAAGTAGTAATGAAAACTACATGAAGTAGTAATTGAAATACACAGCGTTTCTGACAGGAAAGGAGTGAGTAGAATGAAGTATATCAGAAAAAATGGAATCAAGGATCCTGGCAGTGCGATTACACATGGGATTGCGCTGATCCTAGCGGTGGTGGGAACGCTGCCGTTGCTTTTGAAGGCGGCGCGGGAGCCGGATCATCTGCATGTGGTCGCAATGGCAGTGTTTATGCTGAGTATGATTTTGCTGTATCTGGCGAGCACCGTGTATCACACGTTTGATGTAAACGGGAAGGTGAACCGTCGACTGAAAAAGTTTGATCATATGATGATTTCAGTGCTGATTGCGGGAAGCTACACACCGATCTGCCTGATTGCACTGCATGGACGGACGGGAATTGCACTCTGTGCACTGGTGTGGGCGGCAGCGATTGGCGGGATTCTCGTCAAGGCATTCTGGATCAACTGTCCGAAGTGGTTTTCTTCGGTGCTGTATATCGCAATGGGCTGGCTGTGCGTTCTGGCGTTTCATCCGCTGTTTCTGGCCCTCTCGCGGCCGGCGTTTGGATGGCTGCTGGCCGGCGGAATTATTTATACAGTCGGCGGGGTGATTTACTCCTTAAAAATGCCGGTGTTTAATGCAAAACATAAAAAGTTCGGAACACATGAAATTTTCCATCTGTTTGTGATGGGTGGAAGCTTCTGTCATTTTATTGTGATGTACTATTTTGTGGCGGCGATGCCGGTATAAAATAACAGTGGCGGCTGTACCGGGAAAGAAAAATCCGGTACAGCCGCTGCTTTATGTTTACGTGTCATGGGGGTAAAATCTGTGATGCTGCAAAACCCCTGGAAAATGCTGTTATAACAACGTGAACAGTCACTTTAGTTCAGTTTAATATTTTTAAACAGCGATTCCAGTGTCGTTGTCACTTCCTCTGTCTCCGGGAGTTCGATGGTTTCTTCCTGAATTTCTTCGGCGGCAACGTCGTCGAGTGCCTTCATGGAGAGACTGAGTTTGCCGTCTTTGATGGCAATGACTTTTACTTTGACTTTATCGCCGACTGCCAGAATTGCGGATGGATGTTTGATTCGTTTGGCGCAGATCTGGGAGATGTGGACGAGGCCGGAGAGGCCGTTTCCGAGGCTGATGAAGGCGCCGTATGGCTGCAGGCTCTCAACGGTTCCTTCGGTGACGAGGCCGACTTCTACGTTGGAGATTTTCTCTTTGCGCTCTTCGTCTGCTTTCTCGCGGAGAATTTCGCGGGCGGAGAGGATCAGGCGGTCTTTTTCTTTGTCGAGGTCAAAAACCTGTACCTGAATGTCTTTGTTTAAGTATTCATTCAGATCTTCCACGTAGTTCAGGGAGAGTTTGGAAGCCGGGATGAAGCCGCGGATTCCTTCGACGTAAGCGATAACACCGGCGTTTACGATTCCTTTGACTTTTACATCCAGTACGGTTTTCTCTTCTTTGTACTGTGCGAGTTTTTCCCATGCGAGGATATCGTTTGCCTCTGCGCGGGAGAGAAGAATGTTGCCGTGGCCGTCGTCTTTGCGGATCACGGTTGCGGTGATTTCGTCACCGACCTGAACAGCGTCTTTTAAGGAGAAGCCAGGCTCGTTGCTGAAGTCCTCGGCGCGGATGACGCCCTCTGCGTAGTATTTCAGATCGAGAATCACCTCTTTTTCATCTACGGAGATGACGGTTCCGGTGAGCATGTCGCCTTCCTCAATTTTTTTGAAGGAAGCTTCCAGCTCTGCGGAGAAGTCATCCATGGTTAATTGTTCTTCTGACATAATGAAACACCCCTTTTTCGTAAGAATAACAGGAAAACGAGAGGAAAATTGTGGATTTATGAAAAAATCGGGTTCAATTTTGCACGTTTTTCTATCTGCGTTTATCTTAACATAAAAGATTTTCTTTGACCAGATGAAAAAAGGATGGTAATATGTGTGTAGTCGTTACCAAAATTACTGAGACGCGCACTTGCTGCGCGGCTGCAGGAGAAAGTGATTCAGGTGGCCGCCCGGAACTTCGCGGAGCGAATTTGCATGTGCAGGGCGGCGGTTACTGGTCACGAAGTGAGCAGTAACTGTAGTCGTTACAAAAAAAGAAGTAAAACTACCGGGACGAACTTACTGTATACCACAAACATACAGAAGGGAGGAGTACTATTATGAAATCAAATTCAAGAGTTTATGTAATTGGACATAAAAATCCGGATACGGATTCCATTTGTTCGGCGATTGCCTATGCGGATATCAAGAACAGGACAGATAAAACCAAAACCTACATGGCGCGGCGTGCCGGTCAGATCAATGAGGAGACCGAGTATGTACTGAAGCGTTTTGGCGTGCGCGCACCGGGGTATCTGCCGAATGCGGGAACGCAGGTAAAGGAAATTGAAATCCATGAGGTGCCGAGCGTACCGGGCACGATTTCCGTGAAGAAAGCGTATTCCATGATGAAAAACAACAACGTGGTCACACTGCCGATTACTTCGCCGGACAATGATCTGCAGGGCGTGATTACGGTCAGTGATATCGCAGAATCCTATATGGATTCTTATGACAGCCATGTCATGTCACTGGCAAGGACGCAATACCGCAGTATCGCGGATACGTTGGATGGTTCGGTTATTGTCGGAAATGAACATGGTTATTTTATCCGCGGAAAAGTCGTTGTCGGCGCATTCCATCCGGATACGATGGAGAACTACATCGAAAAAGATGACCTTGTCATTCTCGGAAACCGTGCGGAGGACCAGCTCTGTGCAATCGAGATGGATGCAAGCTGCATTATCGTCGGACTTGGCGCAAAGGTGACGAAAACGATTCAGAAATTTGCAGAGGAAAAATGCTGTGTGATCATCAGCAGTCCGCATGACACGTATACGATTGCGCGTCTGATTAACCAGAGTATTCCGGTCAAATATCTGATGCGCAGAAGCAATCTGATCACGTTCAACACCGAAGATTTCCTCGATGATATCAAAGAAGTTATGAAAAATCAGAGACACCGCGATTTCCCGATTCTGAACAAGAAAGGAAAATATGTGGGAACGATTTCCCGTCGGAACCTGATCGGAAATGCAGGAAAGAAACTGATTCTCGTCGATCACAATGAGGAATCACAGGCGGTCGATAACGTCAAAGAGGCGGAGATTCTCGAGATCATCGACCATCATCGTCTGGGATCACTTGAGACGATGGCGCCGGTTATGTTCCGCAATGAGCCGGTGGGCTGCACGGGAACGATTATGTATGAAATTTATAAGGAAAAAGAGCTGGAGATCGCGCCGAACATCGCAGGACTGCTCTGCGCAGCCATCATTTCCGATACGCTGATGTTCCGGTCGCCGACGTGTACGTTTCTTGACAAAGCGGCAGCAGAGGCACTGGCGGACATTGCAGGCATCAGCATTCCGGAGTTTGCATCCGAAATGTTCCGTGCAGGAAGCAACCTGAAAGATAAATCACCGGAAGAAATTTTCTACCAGGATTTCAAAAAATTCATCATGGGCGATGTTACGTTTGGTGTCGGCCAGATTACATCCCTCGATGCGGGCGAACTGGAATCCATCAAGGAACAGCTTCTGCCGCAGATGGAAAGCGAGTGCGGAAAACACGGCATCGAGATGGTATTCTTTATGCTGACCAATATTATAGAAGAATCTACAGAGCTTCTGTATTATGGAAGCGGGGCAAAGGAAGTCATCGAAAAAGCTTTTGAAGATCTTCCGGTCAACGAGGTCAGCTGCGAGCTGAAGGGTGTTGTATCGAGAAAGAAACAGCTGATTCCGGCATTTATGATGGCGCTGCAGAATCAGTAAAAACAGAAAAAATAAAAAAGCGTGGTTCCGGGCCTGAAAACAGATCCGGGGCACGCTTTTTTCGGTCATAAAAGAGTGAAAAAGAGGAAAGGAAAGAAATAAGAATGGGAAAACAGACATGGAAAGCGGGAAATATGCTGTATCCGCTGCCGGCGGTCATGGTGTCGGTGCGCGGAAAGAACGGGGAGGACAACATCATCACCGTTGCCTGGGCCGGCACGGTGTGTACGAATCCTCCGATGGTATCGATCTCGGTGCGGCCGGAACGCTACAGCTATCAGATGATCAAAGAGAGCGGTGCGTTCGTCATCAACCTGACGACGGAGGACCTCTGCTATGCGACCGACTACTGCGGCGTGCGCTCGGGAAGAGATGTGGATAAGTTCAAAGAGATGAAACTGACGAAAGTCGAGGCGGAGGAGATTTCCGCACCGATGATCGGGGAGTCGCCGGTTAATATCGAGTGTAAAGTGGAGCAGGTGCTCGAACTGGGCTCGCATCACATGTTTCTTGCAAAAGTTGTGGCTGTCCATGCGGATGAGGCATACATGGATGAGCGCGGCCGCTTCGATCTGAACCGCGCGAAACCGATTGTGTATTCCCACGGAGAGTACTTTGGAATCGGGAAAAAGCAGGGAACCTTTGGCTGGAGCGTGAAGAAAAAATCGAAAACACCTAATATAAAAACAAAAAACCGCAGCTAATCTTTATTTTCTAAAGAATCAGCACGCGAAATTTTATAGTACTTTCGGTAAAAATATACAAAATCGACAAAAATACTGGGTAAATATTAGAAAACGCTACAAAATCATGATTTATTAGGAATTTTTTGCGTGAAATATTGCAAAAACCGGATATTTTATGCTATAATATCAACCAATCGTTGACCTTATAAAATTAAGTGTTCCGGAGGACGGGAGAATCCACCGGAGACGCGAGAGAGTGCGGAAATGATTTTCTCCACGCTTTAAGGCTGATGAGAACCGCAGATGGATCTTTTAAAGAAATCTTTCTGCACTACATTAAGGGAGAAATTTCAAGGAGGAAACTAACATGTCATACGTAGATGAGGTTATTGAGTCCGTAGTTGCAAAAAACCCAGCTGAGCCGGAATTCCATCAGGCAGTCAAAGAGGTTCTGGAATCTCTTCGCCCTGTTATTGAAGCAAACGAGGAAAAATACAGAAAAGTCGCTCTTCTGGAGAGAATGGTAGAGCCAGAGCGTCAGATCAAATTCCGTGTGCCGTGGGTAGACGATAAAGGACAGGCTCATGTAAACACCGGATATCGTGTACAGTTTAACAGTGCAATCGGACCTTACAAAGGAGGAATCCGTCTGCATCCTTCTGTAAATATTGGTATTATCAAATTCCTGGGATTCGAGCAGGTATTCAAAAACTCACTGACCAGCCTTCCGATCGGCGGAGGTAAAGGTGGTTCTGACTTCGATCCGAAAGGAAAATCTGACAGAGAGATCATGGCATTCTGCCAGAGCTTTATGACAGAGCTTTGCAAATATATCGGCGCAGACACCGACGTACCGGCTGGTGACATCGGAACAGGCGCAAGAGAGATCGGCTTCATGTTCGGACAGTACAAGAGAATCCGCGGCGTATACGAAGGCGTTCTGACTGGTAAAGGTTTAAGCTACGGCGGATCTTTAGCAAGAACAGAGGCTACCGGATACGGACTGCTGTACCTGACCCAGGAGCTGCTGAAACTGAACGGCATCGACATCGCAGGCAAGACCGCTTGTGTATCCGGTTCCGGAAACGTTGCAATCTATGCAATCGAGAAAGCTACTCAGCTTGGTGTGAAAGTTCTCACCTGCTCTGACTCCAACGGATGGGTTTACGATCCAGACGGAATCGATGTAGCTGCATTAAAAGAGATCAAAGAAGTAAATCGTGCCCGTCTGACCGAGTACAAGAAATATCGTCCAAACTCTGAGTACCACGAAGGACGCGGCGTATGGGTTGTAAAAGCAGACCTTGCTCTTCCTTGCGCAACTCAGAACGAGCTGCTGCTTGAGGATGCAAAAGCACTTGTTGAGAACGGATGCACTGCAGTATGCGAGGGCGCTAACATGCCTACTACTCTGGAAGCAACCAAATATCTGCAGGAGCACGGCGTAATCTTCGCACCTGGAAAAGCTGCAAATGCAGGTGGTGTTGCAACATCCGCACTCGAGATGTCCCAGAACTCCGAGCGTCTGTCCTGGACCTTCGATGAAGTTGATGCAAAACTGAAAAATATCATGATCAACATCACACACAACATGGTTGATGCTGCAAAACGTTACGGCCATGAGGGCGACTATGTTATGGGCGCTAACATCGCAGGCTTTGAGAAAGTAGCTGACGCTATGATGGCTCAGGGAATCTGCTAATCTGATTTTGAGAAATCCAAAGGGATCTCCGGTTAAGACCGGGGGTCCCTTTTTGCATAAAAGATAGAAGAAACACAGAAAAATAACGAAAATTACAGTGTACAAAAAACATTACATTTTGCAACGAGACTAGACAGAAGAAATAGACTTTCACGCGGTACCGTGTGAATAAAACGACAGAATATGCGAGTAAGTTGTATTATTATGCATGAATGCAATATACAGGTAAGATAAAAACGTAAGAAAAACGTAAGAAAAAAGATGTTTTATGTTCAGAAATAGAGCGTATAGTAAACAAAAATAATGCAAAAATAATGAAAAGCAGAAGTTGACAAGAGCTTGCGTGAGAAATATAATTATTTATGTATTGATAAAGAACTTGTTTGCATTAATATGTAATGAATTTGCATACAGGGAAGAGGAAGAGAAGATGACATTAAAAGATTGCTACATGCAGATGGGAGCAGATTACGAGGAAACCGTTCAGCGGCTTCGCAGTGAATCTCTAATTCAGCGGATCATTTTAAAATTTCCGCAGGATCCGAGCTATCAGGAGCTTTGCCAGGCACTGGCGGACGGAAATATTGAGGTTGCATTCCGTGCAGCTCATACATTAAAAGGCGTGTGCCAGAATCTTGGTTTTAAAAATCTGTACGAGCCAAGCGCCGAGCTGACCGAGCGGTTAAGACCGCTGCAGGAGACCGAGACGGATGATCTGATGCAGAAGGTGACGGAAGAATATAACCGCACCGTAAAAGCGATTGAGGATTTCCAGAACGCTTAAATTGAAGGAAGAAAACAAGGAGGCATTGATCTGTGAGATGAGGAACACAGACCGGTGTCTCCTTTTTATGGAATTCTGTACAAGATGCGGGTTGACGGGAAAAAAGAAACATGATAATCTTTTTACATAAAAGCACAGCTTATGAAGAAGACTTGTTTAAAAAGAAAAACTTATAAGTATCTATAAGAAAAAACAAGGACGCTTTGCCGGAAAAATTCCGGCTGTGCAGGGCATATTCCATACCGAAAGGCAAGGCAGCCCAAATCTACAAAAGCAGGAGAAAAGCAATGAAAAAAGAAAAAAGTTCAGCTATGGGAACCCCGTACACCTTTGAAGGACGGATTCCGCTGAAGCAGGCGATTCCGCTTGGATTGCAGCATGTAATGGCGATGTTCGTAGGAAACCTCACCCCGCTTCTGATCATCATGGGAGCGTGCGGTCTGACGGCGGATGCGGGCTACGGTGCACTTCGTACGGCTCTTTTGCAGAATGCAATGACAGTAGCCGGTATTGTAACACTGGTACAGATGTTTTCGATTGGACCGATCGGCGGTAAAGTGCCGATTGTTATGGGTACATCTTCTGGATTCCTCGGCGTATTCAAGAGCGTGACAGCCGTGCTGGGACAGGGCGCGCTGACGTACGGCGCTATCCTTGGTGCGACAATTGTCGGCGGTCTGTTTGAGGGCGTGCTTGGCGTCTGTTTAAAGCCGCTTCGTAAATTTTTCCCGTCGGTTGTTACCGGCTGCGTCGTTATGGCGATCGGTCTTTCGCTGATTCCGGTTGGAATCAATTATCTCTGCGGCGGTTCCGGAACGAACGATTACGGTTCCATACAGAACCTGTTCCTTGGCATGGTCGTTCTGATTGTAACGCTGGCACTGAAGCACTTTACAAATCCGAAGGGAATCTTAAGTACGGCTTCAATTCTGATCGGTATTTTAGTCGGCTACGTGGTAGCTATTATTATGACCATGGTTCTGCCGCATACCGGAACGGCGGTTCTTGAGGATGGAAGCACTGTTTCCTATACATATTCCTGGGTTGTCAATTTCCAGCAGGTAAAAGATGCGTCCTGGTTCGCGCTCCCTGGTATTGCAGGCTTTGGAAAACTGGCTGAGGTAAAACCAGTCTTCCGTGTGGAGGCAATTCTCCCGGTAGCGATCATGTTCATCGTAACAACCGTTGAGACGGTCGGCGATATCTGCGCCTGCGTAGAGAGCGGTATGGACCGCGAGGCAACCGATTCTGAGCTTTCCGGCGGTATCATCTGCGACGGTCTCGGATCCAGCTTTGCAGCAGCACTTGGCGTTCTCCCGAATACTTCTTTTGCACAGAACGTCGGCATTATTTCGATGACAAAAATCGTAAACCGTATGGCACTTTCCTGCGGAGCCATTTTCCTGATCCTCTGCGGACTCTGCCCGAAGATTGCAGCATTTGTATCCATTATGCCGCAGTCCGTACTCGGCGGTGCAGCCGTTATGATGTTTGCGTCAATTCTGGTTTCCGGTATCCAGCTCATCACAAAAGAGCCGATTACGAGCCGTGAGATCACGATCGTTTCTGTTGCACTGGGTCTTGGCTACGGCCTTGGTTCCACAGCGGGAGCAACTTCTGAGCTTCCTTATTATATCCAGCTGATTTTCGGCGGCTCCGGTATTGTTCCGGCAGCTGTTGCGGCGATTGTACTGAATATTATTATTCCAAAAGAGAAGAAAAAAGCAGAATAAAGAACAAAAAAAGAAAAAGAACCTCTTATGTTTCCGGAAAGAAGTATTCCCGGGGAGAGATAAGAGGTTCTTTTTTATTGTGTTGCCCGGCATTCGGAGGGAACTGCCGGTAGAAGGCTCTGCAGGTAAAATGTCTGAAAATACGAGGAATATACAAAATGACGGAAAAAGCACAAAAAATCCGTCAATAGATAAAAGAATAACGAAAAAGAAAAAGTCAAGATTGACTATAAATTTTAAAATAGTGTACAAAATCGACAATATGAATTAAAAAAACGAAATAAATTGTGAAAAATACATAAAAAATGCTTGTCAAAACGGGTGGAGAAGAGGTATAATCATTGCATAAAAAGTGTGACGAAAATGTGAAAGTTTTAGGCAAAACGTATGATTAAAAACAATGGATTCTTCGTAAGCCTGGACAAAAGCAACAACGGAGCACGCAAAAAGAACGTAAATCACAAGGAGGACACCAAATGAAAAAGAAAGTAATTTCTGCATTACTGGCAAGCACCATGATCGTAAGCCTGGTAGCATGTGGCAGCACTGGAGGAGACAGTTCTGACGCAAACAGCAAGAGCAGCGGCACAACAGCATCAAGTACGGCAGGCGGCGATGAAGCAAAGGATACCTCATCGGACAGCGGCTCCGGCGATGCAGCAGGTTCTGGTGACTGGGTTGCAGCAGCTGATGAAGCAGACGATGCAGTACCGGGTGAAAATGACGATCGTGCGTTTGCAAAATTTGATCATGTCGTAGAAGTACATTATGGATATCAGATCGACCCGAAGGATACCACACTTCCGGACGGCGATTCCGTAGATAACAACCAGTACACCAGATACCTTCTGGATAACTACAACATCAAAGTTGTCTGCGACTGGACTGCAGGTAATGCATCTGACTTCCAGCAGAAAGTATCTCTGGCAATCGCATCTGCTTCCCTTCCGGATGCAGTCGTTGCACCAACCCGTAACTACCTGGTACAGGCAGCAAGAGCAGATCTTCTTGCAGACCTCTGGCCGGAGTTCAACCAGTACGCATCCAAACAGGTAAAAGAAATCATCGAGACTACCGAAGGACGTGCGATCAACAATGCAACCGTAGACGGAACCTTCTGTGCACTGCCAAACATATCGGTAGATACCGATGGTGTTTACCTGTACTTTATCCGTCAGGACTGGCTGGATCAGTTAGGACTGGAAGTTCCGAAGACCGTAGATGAACTCGGCGAAGTAGCTCAGAAATTTAAAGACGCAGGTCTCAGCCCGGATTATGCAATCGCAGGTATTGATAACGGCGGAAGAACCTACTCCAACTTCCTGAACTCCTCCAACAACGGATACGGTTTCGATGCTGTATATCAGGCATTCAATGCAACACCGGGATATTTTCTGAAAGATGATTCCGGCGAACTGTACTGGGGAACTACAACAGATGAAATGAAAGAAGCCCTTACCACCTTACATGACTGGTATGAAAAAGGCCTCATCAACCCGGAGGTTGGAACCACAACCAACGGCGACAATGCAAACAATGTTAAGAACGGAACCTGCGGTATCTTCATGGGACCATGGTGGAGCCTTGGATACGGAAACCCGGATTCCTTCCGTAACGATAACAATGCAAACTGGCAGGCATATCCGCTGTACACCAAAGACGGTGAGTGGAATATTCATATGAAAGACGTTGGAACCACTTATACTATGGTAAACAAAAACGCATCGGATGATGTGAAGAAAGCCATTGTTATCATGAACAACGTACTCGTTCGTGATGAGTCTACCTTCGATACTTCTGTAGCAATCGGCTGGTATCCGCTGCGTAACTGTATGGCAGCTACCGATGAGTGCGAGTATGAGTATGATGCACTGATGGGAATCATCAAAGGCGAAGCAAGCGCAGATGATTATCAGCAGGGCGGAAGCAAATTCAACGGTCTGTACAAGAACCTGGCAAACGATGCCGCAACTCTGAAAGACGTTATCTCTGAGGACTATGACGGATCCAGAGATCTGGCAGTAACCGATATGGATGTCAACACCAACAACGGACAGTTCAACAGATTCTATGCACTGCTGATTGGTGATCGTCCATACGCAACACTTGAGCCGGATCACAAGATCTATTCTGAACTGTACTACACCATCGACGGAATGGATACCTACTGGACCCAGATTTCTGACCTGGAAGACAAGAGTATCCTTCAGTTCATCACTGGTGCGAAGAGCCTTGACGAGTGGGATCAGTTCTGCACCGACTGGCATGTACAGGGTGGTGATCAGATCCTTGAGCTGGTAAAAGATTACCTGGCTGAGTAACTAATGTAAATGTATGATGTGGAGGGTGGGGTACAGGAAAGCCTGTACCCCACTACTTTAAAAAAATGACATCAAAGGAGGAGCTTGCCGTGAAGAAGAAAAAAGGCCATCTCGGGCTGTCAAATTCCTTTCACTATACGTTAATGGTTCTGCCGGGTTATATCTGGCTGTTTATGTTTTCTATCGTTCCGATGGTTGGTATTGTAATGGCATTCCAGGATTACAATCCGAGCAAAGGATGGTTCGGCTCTCCGTGGGTAGGTTTGAAATGGTTTAAATACCTGACCGTTATCCCGGATGCAAAACGGGCACTTGTCAATACTCTGATTATTGCAATCGCAAAGGTTATCCTGAATATCATCATTCCGCTGGTGTTCGCACTGCTGCTGAATGAGGTAAAGAATATGAAGTTCAAAAAGACGGTTCAGACGATCGTATATCTGCCGCACTTCGTATCCTGGGTTATCCTTGCAAACATCATCACCAATATCCTTGGCGCAAACGGAATTTTCAACACGGTCCGCAGCGCAATGGGTGCAACGGATACCGTTCTTCCGATGACCATGCCTGGCATCTTCCGTCAGTTACTGATCGGAACTGATGTATGGAAAGAGTTCGGTTACAACGCAGTTATTTATCTTGCAGCGCTGACCGGCATCAGCCCGAGCCTTTACGAGGCAGCTGCAATCGACGGCGCAAGCCGCTGGAAACGTGTATGGCACATCACCATCCCGGGACTGGTTCCGACCATCGTTCTTCTGACCACACTGGCAATGGGCAACGTTCTGAATGCAGGTTTCGACCAGGTATTCAACATGTACAACCAGCTGGTTATTGAAACTGGTGATATCATCGATACATACGTATACCGTATTGGTATTACAAACATGCAGTTCTCGCTGGCTACTGCAGCAGGTCTCTTTAAATCTGTTGTCAGCTTCGTGCTGGTTGTTACTTCTTATGTTTGTGCTTACAAGTTTGCTGATTACAAGATTTTCTAAGGAGGGCAGAAATTATGATAGAAAGCAAGAGTTTTGGCAGCAAAGCGTTTAAAGTCATAAATGCTATCATCCTGATTCTCCTGGCATTCAGCTGTTTTTATCCGTTATGGTATACGTTCTGCGTATCTATTTCTTCAAAAGCAGCCGCTGAGGGCGGTCTTGTAACGATTTACCCGATCGGATCAAACGTAAAATCCTACAGCCTGATTATGGGTGATTCCGCATTCTGGAATTCCTTCTGGATTTCCATCAAGCGAGTTGTGATTGGAACCATATGGACCATGGTTGTCCTGATTATGATGTCCTATCCGCTGGCAAAGAGCAAAACAGAGTACAAACCGAGAAACGTCCTGATGTGGATCCTGGTATTCTGTATGCTGTTCAATGGTGGTACCATTCCGTGGTTCATCACCGTTAAAAATTATGGTATGATCGATACGATGGCAGCACTGGTTCTGGCTGGTTCTGTTCCGGTATTCAACGTACTCCTGATGATGAACTTCTTCCGCGGCATCCCGGGAGACCTCGAGGAGGCAGCCCGTGTAGATGGCGCCGGCCCGTGGCGTATCCTGTGGCAGATTGTAGTTCCGTGTTCCAAACCGGTTATCGCAACCATCGTCCTGTTTACATCCGTTGGTTACTGGAACGAGTATTTCCAGGGCCTGGTATTAATGAACAAAGAGACGAACTATCCGTTACAGACCTACATCCGTCAGATCTCCGTTCAGATCCCGGTAGGCGTAACCCTGACTGCAGAGCAGTATCAGCAGTTAGCACAGAACTCCAACAAATCACTGGAGGCAGCAAAGGTATTTATCGCCCTTGTTCCTATGCTGATTGTATATCCGTTCCTGCAGAAATACTTCGTAACCGGTATTACACTGGGAGCAGTAAAAGAATAATGAAATACACGAAAAGAGGCTTTCTGAAGAGTGAACCGCTCCCCGTCAAGTAGACAATTGAAAAAATATA
>NZ_QUHK01000037.1:0-18300 GCF_003479665.1 Blautia sp. AF14-40
AAAAATAGAGATTTTGAAAATATTAGTTGATTTTAGCTAAAAACTTTGAAGAATCTTTGAGTTGATGCTATGAGGGAAAAGAGCCAATAGATTTCATATCAGAACTCTTTTTGCTTCGATTTTAATCGTACGTGAATTGTCAGAGTACATGAAACTGCTTTGTGTAGATGAAAAAGTCCAATTTTCAAAGAAAAATTAATGGCTTATCATTATTAGTATTGATGGTCATAGATATGAGTCAGGTTATTGATGCAGAAAGGATAAGTATAATAATGAGTGATAGAATTGCACTAGTAATTGGAAATTCCAATTACCAATATGTCGAACCGTTAAAAAATCCTAAAAATGATGCTAATGATATAACAGCTGTATTACAGAAACTCAACTTTGACGTAACAACATTGTTAGATGCATCGTTGACAGATATTCAAGGGGCTGTGAATACTTTTTTGAAGGATCTTGATGAACATGCCGTTGGATTACTATTTTATGCGGGTCATGGTATGCAAATTGAAGGAAAGAATTATATTATCCCAATAGATCTTCAGATGACTAGTGAAGCAAAGACTAAAGTATCTTGCTACAGTTTAGATGTTTTTCTTGAGGGAGTATCTGCTTATAATGCAAAAACCATTATTTGTATTTTAGATGCATGTCGAAACAATCCATTTGCTATGGGAAGAGGTTTTTCGACAGGGTTCACCGCTATCTCAAATCCGCCTAAAGGAACTATAATTGCTTATTCTACAAGTGCAGATTGTGGTGCTTCAGATGGTTTAGGTAGTAATGGTTTATATACCCAAGTGTTAAAGGATGCAATGACTATACCAAATCTGAAAATTGAGGAAATGTTCAAATATGTTCGTAACGAAGTATCTAGTATTTCATCTTCTACATATGGCGAAGAGCAATTATCATGGGAATATTCTTCATTAGTTGGAGACTTTTATTTTTCTGTAGAACCGTATCCAGTTAACTATCAATATTCAGATGAAGAAATATTTGAATATATTTCTGAAAAACGTAAAGTTTATAGTGATAAGAATTTAGATATTTATGATATAGAGTGTATGCCTTATGTGGATGCTTATAATCAATATCATATTCCTGTAATTCCTTTGCTTAGAGCTTATTCAAGAATTGATTACAAAAATAAAGGATTTCAGTTCTCTGATCCAACAATTGATCAACTGAATTATAATTATATATCCTCATGGGGATTTAGGCAAAAACATGGGCGTTGGTACTACAAAGACAATTACGTCGAAATGGGAGATCTCCTTCCACTGTCAGAAGAATTAGCGCCTAAAGATCCTGAAGAAGGAAGGGCATTAAAAATTAAGGCTTCTTTAGATGATGAATTGTATGGTGGAAGACTGATGTTTCGAGTATCATCTAACATTCCTAATGGAACGCCGATACTTCTTACGTTGAAAGGAATTAATTATCAGGCTCAGTGTAAAGCGTTTTCTGAAAACGGTACTTTCGAAAGCGAGTGGTTCAGCGATCATGGAAATGATTTGAAAGCTGGGTTTTATACGCTGCAAATTAGTTGTCCGGTTTATAATGTTTTGCCAGATGAAGTCAAGGATGTTTTTGGAGAAAGAAACAGAAATATCTATGGACCAGGTGTGAAATTTGATCCTATAAGTGGAAACTATATTTGCATTGCATATGGAATAGTAATACATTTTAATACGGCAGAAATAATAGATCTTCAACAGAGCATTTCAGATTTATTATAGAAAGATATCGTGATAAACGTAAATATCAATCACTCGCTTGGTGCCCTCGTTTGTGAGTTGACCACATTGGGGTCTGACCGTGCGTCCAGCTAAGGGTATATAGTCCGGTGGGTGGAAGCCCCATCAAATAAGCTGCTAACCACAGCATTTGAAGCGAGTCTTGAGTCTGCCGCGGCAACGCTGCAGGCTAAGCGTAGACAGCAAGGTAACAGGGCTAGCTAGTGAGCGCCGAAATCCTGGTTATTGAGGATTAACGAATCATAAGCGAGTGATCCAGTTTATGGTTAGGAATGATCTGATTTGTAAAACCAAGACAGGTAGATATTATAACAATAGCTTTAAATTTGACGACCAGACCCAGGCAGGTGAGTATGGAGCTGATTTTGAGGGAAAGATCAAGTTGGATGAATTCATTGATTTAAAAACTGGTAAGTGGACCAGGGAGGAGATGCCGAAAGATCAAAAATAAGAATAGATTGTATAATCATCTGGATCAGTGTAGATACAAATGCTTAATCCAGCGAATACACAAATTTATGATAGGATTGTGATTACGGTCTTAGAAAAATCTTCAGGATTCTGAGCATGTTTCGAATGGAGGGGAAGCGGCCAGCTAAAAAGTCTTTGGAGTGCGTTTTTGAGATAATCCGCTTGGATAAAATGAAACGAACTGTACAAACCGAACAAATTGTACGAATTTATGATTGGAAATGTTAGGGGTAATCATCTCAGAAATGTGGTAGGATGAAAAGATACTGGTTAATGAGGACTTACAATAGTACCACTTATAGTTTAGGGGTGATAAAGTTTTTGGCTTTGAGTAATTTGCAAGGAGAAAGAATTATGGACAATACAAATTTTTTGAAAATAGTATATTTTGACGAAGCATTTGTTGCGGATTTCATGCAGATTATTGCAGGTGGTGAACTTAAGAAGACGACAGAGTTTATCACTGAAGTTAACTCTGGAATTGAGGGAACTGCGGGTATAGAGGGTGGCATAGGAACTGAAAAAAATGCGTTATCCAAAATCTTTACTTTTTTAAGTGGTGCGACAGTCAATGTAGAAGCGAGTGTAAATACAGATCTTTCGAGAAAGTCCGATAGGATTGCTAAAAATATTCTTGAAAATACACTGCTTGCAGATTTTATTGCTCTGCTTGATGCTGACCAGCGCAGATCAAAGAATAAGCGTTGTAGCGGTATTAAAGTATTCCCTAAAGTGGTTGTTAGACCGGAAGTAAATTCCTTTTCGTATATTATGCTAATAGCTCCTTTTCTTAGCATGATTGATGGCGAATTACCATTCAAGACCGACGATGGCGAAGCGATGAAAATTGACATAACTAAAATAGAGGAAGCCATAGAGAAAGGCCGTGGCTATTATGAATTTGTGGCTACTGTTGATGGTAAGGATGTCATTTTGAGATTTAATCGTAGCGCTTTCAGAAACAGCTATACGATGTCTGATTTACCTAAGATGCGACTTACATACTATGCGATCCATGTGGGAAAAATTGAAAAGTCTGATTTGCAGGTTCAAAAAGAGTTTGAGTTTGGAACTACAAAAGTGTCTAAACGTGTAAATTATGATTCTACATTGGAAGACAGTTCTACAGCTACTGGAGTTGATGTATACGATGTTGTGTTAGCTGGGGTGTTGGAGGGATAATGGATAGAATAGAGATATATTGGGGAGCGGACAAAGATTTCGAAGAAGCGACTGAAAAACTTACAGGTGAGTACTTCTTGGTGGACGTTGTTAATCACATCAATAAGACTGACGTAAAGATTGAAGGTGTAGGTGGAAAAAAAGATCCACCTATGGAAGTAGAGAATCTTCTAGTTCACACGGACGATTACGGTGGTGTGAGAGAGTGGGCAATTCTTGGCTTTTCTAACAATGTTTTGCGTAATCTGAAAGTTAATGTTAAAAATCTATGGCTTTGCAATCCTCCGATAAAAATTTATGAGGATATTGTAAAGAATTACGAAAAAGAAATAATCACAGAGCATCGGACTTTATATCCTGAAATCACAATAGAGGATATGTGTAAGATGTCTGAAGGGTTTAATGATGCTGTAATAGGACAACCCCATGTAATGAAGCAATCGTTGGCTTCAATTTATGCTTTACGGAATAGTGAGCGTAGAAGGCCAGTTACGCTTCTATTTTTGGGTGATTCAGGTATCGGAAAAACAGAGACGGCAAAATATATTAGTTCGTGTCTAGGTACGGATATGGTTAGAATCCAATTTTCAATGCAGCAGACGAACAGTGCTTATCAGTACATTTTTGGTGCCGATCATGGTGAGGATAGCTTGGCTCGTGAATTGATTAGACGCAGATCTAATGTTATACTGTTAGACGAATTTGATAAGGTATCTCCTTCATTCTACAATGCTTTTTATCAAATGTTTGATGAAGGTACTTTTGTCGATTCGAATTATTCAGTGGATGTTTCCAAGTGTATTATTATTTGCACTACGAATTACAGAACTGAAGAAGAAGCGGAAAAGTATCTGGGGACACCAATCTATTCAAGATTTTCTAAAGTTGTTATTTTTAATCCGATTAGCGTAGATAATAAATTGAAAATTGCAAGAAAATGTTATACAGGGCTAATGGAACAGATAGATGCTGAGGATAAAGTGCTTATTGAAAATAATTCTGTTTTATCGTTTTTTGAAAAAGTTATTAAAGAGGGTGCTTATCCCAATATGCGTATGCTGAGGAACGATATTGAGGATGCGATAAACTTTGAAATATTGAAAGTAAGGGGCATTATTCAATAATTAAGACTTACCACGCCTAAAATGAGCTTTGTACCTTGGAAGTTCAATATTTCAGCTGATGGAATACTGGTACTTGACACCACGAGCACATTAACAAAACTGATTTCTTATGGAGAATGCAATGAATAAAAATAGAGATGATTTTTCACAGCAAGTAAAAGATATGCTTGCCAAGCGTGCGGGATATCGATGCTCAAACCCAGATTGCCAAAAACCAACTGTTGGAGCTCAAGAGGGAGGCTCCAAATCAATCAGTATAGGAATTGCGGCTCATATAACTGCAGCTGCACCAGGTGGGCCTCGTTATAATGCTGCTATGACACCTGAAGAGAGAAGTTCTATAGATAATGGCATTTGGCTGTGTTCAAACTGTTCCATTGTAATTGATAAAGATGAACACAAATATACTGTAGAATTATTAAAAACTTGGAAAAAGGATGCTGAAATAAAATCCCATGTTAACATTGTTCATTCTACTGCTGAATGCTCGACAGCAGCTATTTGTCCTGATATATATAATCTTTTATTATTTAGAAAAGATTTGACTGAATGTTTGAAATGGTTATATTTATTTAAGGGATCCACCCATATCATTCTAGATTCAAGCAATTTTCCTTTACCAATTAACTGGAAAAAATTATTAGCTGATAATAATTCGTTTTTAGGTATGGACTTTACAATAACGCTTCACGAAATATGTGAATATATTGAAAAATTAAAACTTCTTATGAATGAAGAAAAAGAACGAATAGAAAAACAATATCCTCGTAGTAAAAGTAGACGTATTGCCGATATGGGAACTGTAACGTATTGTAATCGTCTTGCTGATATTACATCGTTTCTATCAGAAAAATTCAATCAAAATATTTTAGACACCCTTTCGCAAAAACTGGGAAAATAATAATATTTATTAGCTTGATATGGGTACTTGACCACGCGAATATAGTATGAACAAAATTTAGAAAAATATCAGAAAATTTATCGTGATGGAATGCGTATCGATTAAGAGGGATAAGTTTAGCTTGTCTGGAGACTCTCGGGGTCTGACCGTGCGTCCAGCTAAGGGTATATAGTCCGGTGGGTGGAAGCCCCATCAAATAAGCTGCTAACCACAGCATTTGAAGCGAGTCTTGAGTCTGCCGCGGTAACGCTGCAGGCTAAGCGTAGACAGCAAGGTAACAGGGATAGCTAGTGAGCGCCGAAATCCCAAAAGAACCAGAGGGCCGACATCGTGGTCAGGATGGAAGGCAACATATGTACTTATCGTTACGGTGAGATTTTATATACTTCTGCGGCGTTGGTGGGAACTATTCATGTTACACAGGGAATATATATCAACTGGAGAGAACCTGCATTTTCTTCCTGAAGTGTGTAAACAGGAAGTATGCCTGACAACCAAAAGAAGGATGGCAAAAGAAATGCAGGTAGTCGGAGGCCCGCATTTATTGAATAATCCGGAGCGAAGTCCATCACCTGTCCGGTTTATGGAAATCACCGTTCCGTTTTAAAGGAAATCATTATTCCGCTAAAAAGGAAATCACTTTGTTATTAAATCCTTATAATGGAGATATACACTTTATAGTGTAAATTCATTACAAGGAGGTCACGATTATGACCAAGTATCGAGAAATCATCCGGCTTACCGGATTGGGCTTCTCTCAACGCAACATCATGGCAAGCTGTGGTGTTGCTCAGAAAACTGTAGTCAAAGTTCAAAAACGTGCCAGAGAATTAAAGCTTTTCTGGCCTCTCGATGAATCCATGACAGATGTTGAACTTCAAAGGCTTATGTTTTCCAAGGAAAGTACGGTATCACAAAACAAGCGTATGCCGGACTATGATTACATCAGCAAGGAGTTGCTCCGTAACGGAGTCAGCAAAAAGCTCCTGTGGACGGAATACATGGAGGATTGCCGTGCTAACGGCGAGGAACCTCTCATGTATTCACAGTTCTGTTATCACATCCAACAGGATGAGCAGAAACGACGTGCTACCATGCATATCAACCGCAAACCTGGCGAACAGGTCGAGGTCGACTGGGCAGGTGATCCTGCAACAATCATCGATCCAGATACTGGTGAAATCTTAAAGGCTTACATATTCGTAGGTGTAATGACCTACAGCCAGTATGCGTATGTAGAAGCCTTCCTGGATATGAAGCAGAAATCATGGATTAACGCCCATGTCCATATGTACGAGTTTTTTGGCGGCGTTGCCCGAATCCTTGTACCAGACAACTGCAAAACTGCAGTCGTCCATAATGGTGGCTGGAAAGACCAGCAGATTAATGAAACCTATCAGGAAATGGCAGAATACTATGGCACAGCTATCATTCCGGCTCGTGTCAGAGCACCCAAGGATAAGCCAAATGCGGAAGGAACGGTAGGAAATCTCTCTACCTGGATAACAGCAGCACTCCGTAATGAGCAGTTCTTTTCTCTTGCCGAATTAAACCGTGCAATCAGAGAAAAGCTGGAGCAATTCAACCGAAAACTCTTTCAAAAGAAAGAGGGCAGCCGGTTAGACTTATTCCTTGAAGATGAAAAGCCATTTCTTGCGCCATTACCTGCAACCCGTTTTGAACTGAGTGACTGGAAGACAGCCACTGTTCAGTTCAATTATCACATATCTGTGGACGGAATGCTATACTCAGTTCCGTATGAATACATCAAAAAGAAAGTTGATGTAAAGATAACAGATACAACCGTTGAAATTTTTTACAGTCATAACCGCATTGCTTCCCATCGGCGTCTGAAAGGACGTCCTGGGCAGTACAGTACCATTACAGAGCATATGCCGGAAGACCACCAGAAGTATCTGGAGTGGAATGGCGACTGTTTCCGTAAATGGGCTAAGCGGATTGGCATAAATACGTACACTGTGGTCAATGCAATACTGACCTCCAAACGAGTGGAACAACAGACGTATCGGAGCTGTATGGGACTTCTAAAGCTTGCTGATAAATATTCAGAGGCTTTGCTTGAAGCATCCTGTAAAAAGGCTTTGGCCTATACATCCTCGCCCAGTTACAAGAGTATCAAAAACATCCTTGTAACGGGTTCTGTAAAAACAGAATCGGAATCATCTGAGTCCAAGACCACACGTAAAGCACACGGCATCACAAGAGGTGCAGACTACTATCGGAGGTAATCACATATGACAAATCAGAGTACAATAGATAAACTTATTGAAATGCGTCTTACCACAATGGCAGATGCATTCCGCACCCAGCTTGACGATCCTAAATTCAAAGAAGTTCCTTTTGAGGATCGCTTCGGAATGCTGGTGGATATCGAATACAGCAAGCGAAAAAATAACCGCCAGAAGCGTCTGATCCGCAACGCTGGATTTGATCAGCCGGAAGCAAGCATCATGGATATCAACTATACTTCTGGACGCAGGTTAAACAAAGAACTGATAAAGCGACTTGCAACCTGCGAATATATATCTGAACACCGGAATCTATTTATTACCGGTGCAACAGGCTGTGGCAAAACATATATGGCATGTGCCTTTGGTATGGAAGCCTGCAAGCAGTATTACAACACCAGGTATGTCCGTATGCCGGACTTACTCATGTACACATTGGGGTCTGGTACTCGAAAGAGAAAATAAAAAAATCTAAAGAAAACATAAATATATCATATTAGCCCAGAAAAATCTATGGAAAGATTTTGTGATGATCCCTTAAGAATGATGTTTTAGCTAGATTTCATGTAAGAATATGATGAGGAAAAATGTTTTTCAAAACCCAATTAAACCAATAACTATTATAAATGAGACAAGGAGTAACATACATTGCCAAAATTAATTATCAACAAACTCGGTCCTGTTGAGACCTGTGAACTGGAGTGTTCCCAATTTATGAACTTTACGGGTTTTCAGGCATCTGGAAAGAGTACAATTGCCAAAGCAATTTATTATTTTAGAACAATTAAAGATGATATCATCGAGCTTGCAAAATCGCAGGCATTGGATGCGACACCTGTATATGGAGCGAAAAGTACTCTTAGTATAGAACATGGAATTACTTTGAGAAAAGCTCTTGAAAATTATTTGCGTGAAAAATTTTTAAGAACCTTTGGATCATCATGGGGCATGCCAAACGACATGTACATGGAATATCATTTCACTAAGACATGCTATGTTAAGATTTCTTTGGAAAATGATAGCAGATATTCTACACCAAACTACATTTGGATCACGATGAGTAATGAACTGATTCGTTTTTTGAAAGCAAATAACCATACACTTTCTGTAACACCATTGGGAATCTCTGAAGAGGATCTGAGGATTTTTAAAAAGAATTTATATGAGATTTTTGAGGATTCTTGTTCTGTCGTCTATATTCCGGCAGGACGCAGTATGATTACGCTACTTTCTCAGCAATTGAGTTATATTTATGCCACAATGGATGATATGCAGAAAAGATCTTTGGATACCTGCACAAAAGATTACCTGGAGAGGATACTTCGATTAAAACCAGAATTTTCAGAGGGGCTGCAGGGCTTAGCTTATTCATCGGGGCGTTCTGGATTGTCACCGCGACTTGTGGCGCAGGCACTGGATTTAACTCAGAAAATACTGCGTGGAACTTACCGTTATAGCAATGGAGAAGAACAGATTGTTTTAGAGGATGGGAAATATGTAAAGATAAACTTTTCGTCTTCGGGACAGCAGGAATGTGTCTGGATTTTGAATCTATTGTTTTACTACTTAGTTCAACAAAAAGAAATTCTATTTATTATTGAAGAGCCGGAGTCACATTTGTTTCCGGAATCACAGAAATATATTACGGAATTGATTGCATTAGTCAATAACTGCGGACATTCGATTGTACTGACAACACATAGCCCGTATGTATTGGGAACGTTAAATAATTTATTATATGCAAAAACGATTTCGCCACAGGCGAGAAAAGAAGCAAACAAAATTATTCGGGAATCTTTATGGCTGGATTATAATGCATTTGATTCTTGGTTTGTAAAAAATGGAACAATTGAAAATTGTATGGATGCAGATATTCATATGATTCAAAATGAAAAAATTGACGAAATCTCTAAAGTAATTAATGAAGATTTTGAACGATTGCTGGAACTACAGACTACCAATGAAGAAAGTGTGGTGTTCTAATGCCGTTAAACGGATTTATATCTTTATGTGGCAAAAATGCGAAACAGATTGTTTCTCGAGATAAAGGGAATTCACAATATCATAAAGCAAATAATGTTTCAAATTCGGAAGTAACACATTATCAGATAGACGGAAAAGTAATTAAGACAGGTGACAGATGTGATTATCTTCTTATGAACGAAACCTCCAAGACAGCATATTTGATTGAATTAAAAGGATCGGATCTTGTGAAGGCTGCCAGTCAACTAGAGGCAACGGAAAATGCTTTGCGGTCTCAGCTAGTGGAATATCAATTGCAATACCGAATTGTTGCGAATAAATGTAAAACACAGGAAATACATTCCAGTGCGTATAGGAAATATCAGATACGATGGAAGAGTCGTTTACTACAGAAAACGGGATATATTGAAGAAAAAATCTAGAAAATAGAAAAAAGAAATTTGTAAAGTTGGATCTTCTTACAGTCGTATTCCAGAAAGATGTGAGTTGAAATAAGTATGAACTGATCTGTAAAGTATGGAATCAAGTCGCTTTAAGTGAAGGTGTGATTATCTCGGAAATGTGATAGGGTGAGAAGGTACTGGTTATTGAGGATTAATGACACAGTTGTTATAGTGCTTTATTGCGAAAGGGATAATCCGAAGAATTAAATATAATTTTGGAGCTAGAAGGGAACATTACAATGAACATACAAATATTCGGAACTAAGAAATGCAACGATACAAAGAAAGCTGAGCGTTTTTTCAAAGAGCGCGGCATCAAGTACCAGTTCGTAGACATGAAGGAAAAAGGCATGAGCAAAGGAGAATTTAATTCTGTAGCTCAGGCAAATGGTGGACTGGAAAATATGATTAATTGGGATGGCAAAGACAAGGATTTATTAGCTTTGATTAAATACATTGCTGATGAGGATAAGCTTCAGAAAGTGATGGAAAATCCATCTGTAATTAAGACACCAGTGGTCAGAAATGGAAAACTTTCTACGCTCGGTTATCAGCCGGAGATATGGAAGAAGTGGCAATAGAAAAGCTGGGAGGAAACATGAAAGAATGACTTATTATGATCAAGAAAACCAGTTTTTACGCCAGCGGCTGCAGAAAGAAATCCCAATTTTGACAGCATTAATTCAGAATTTATATCAGGAACTGGACCGGAAATTTCATTTGAATGGAGCAAAAATACCGGTAACATTTGGATTTGAGACCGATTCTCTGGGATCCTATACAAGGCAGAGTGCTCATGAAAAGGAACATTTTCATTTTTCCCTGCTCTTTGTTGCGTATGGAGTCAACAATCCGTTGTCAAAAGAGGATCGTATCGATTTATTCAAGCATGAATATGCGCATTACATGCAGTACAATATGCGGATACCTGAGAAGTATAAATGGCAGGCTGGAACACATGGAAGTGCGTGGAAATATTGTTGTTCTCTTATAGGTGCAGCACCGACACCTTATTATAAGGCAGGAGAGGCGCTGTTGGATCATAACTATGATAAAGTATTAAAAAGCCGGATTCATGATAAGACAGTGCCGATTCGAGATACGTATCAGCGCCAGCAGAAAGCACAGAAGCAGAAGGATGAAGTTGTTCAATATAAAATTGGAGACAATATCACACATCCGAAATTCGGAGATGGAATCATAGAAAAGATTAATCTGAGATCTGGTGGAGTTCATCTTCATATTCGGTTTGATGGTGAGGTGAAATGTATTGATCAGAAGTGGTTGATGAGGAGGAAATATACATAGGTTTATAAAAATTTCAGAAAGACAACATGGCAAAGATACTACAAATTATTATAGTAAAAATAAAGGAGGAACCTAGCTATGGACATATCTGATTTTATAGGAGCTGCAAAAACCTTTCACGTTCTTGGAATAAAGGTCACAAAAGATGGCGACCTCATAAATGAATGGTACAGCGAACCCGAATGCCGTAGAAATATCTATTCTGCAACGAAGAGCTTCACATCCTGTGCAGTTGGTTTTGCTGTCCAGGAAGGATTACTGTCTTTAGATGAAAAACTGACGGATGCCTTTCCCGAAGATTTACCCGATGTGATCGATGATAATCTGAAAATGGCAACGGTTCGAGACCTGCTTACGATGTGTTTAGGACAGGAACAGGGCAGCCTTATGGGAGAACAGCGGCCATTATACCAGGAGGATGACTGGGTAAAAATGTCTTTGGCGATTCCGTTTCAATATAAGCCAGGTACACATTTTGTATATAATAATGTTGGTCCCTACCTGGCAGGCATTCTTGTACAGAGACGTTCCGGATGCGATCTGGTCTCTTATCTTACACCAAGGCTTTTTAAACATCTTGGAATCAAGCGGCCGACATGGGAGACGGATCCTCTTGGAAACAGTTTTGGCGCAGGTGGATTGTTCCTTACACTTTCTGAACTTCATAAATTCGGATTGTTTTACCTGAATAAAGGAAAATGGAATGGAAAACAGATTTTATTCGAAAAATGGATAGAAGAAAGTACAGCAGCATCCGATACAGACAATTATGGTTATCTTTTCTGGAGAGGAGAATACAATTCCTATCGGGCGGATGGAAAATATTCTCAGATTTCTATGATCCTTCCGGACAAGAATGCGGTTATTTCGATGGTCGCAGAATGCCGGAACGGGGAAGAACTTATGAGTGCTTTGTATGATTTGGTATGTGCAAAGTTATAGATTATTATTGCATAATTGTGAAAAAGGAAAGACCAAAAGAGCCCAAACAGCTCGTCTATATAAGATAGATGGGCTGGATTCCGAAGCTGATGAAGGTGCTGGAATTGATCTTGGAAGAAGGAAAATAATTGCCGATCCTCCGTTCCTGTGCTGAAATGATTCCGGCAAAAGATACAGGATTATGGATAAATTATATTTGATTGGAGATGGAGAAATATTATTTATATGTTACCCAAAATGCTCAACCTGCCAGAAAGCGAAAAAATGGTTAGATGCACAGAAAATAGAATATACCGAGCGCAACATCGTGGATGTGAATCCAACCTGCGGTGAGTTAAAGGAATGGTATTCTAAGAGCGGCTTTCCACTTAAAAAGTTCTTTAATACCAGCGGCCTTCTTTATAAAGAAATGAAACTGAAGGACAAACTTCCTGCCATGAGCGAAGAGGAACAGCTGCAGCTTCTTGCCACGAATGGTATGCTGGTGAAACGCCCGCTGCTGATCGATGGTGATACCGTGCTGATCGGCTTTAAGGAAGCAGAATGGTCTGAAAAGCTGGGATGATTGGAGAAAGATTGGGAGTCAGATGAACGGATAGAGTAAATTCATTGCCGCATTTTCCCTTCTGTGCTAAAATGGTTTCCGGTATGAAAATATAAGCAAAGAGAGGAACATGAAAATGAACGAAAAACGTACCGGCCTGTTCGAGAATGGCCTGATCTGGTTTGGGGCAGGTGTCTCGATTGCCGAAATCCTGACCGGAACCTACCTTGCACCGCTCGGCATGGGAAAAGGTCTGGCAGCGATTCTTATCGGCCATATCATCGGATGCCTGATGCTGTTTCTGGCGGGCGTGATCGGCGGCAGGGTCAGAAAAAGTGCCATGGAAACCGTAAAAATGAGTTTTGGACAGAAGGGAAGCATCCTTTTTGCTGTCCTGAATGTATTGCAGCTCGTTGGCTGGACCGCCATCATGATCTATGACGGAGCGCTCGCCGCAGACGGCGTAATGCATACGGGCAGATGGATCTGGTGCCTTGTGATCGGAGTCCTGATTATTCTATGGATTGTGATCGGAATCACGAATCTTGGTAAAATCAACACGGTTGCCATGGCAGCATTATTTCTGCTTAGCCTGATCCTGAGCAAGGTCATCTTTGCCGGAGGCGGAGCAGGAGCACCATCGGATGACAGTATGACATTCGGTGCAGCAGTAGAACTTGCGGTTGCGATGCCGTTATCCTGGCTGCCGCTGATCAGCGATTACACAAGAGAAGCAAAAGAACCGGTCAAAGCAACGGCCATCAGCGCGGTTGTCTATGGAATCGTCAGCTGCTGGATGTATGTGATTGGAATGGGAGCAGCGATCATCACCGGAGAATATGACATCGCGCAGATCATGCTGAAGGCAGGCCTTGGCATTGCGGGCCTTCTGATTATTGTATTTTCAACAGTAACAACGACATTTCTGGATGCCTACTCCGCAGGAATTTCCAGCGAGACTGTCGTAAGCAAATGGAATGGAAAGCATGTGGCCATCGTTGTCACCGTCATTGGAACCATCGCAGCGATTGTATATCCGATGGACAACATCACAGATTTCCTCTATCTGATCGGCTCGGTCTTTGCACCGATGATCGCAATCCAGATTGCCGACTTTTTCCTGCTGAAACGGGACAAGAGCAGCCTGGCCGTACATATTCCGAATCTGATCATCTGGGTGATTGGATTTGTGGTATACCGAATTCTGATGAACATCGACATGCCGCTGGGAAACACTCTGCCGGATATGGTGATTACGATTGTAATCTGCCTGATCGTTGGAAAATTTGTTTCATAAAAAGTGAATAAAAAAATCAGATGACTGTTCTGCCTGCATTTGAGCAGGCGGGGCAGTCATTTTGTGTGCCGAGCATGGCACTAATCTTGCTGGTGCAAGTCCAGTCACGGGTATTTACCGTCAAGTGTAGCGAATCACAAGTCAGTATCAGTAACGGTATGGATGGAGGAAGTGGTGTAGCAAAGTTCTTGAGCCTACGAACAGAAACTTGATCAGGCGATTAGGTGGGTGAGATTGCAAATCAAATCGAAGCCCAAATGGTAAACGTAAACCGAATATGTAGTAGCAATAATTCATACCTTTTTAGCTGTATTTTGTATCGTAAACAGAAAGAAAATGCACTATAATCCAAGGCAATGAAAGTACTTAAAAAGTAGTTTCGTTGCCTTGGTTCCATTTTTAGAAAGAATAATACTTAGGTGGGAAAATTCCCAGGCGCTGTGTGGAGTTTTCTGTAAGAAGCCGGGGAAAGACCGCACTGTTTCTTGAAAAAGGAAGAAAAGTGGTGAGGGTCTAAGAACCCAAGCTGTGTGGAGATGGCAGAAACAGGAAGAGTGGTGCGGCTTAGCATGGACTGGGCCAGCTTGCACTTCTGGGACAGGTAATACTGGTAGGGAGCAACATGATATACCTCCTGGAACAGGTGGATGAGCCTGGAGCGGGACAGGGAAACGGTATCTGCCAGATGATCCAAGGACAGACTTTCTGTTAAGTGCATATCGATATAATTGCGGATCGCCAGTGCAGTAGGATTGATGGGAACTTTGTTTGCCAGAAAATCCGCAAGCTCCTGAATATATTGATGGAGCAGTACAGCCAGCTTGTCAGCAGAGTGTACAGGGTCGGCGGTAAAGGCATCAAGGATCCGGGTCAGAGGTGTTTCGTTATGGAAGCGGGGGATCAGGGTGACACCGTCTAAGCCGTAATCGGAGAGAAGATGCTGTACCAGACTGCCGCTGACATTGAACCAGATCTTGGTCCAGGGATCAACTTTGTCTGAATAGTAGTGGTGGTAGGTGCCGGCAGTAAGGATATAGGCATCTCCGGCATTTACAGTGAGGATACTGCCGTTTCGCTCGATATGTCCACGGCCGCTTAAAACGTATTCAAACACACACAGGGGTCTGCGATAAACCAGGATCTCATAGGCAGGATCCGGGTAAGTGATACCGGCCATGATGGGAGAAAAGCTTTCCGCGGTAGGGCCGGTGTAGACAGTGTATTTTTCAATCTGTGTGCGTGTAATTTCCTGAGGCATGGTGGTTCCTCCATTTTTTGAAAGCAAATTGCAATAATGTAATAACAGCATTGTAGTAAAAAGGAGCAAGCCTGTCAACTATGGCTTTCACTATATAAAATAAAAATGAAATCAACCCAAATAAATGATCACAGGAGGACAAAATTATGACACAAATACCCAGACCGGAGCATCCCCAGCCCCAGATGAAGAGGGAGCATTGGAAAAACCTGAATGGAGAATGGGATTTTTCCTTTGACTTTGGATGCAGCGGCATAGATCAGAAATGGCAGGAAGGAAAGACAGATTGGGAGAAGAAGATCCTGGTGCCCTTCTGCCCGGAAAGTGATCTGAGCGGAATCGGCTATAAGGACTTTATCCCCGGCGTATGGTATCACCGCACCATCACATTGACAGGGGAGGAGCTGAAGGGAGATCTTCTCTTACACTTCGGCGCAGTGGACTATAATGCAAGAGTATGGATCAATGGAGTAGAGGCAGGCAGACACCAGGGTGGTTATGTTTCCTTTACGTTTAATATTACAAAGTTTGTAAAGAAAGGAGAAAATGACATTACGCTTTTTGCAGCAGATGATGTGAGAAGCGGAAAGCAGCCCAAGGGAAAGCAGAGTCATTTCTTCTACTCCAGAGGCTGTGATTATACCAGAACGACAGGTATCTGGCAGACGGTATGGCTTGAGTGGGTACCGGAAAGCTACATTGAAAAAGTGCAATATTATCCAAACCTGGCAGAGGCAACTCTGGGAATTAAGGCGGTAGTAAAGGGGCAGGGCACACTGGAAGCAAAGGCCTTTTATGGGGGAGAGCCCTGTGGCAGCGTAAGCGCAAAGTCAGAGGGCGGCACCGTTACCATGACACTTCCTTTATCCCGTCTGGAAAAGTGGGAGCCGGGTCATGGCAGACTGTATGACCTTACATTAACCTATGGAGAAGATAAGGTAGAAAGCTACTTTGGTATGCGTGAGGTAAGACTGGATGGAGAGAAATTCCTTATCAACGATAAGAGCGTGTTCCAAAGACTGGTGCTGGATCAGGGCTTCTATCCGGATGGCATTTACACAGCGCCTACAGAGGAAGCACTTGTCAAGGATGTGGAACTGTCCATGGCTGCAGGCTTCAACGGCGCAAGACTCCATCAGAAGGTATTTGAGCCTCTGTTCTTGTATCACTGCGATAAAGCAGGCTATCTGGTATGGGGCGAGCAGGGCTGTTGGGGACTGGATTACAGCAATCCCGCAGCATTAAAATATTTCCTGCCTGAGTGGATGGAAGCCTTGGAGAGAGACTTCAACCATCCCGCCATCATCGGCTGGTGTCCGTTTAATGAGACATGGGATTATGAGGGAAGAAGGCAGGATGACAGCTTACTGGCCAATGTGTATAAGATGACAAAGCTGTATGACACCACCAGACCCTGCATTGATACCAGCGGAAATTATCATGTGGTGACGGACATCTATGACTTACACAATTATGAGCAGGATCCGGCAAAGTTTGCAGCAACCTACGAGTCCTTTAAACAGGGAGGTGATTTGGAAGATCATCATGGCTACAGGCAGACACCTGTAAAGGGTATCCCTACCTTCATCAGTGAGTATGGCGGTATCAAGTGGGACGAGGAAGGTGTTGAAAAGGATGGCTGGGGCTATGGTGCAGGTCCTGCTACCAAGGAGGAATTCCTGAACCGATATAAGGGACTGACCGATGCCCTTTTGGACAATCCCCATATGTTTGCCTTCTGTTATACCCAGCTGTATGATGTGGAGCAGGAGTTAAACGGTCTGTATACCTATGAACGTAAACCCAAGTTTGATATGGATGTGATAAAGGCAATCAATGCCCGTAAGGCAGCAATCGAGGATTAAAAGCATCCCGCAGAGTATAAAAGAAAGCGTGTGAGAGACATTGTGGTCTGACCCTCTTACAATTTTCTTGGTGAGATAAAAAACAAGTGCAAAACTTTTAAATGTATAGCTATAAATGAGCAAATTTGAAAAACTGTACAAACAAATCTGCTATGCACGGACATTAAGAGGATTAAACAATTTATTTGGTGCCTTGATCCTGCTGCTTTTTTTCTTCCGCAGAACAGAAAAAGCGTATTTTTATCATAAGGGTCAAGTTCAAACTGAAAGCGTACAATAGAAGCAAATCCATCGATCCCCCGGCGGAGATCCGTATAACCGGGGGCCAGATAAACTTTTTTGAAGTGTGAAACAGCGGCATCATTCAACATGACTAAATGCCTCTACCAGACAACGGAGCAACTGGGGAGAAACTGAAGAAAATATATCTGCCGAAAGTCCATTTCCGTTTTTGATACACATCACTGGAACTTCGGGCACAGTTGCTGTTCTTTCCGCTTTTAAACGCGGAAGTTCAACGAAAGCAGGCTTTTCTGCCTCAGGAAGCTGATCCAGGTACATCTGCCGAACCCTTTTCAGTGGATAATAATAGTTGGCTTTTGTAATGTAATTTTGTTCACACCAGGTCGATACATCCATACCTTCCGGACGGTTCTGACATTCTCTGATCTGTTCTGCCCAGTGCATAAGGCGGACCTGCTGTGCAACCAGACTGGTTTGTTCTGCCATAGTGAATACCTCCACAAATGATAGTCAGTCTAAAAAGTTGAGTCACTCAACTTTTTAGACGAGTTCAAACATCCTTTCTGCAAATCCTATTTATAACAAGTAAATTTTACCTTTGTTTTTCACTTTTGGTTCTTGGCGAACTCTTGTATCATACACAAAATCTTCAAAAATTACAATAATCTTGAAATAGTGTTATGTTTCTTGGAATTTTATTATATCTTATTTTGGAACTTTTTCTTAT
>NZ_QUHK01000038.1:0-16268 GCF_003479665.1 Blautia sp. AF14-40
ATAGTGCCGATAAGGGCAACGCCGCCGCCCGCCATGAGCTGTTTCATACCCAAATAGGTGTAGGAAACCGGCTCGATGGCGGGCGGCGGCGTGTCAAGAAATATCTATGGAGTTTTTTAAGAACCGCCCCGGCGGGGCAGGTCAGGCTGTGACCTGCTCCACTTCCGGGATGGGTTTGAGATTGAAATGAATTTCGATAGAAATGTGTCTTGTCTTATCGCTGTCTATGCTCTCATGGACAACGATTTCTTTAATCAGGCGGTTGAGGGTGGCGGCGTCCAGTTCCGTGATGTCGGCGTATTCCTGAATGGCTTCTACCCACTGGCGGGCGTCACACGCAAGCCGGATTTCATCGGCCAGCTTCTTCCGGCCTTCCTCAACCCTTGTTTTCAACTCGGCCTGTTCCTTCTGCGTCTTTTCCATCAGCAGATTGAAGTTCGCTTCGCTGATACGTCCGGCAACCATGTCCTCATACAGCCGCAGCACCATCTTTTCCAGAACGTCAATCCGTTCCTCGTCTTTGGCAAGGGAACGCTCCAACGCTTCCCGCTGGCCTTTCTGCTCGGCTTCGCAGGTGTCGGACAGCTTCTCGGCAACGGCCTCCCCGTCCATCAGGGCTGCTCTGGCGCACTCCCGGATTTTGTTCAGGACAAGCCGGTACAGGGTGTCGTACTCAACCCGGTGCTGGGAACAGTGCTGCTTTCCGTAGGCGTTGTAGGTCTTACAGGAATAAATCTGCTTCGGGTGCTTCTCGTTGGTGTAGCGGATAGTCAGCGACTTCCCGCACTCGCCGCATTTGATAAGCCCCGCAAACAGGCTGATTTCCCCGGTCTGGCGGGGGCGCTGCCGGGATTTCAGCTTGCGCTGCACGATGTCAAAGGTCTTGCGGTCAACAAGCGGCTCATGCTGGTTCTCCACGACAATCCATTCCTCCGGCTTTTTCTCCCCGATGGTGCCGATTTTGAAGCGGTATTCCTTCTTCTGGGAAGCGATAGCGCCGGTGTAGACGGGGTTCATCAGGATGTCCTTAATCACGGTAAAGTCCCAGATATACCGCCCGTTTACCGGGTCTTTCTTTTCCCACTTGGTTGACACGTTCCGCAGCCCCCGTACCCGGTTCCAGTAGGTCGGACAGGGGATTTTTTCTTCTTCCAGCCTGCGCCGGATGTAGTTGGGGCCGTGTCCTTCCAGCGCCCATGCAAACAGACGCCGGACAATGGGAGCTGTTTCCTCGTCAATCAGCAGGTGGTTTTTGTCCTCCGGGTCTTTCTGGTAGCCGAAGGGGGCAAGGCAGCCGGTAAACTGGCCTTTCTGGGCTTTCAGCAGATAAGAGGAATGAACCTTCTTGGAAATGTCCTTGCTGTACATCTCGTTGAGGATATTCTTGAACGGTGCAATGTCGTTGTTGTCCCGCATGGTGTCGATACCGTCATTCATGGCGATATACCGGACGCCGTGGCGGGGAAAGAAATCTTCAATCAGGAAGCCGGTCTGCAAGTAATTCCTACCCAGTCTGGATAGGTCTTTCGTTATCACAAGGTTGGCCTGCCTGCGCTCGATGGCTTTCAACATCCGTTTCAGGTCGGGGCGCTCCATGTTCAGCCCCGTGTAGCCATCGTCCTGATAGACTGCAACAACCTCCCATCCCTGCTTCTCGCAGTAGTTTTCCAGCATATCCCGCTGGTTTGCAATGCTGGCGCTCTCCCCGTCAAGGTCATCGTCCTTGGAAAGCCTGCAATAGATAGCCGCCCGGAAGCTGCCCGCCAGTATTGCGTCCATGCCTGTATATTCCATTCCGTTCATCATAACCATTTACCCGCACAATCCAGACGGAACACGGTCATGCTGAACCTTGTCTTTATTATACTCTAAATCTTGCTTTTTCACAAGATATTCTTTATCATTTCTCTGGCTGTATTTCTGTGCAATCAGGCTCACGAAAACGTCCGTAGCGTCCAGTTCGCCGTCAAATACCGTTGTGACATGGATTTCAGTTTTGCTTTTTGCCATAGGCAGTTACCTCCATAAATGAAATAAGCCAGACAGGAGAGGGTCGGCAACGAAGTCCGGCAACGGGCTTCAAAAAACCTCGAAAACAATCTCTGTCTGGCGGGTTACTGTTTATTTACTTTTTCTTTTATTTTTCTGTTGCTTTGGTTGTCAGAGGGGAGAAAAGCCCGCAGTTACGGGCTTTTTCCCGGCAACCGGCTCGGCAACGGGATAGCAACGGGGTCGGCAACCGGCTGTGGTTTCCCCGGATTTTTCAGAAGGGAAGTTCCATCTGCTCGGTCACTTCCACAAATCCGTCCGGCGTTTTTTCACGCCCGTTGTCAGCGCCCGTTGCCGGGGCTTCCCGTTCCCAGCCCCTTTGCCTGCCGTATCCTTCAAATATCCGGGGATTGGAGAAATACTTCCATCCCGTGATACAGTGGTTCATGATGTCGTTGACTTCCCGGATTTCCCATTGCTTCGGCTCGTCAAAGGGGTGGTTCAGGGCTTCCTTAAAAAGCTGCTTGGAGCATACGGCGCTGCCGGTGTAGCGGTCAAGGTATGCCTGTATCATCCCGGCCTTGGTGTCCTCCGGCATGAAATCCCGCTGGTGTTCTTTGAGGTACTGTATCATTTCGGGTGTAAAAGACAGCTTAAAATCGCCGCTTTTGTAGGTCGTCATGGCTTCCGCCCATACCTGTTCGATATAGGCTCTGGAAGCGGCTTCATCGTCCAAAATGTGTACCTCGGCCTGTTCAGGGTAGACCATGACCGGCAGGAAGCGCCGGTTCCCGGAACGGTCAAGGGGCAGGAAGTCCAGCGCATTGGAAGTCCCGCCAAACACGCATTGCCGCAGCCTGTCCTCCGGGTGGGTTTCGTAGGGGATTTTATAGACCTCCTTCTGGCGGCTTAAAAATGACTTGATTTCCTCTATGCTCTTGGCGTTGGCAGTGGCAATCATCTCCGACATTTCAATTATCCAGTGGCCTTGTAACTTCCGGTACACGTTATCATCGTCCAGCTTCCGCAAATCATCGGAAAACCACTCGTCCTTTACGGCCAGCAGCCGGAAGAAGGTGGATTTCCCGGCTCCCTGACCGCCTACCAGACAGAGCATGACCTCAAACTTACAGCCGGGGCTGAAAGCCCGGTGGATGGCTCCCAGCAGGAACAGCCGCAGGGAATGGTAAGTGAAGTTGTCCGTGTCGGCTCCCAGAAAGTGCCGCAGGCAGTAGCGGATACGCTCTTTCCCGTCCCAGACAAGGCCGCTCAGATAGTCCCGGATGGGATGGTAGCTGTTGGCGTCTGCGGCCAGATCGGCGGCGTCTGCTATCTTTTTCTCGCTGGTCAGGCCGTAGGTATCTTCCAGATACAGCCGGATATATTTCATATCCGTGTCGGTCATGGCCTTGCTGCCGGTTCTGCGTTTCCTGCCGATGGGCTTTAGAAGGTCAATGCGCTCGGTCAGGAGATTTTTCGCAACCGCCCCGGAAAGGATGGGGTCATACTGGAACACGGTAAGGCAGTTGTGGATACTGTTCCGCACGCCGCCTTTCTCGGTGCTTTCCAGCATGGCCTTGACTTCCTCAACGCTCCGGGGCGGGGGTGCGGCTTCGATGGTGTCTGTCACGGCCTGCCGCAGTTCGGGCGGCAAGGTCTGCCATTCTCCGCTCAAGGTTCCTCACTTCCTTTCCGTAGCTGGCAATCAGGGCAGCCCGTTCCTCTATGTCGGAGAACAGCAGCACATCCAGCAGATATTCCACATGGGCTTGTTTCTGCAAGGCTTCCACGAAAAGCGGGTGCCATTCCTCGTCCGGTGTCTTGGGGGCATAGTCCCGCTTCCAGCGGCGCAGCAGATTGTGATAGTCGGACAGTACCCGGAAACAGTGGCGTTCCATGCGCTTAAATTGTTGCTCCGGGCTTTCCTGCCGGGGCTGGGGGCGGCGGCTCCTGCTTGGCGGCTCCTTATCCTCATAGGGGATGGAGAAGTCCTGCGCCAGCATGAGGGCGGCTTCCTTGGGGCTGACGTTTTCCAGACGGGAAACAAAGTCAATCACATCCCCGTCTGCCTGACAGCCGAAGCAATGGAAGCGCCGGTCAACCTTCATGCTGGGATTTTTATCGTCATGGAAGGGGCAGACGCACATCCCGTTTCTTCCTACCCGGATACCGTAATGCTCAGCAGCCTGCCGGGTGGTAACAGACTGCTTCACGGCTTCAAATACGTTCAATAGGCAAATCCTCCTGAAAATAAGAAAAGCGCCTGCCATTCTCACGGGGAAAATAGCAAGCGCCTGATTGGTTAAAGTTCCATATCCTGTTTTTGCTGGCGGCGGGGCGTCTGGCGTTTCTCTGCCTGTTCCTCCCGGATACGCTGCTCCCGGCCTTTGACTGCCTGCTGGATGGATGGTTTCTTTCCCGGCTCTGCGGTCTGGCGGTACTGCTCGGATGGCAAAACCTGATTGAGCCAGTGGCGCACATCCCGCAAAATCTTCACATCCTCCTGTACGGCAGTCAGTGCTTCCGTCTTGGAAGCGATATTCTCTGAAAGCTGTGCCTGTTCCCCGGCCAGCTTCTTCGTGCTGTACTTCGCCCCATCAAGGTGAACCTTGAAATACCGCAGGGCAGCGTTGTAGGCGTCCAGTTCCTCCTTATGGTCGGCGGCAAATTTCTCCTTGGGTTTCTTCCAGCGGATAGCAGCATATTTCGCATGAACCGGCTTGTTTGCTTCAAAGTTCCCGATATGGAAAAGCAGCCGGTCAATCTCTTTCACACGTTTCTCCATCGGCCTGATTTCCTCACGGATGGAAACGGCCTGTGCGCTGGCTTCATCCAGATAGGCGTCAAGGCTCTCCACGGTGGAAATCTCTTTCTGCCGCAGGAAATCAAGGGCTTCCATGACCTTGTTGAAATCGCCAACAGTGCCTTTCAGCTTCCCCTTGGAAGTCCAGCCGGTGCGTTCCTCACTCCGCATATCCAGATACCGGGAAAGCAGTTCGGGGATGGTCGGCTCCTTTGCCTGTTCCAGTGCTTCCAGCAGCGCCGCTTTTTTCTCTTTCAGGCCGGACAGCCAGCCCTTTAAGCTGCGTACCATCTGCCGGATAGACTGCATGAGGGAATTGGCGGCTTTGATGTCCCGGTTCAGGTTGCCGATGTTGGTCTGTATGCCTTTCTTCTCCAACTGGCTGACCGCTGGCCCCATGTGGACGGTGGGGATTTTATCAATCCCCTGTCGGGCATAGGAGCGAAGGTCAAGGCGCTCCGGGCTGCCGATGGCTTCCAGATAGCGGTTTGCTGTGTCAGCCCAGCCCTGCCGCCATATCTCGGCGTACTTCTGGTCGTTCCAGTCCACGGTGTCCTCCTTGTGGCTTTTCCATCTGCCGGACGCAAGCCGGATACGCTCGCCGTTCTCGTCAAGGTCGTAGACCTTCCGGCTCTTAGGGAGCCATTTCCCGGTTTCGTCCATCGCCCGCATGGTAAGAAGGATGTGGGCGTGGGGATTTCCGTCCCCCTTGTCATGGATGGCAAAGTCAGCAATCATGCCTTTGGAAACAAAAAACTCCCGGCAGTAGTCCCGGATAAGGTCGGCGTACTGTGACCGGGGAAGTTCCCTCGGTATGGCAAGCACGAACCTCCGGGCAAGCTGGGAGTTCCATTGTTTTTCTATGGCTTCGGCGGCGTTCCACAAGGTATTCCGGTCTGCGTACTCCGGCGGGGCATGGGGCGGCAGCATGATTTCGGTGTGGACGATTTCACTTTTATGGGAATAGTATTTCTGCTTCTGGTCGTATTCAGAAAACAGCCGTTCCCCGCTCTGGTAGGCGGCAGACGCAACGGCTGACTGGCGCTTGCTGCGCTGGATGATTTTCACATCAAAGTGCGGGCATGGCAAGTCGTGTCCTCCTTTCTCCCGGCGTCCAGGCAAAAAAAGAGCAGGGAACCTGTTTCAAGATTTCCTGCTCGGTGGTGCCGCCGGTGGTGCCGCCGGTGGCGGCTGGTATTCAGTTTTGAAAGTTCGGGTCAGGTTGGCCCGATTTCAATTTAATATTCGCAGTGTTGAAAAATTTGTTTTGTCAAAACACAAGAGAATATAAAAGTAATTATAGTGATTGCCGTGACAACCAATAAGCTGATATAGTACAAAGTATCTGAAACATTTCCATCAGAAAATGTATTAACTAACATAGTCAATGCGAATACTATGCCTATCGAACCAATCACACTTATAATCAGAATGACTTCTGTTTTCTCTGCTCCCCATAAATAGTAAAGTGGATAAGAAAAGGCTCCAATTAGAATAGCCAGTATTCCGCCGCCTAATACTAATGTGATAGCGTCACGGAAACCATAATAAAAGTATTGGTCGCCATGAATAAAAACTGTGAGGGTCATAAAAACAGCCACAATCACAACCCCAGATATACTCCATATTGTATGACTAATATATTGACTTTCAATAATGGCTTTTCGTCTAACCGGGAGAGTGAGTTTATATTTTTCCCATTTAGATGCGCTTTCTTTACGCACACATGAAACCATCAAAAGTGCAATTATCGGTGGAGCTATGAGAGAAAAAGCAGAAAGCAATGTTGCTTCCCCTGTTATAAGTAAAAGTACACCTACAAGCATTACAAATGCAAGTGCGATTTTCAGGTTTTCAATAACTCCATAGAAATTATTTTTCAAAAGACCTTTCATTTCTGTTCTCCTTTTACCAGTATTAGCATTATTTCATCAATCGTTGCATGGTCAATAACAATACCAGCATACTTTCGTTCGGCGGCTTCCTTATTATTAACCAGCACATCAATCTGATAATCTTGTCTGCGATAAGCAAGAATGTCACTTTTATCTAAATTTTCAAATTGTTTCTCTTTGCAACGCAATATGGCATATTTATAAATCAGATTATCTTTTGACTCGGTTAGAATAATGCGCCCTTGATGGATGAAAGTAATGTAATCTGCTATTTTTTCCAAATCACTTGTGATATGAGAAGAAAGTAAAATAGAATGATCGTCCTCACCAACAAAGTCCAGAAAAACCTCTAACATCTCATCTCTCATAATAGGGTCAAGGCCACTGGTAGCTTCATCTAAAATTAGCAACTTCGGATGATGCGATAATGCGACTGCGATTGCCAATTTCATTGTCATTCCTTTTGAATATTTTCCAATTTTCTGTTTCTCGTTTAGCCGGAATGTTTTTAAATATTTTTGAAACAAACTATTATCCCATTGAGAGAAAATTCCTTGCATAATCTCGGAAATTTGTTTGGCAGTAAGGTATTTCGGGAAATTATCCCCATCATAGACAACACCAATATCATTCCTCAATACGGTATCCTCGTCTTTCATTTCTTTCTCAAAGATTTGAATGGAACCAGAATTGCGGAACAGCGTATTCAAAATACAGCCTATGGTTGTTGTCTTACCAGCACCATTCTCCCCAACGAACCCCATAACAGACCCCATAGGTACTTCAAAAGACACATTATCCAAAAGAAAATCTGACGTTTCATAGGTCTTGCATACATTATCAAGTTTCAAAGCATAATTCATTTTATTCGTCCTCCATATAAAACATTGTGAGCAATTCCGTTAGTTTAGATAAAGGAATGTTGCTTACACGTCCAATATTAGCGGCAGCTTGCAAATGTTCTTCGGCAATACGTTGCTGTTCTTCTTGATAAAATTCCTTGTTTCGTGCTGATACAAAACTACCTCTGCCAACAGTTGTTTCAATAAAACCGTCCCTTTGCAAATCTTCATACGCCTTTTGGACGGTTATAACGCTAACGTGAATAGATTTAGCCAATGAACGCATTGAGGGGATGGCGTCTCCTGCTTGCAATTCTCCACTCATTATCATAGCTTTAATCTGTGTTGTTATTTGCTCGTATATTGGCTTATTTGCATTATTGCTGATTATGATTTCCATGCTTCACCGCCTTCACTTTAAAATGTACTGTATGTACAAGTACATTATATTCACATTCGGATTGGGTGTCAACAGAAAATTTATGAATGAATTTTAAACTTGCTGAACGGAACAGCTTGCAACGCAAGGTGCTTCCGGGCGGCAAGTCCACAAAGGGGTAGCTGGCGGCAGCCAGCGCAGGGGAAGTGTAGCTTCCCCTGTGATGATTGGCAGGAGTCGGAACGCTGCGGGCAATCATCCGCTTTCCGCAGGAAGCCCCCGGCAGGGCGCAACACACTACCTTCAGGTGGTGTATAGTTGCGCCCTCTTTCAGAGGGGTAGCCCACGGGCTGCGGCTCTGGAAGCAATTATGGCCGTTCCCGGCCTTTGTCCTCTCCCTGAAAATCGCCGTTTCCGGCGAACACTTTTTCCATAAGCTGCCGGGTGCTGTCCTGCCGGAACAGTAGCTTCAAGAACAAACTGACCTGTTCATCCGTGATAGCTTCCGGGTGGGGAAGGTAGCTTTCCAGCATGGCGGCTCTGGTACAAAGCCGGTGTGTCCGTTCCTTCCGTGTCAACGCCTTTATCTGGTGTTCCAATATCTTTTCTTCATGCTGCGCTCTCCGCAGCTTCTTTTCCGTTTTCTCTATTTCCTGATTGAGTGCTTCCAGCTTTTCATTCATAAGCGTCTGTCCTCCTTCTTTGGAATGAGTACATATATCTTGTTGGGTTCCCCGAAGCCCTGACGCACCCGCAGTATCAGTCCGGCGTCCTCCAATTCATTCAGGGAACGCTTCACGGTCATTGTGCTGCGGGCAAGTGCCGCCGCCAGTTCCACGATGGGGAAATGGATAAATAAAATCCCGTTGGTGTCCTCTATGCCGGACAGGAAAACAATATCCAACATCCGGGCGTACATGACCTTTGCGGTGCTGCTGATCGGGAGCCGCAGCATGGCTCTCGGCAGCGGCATACAGGGCGGCAGGGTGGTGTCTGCGGTCATAAATTCAACATCCATTCAATCGGTGTCCTCCTTTACTTTTCGTTTTGAGCGTTTGGAAAGATAATGGGGGCAGTCCACAATGACCGCCCGGAAACTCTGCTTACAAGTTCGCTGGCATTTCCGGCAAAGGTCGTTGTACGTTACCCGCCCCCGTTCATTGAGGAAGAAAGACAGTTCCAGCTTCCTCTTTTTCGGCATTCTCGGCATGGTGCCTCCTTAAACAAAAATCCGCCCATTTCAGCCGTAACAGCCGCAATAGACGGATAGCAGATTTTAGTGTCGTGTTTCGGGGCGATTTTCAGGGAAAAAGCGGCCATAGAACCGCCCGAAAATCCCCCGCAGTATTACGGATAGGGTAGACTATGCCCTATCGGATTGTTGTGTTTCGGTATCAATTCGGTGTTCATTTTCGCCGGTTCTCCCTGATGTCGTTCCTGCCCCTGGCTCTCACAACGGCGTTTCGCTCCCTTTGGTACGCTCGTTGCGGTCATGGTTCCTCCATTTCCCTGCCGCAAGTCATTGCGCTACATCGCCGGGGAGCATATCCCATACAGGCCGGTCATTCGATTGGAATAATCCATCGATGAACTAAGCCCATTATGGCACATTTTTGAGCCTTCTCCCGTATATCCACAAAGTAGGAAAACCGCCCCGAAATCGAAAATTTCCACGATTGCGGAACGGGTATGGTATAATGGAATTGACGGCGGCAGCCAGCCGCAGGAAGGAGCGATGTATCTATGAAAACCCGCATTTCCGTACAGGAACGCCTGAAAGATTTACGGGTAGAACGGGGCTTAAATCTGGAAGAACTGGCGCAGGAAACCGGCATTTCAAAATCAGCCCTCGGCAGCTATGAAAACGACAATGATGAATACAAGGAAATCAATCACGGCAGCCTGCTGAAGCTGGCAGACTTCTATAAAGTGTCCGTTGACTATCTGCTCGGCCTTACCAACAATCGGAAATATGAAAACACACCGATAGAAGAACTGCATTTGAGTGATGAAGTCGTGGAACTGCTGAAAAGTGAACGCTTCAACAACCGGCTGCTGTGTGAGATTATCTCCCATGAAAAATTCAAGGAACTGCTGGCAGACGCAGAAATCTATGTGGATGGGATAGCAACCATGCACTTCCATGACACAAACAGCTCACTGGCTGCTTTACGGGCTATGATACTGGAAGAACATCCCGAAGCTACGGCAGACCGGGCAATCAAAATATTGGAAGCCTGTCAGGTAGAGGAAGAAGATTTCTTCTGCCATGTGACGCACAAAACATGGGACGTTATTCTCCACGACATACGCAAGGCGCACGAAAATGACAATGAAAGTGCGCCGGATACCACTCCCGCCGATGAACTGATACGGGAAGTACAAAAGGCCATGCAATCGCCGGGGGACAGGGTTCAGCAATTCACGGAGATGTTCTGTAAGGCGTTCCAGCTTAAATATAAGCGGCTCTCACAAGAGGAACGAAGCCTTTTGAAGAAACTGTTCAAGAAATCCCCGCTGATAAAACAGTCCGGTATGAACTTCCGGCGCAGGCCGTGGAAATGAAAACTGCCGTTGTGGGAATGGTTGTTCCTGCAACGGCAGCTTTGATTATATATGAATTTGGAAATCCTGAAACTTAAACAATCCATTTCCCTGTTTGAGTTTTCCGGCTCTCTCTAATTGTGCAAATCCGGCTTCAATATCGGCTATCAAAGAAACGGGAATATCCAACTGATGGTGTCCGGGCAGAACTTTTTTTATATTGTATTTCCGTATTCGCCTTATAGATTGATAGAATAGCTTCGGGTCGGTAGTTGGGTAAAATGCGTCCAGGCTTCCCTTGTATATCAAATCCCCGGAATACAAATAGTTTCGTTCTGGTTCGTAAAAGCAACAATGTCCGGGAGAATGTCCCGGCGTGTGAACAACTTGAATTTCCCGCCCGCCTAAATTTAGAAAATCGCCATCGTGTAAAATTCTTTGTGGGATACCTTGAAAAATCTGATAAGCGTTAATATCAAAATCTCTTGGAAAATCACAAGGAAGCCTTGTCAAATTATTCTTCACAACTTGCAATGGTATCGGAAACCTGACCGATAGCCAGTCCTTTTCCGCTTCATGTACGGCGATATTATCAAAATACTTATGCCCGCCAATGTGATCCCAATGAACATGAGTTGTAACTGTCATAACAGGCAGCTTTGTCAGAGAGTCCACAATTTTTCTGATGTTGGAAACGCCTAAACCTGTATCAATGAGAATAGCATATTTTTCCCCACATAATAGATAACAATGTGTTTCTTCCCAGTGCTTGTATTCGCTAATAGAGAATGTATCACGGTCTATTTGCTCAATGGTAAACCAATTATCCATTCCGTATAATTACCTCCGGCAACTGAATTTCCAGTTAAAACCACTTTGCATTTTCATCTCTGAAATGTGGTATATTGCCATCTTTATAAGGGTCATACCGATTTTCGTTACAACCAAATTCTTTTAAGAGAGCAATCTTGCCATCTGGCGTCCATTCTATCAGTGACATTCCATCAAACGCTTCTACGTTACCGGCGTCCATCTTATTTTTGAAATACCATTCAACAATGGTTTGATTGCCTTTATGGAAAAATTGCTTGATGTCCCATTGCAAGACAGTTCCACGGGTATTCCATTCCTCAAACCAAAGTTTTATTTTCTTGGAGCCGTGGTACTCTGGCCCCCAACTTTCAATATATACGGCATTATCAGAAAATACATTAAATATACCCAAATCTTTTTTTGCAAGCCACATATCAAACCAAAGTCTGATAATTCTTTCTCTATTGTCCATTTCGCAGCGCCTTCCTTGTCAATTTAATTTTTCAGCGTCTTTGTCCTGCTCTAATTCAATTACATCCAAAATGCCACAATTCAGGGCTTCGCAGATACGAACCAGCGTTTCCATGCTGATGTTTTTGCCTTTACCCATGTTGGCAATCATATTTGTGGTAAGACCGGCGGCAATCCGCAAGTCCTCTTTCCTCATGTTGCGCTCAACCAGCGTGTGCCAGAGGGGTTTATAGCTTATGTGCATTTATCCTCCTGCCTTTCTCCCGGTTTCGGGGTTCCTGTTCCCATTATATCAAAATTCTTGCTAACTCACAAACATTTCTTGACACAACCGCCGGTTCCGTCTGGATTGTGCTTTTCCTTTCTTCTCTTGATTACATCTACTTAGCCATAAGCTGCTTAATGCCCTGTGATTTTACTGATGTGTGATAAAGAAGTAATAGAAGTGTAAAAAATTTTGCCGTTCCTATCCGGCACTTAGCTCTTGTGTCGGATAGGTCGGGCGGTTATTCGGGCAAGTCCACTTTGCCAACAAAAGAATAATAAATCTCAATGTCCTGTCTGCGGGTCTTGTTCTCGTCATAGCTGCACTCATGCACAACGATTTTCTCTACAAACTCCCGCAGCAGAGTAGGGGTAAGTTCTTCAAAGCTGGTATGCCGCCGAACAACATTCATAAACTTTTCTGCGTTCACGGTGGCTTCCTGTGCTTTGGAAAGCTCCGCTTGGATAGCAGCGGCTCTTTCTTTCAGCTCCCGTTGTTCTGCTTCATAGTCTGCCGACAGCTCTGTGAAACGCTCGTCTGATATGCGCCCGGTCACGCTGTCCTCATACAGCCGCTTGAAGATAGCGGATAACTCGGCTATACGTTTCTCGGTGGCTTCCAGCTCCTTTTTCTTGGCGGCGTTCCTGCGCTTGCCCCCGTCCTCGTTCTGCTCAATCAAGAGCTTCATAAACCGAGCTTCATGCTTTGCCGCATAGCTTGTCACTTTCCGCAGATTGGAGAGTACACCAGCGGTCAAAAGGTCGGTGCGGATGAAGTGCGCCGTACAGTCATGGGTGCGTTTCTTGTAGTTGCCGCAGATATAACAGTCCTGCTTGCGCTTGTCCGTCTGGTATCGCTGCTGGTACATGACGCTGCCGCAGTCCGCACAGAACAGTATGCCGGAGAACAAGCCCACTTCATCATAGCGGTTGGGGCGTTTGCGCTGCTTGCGAAGCTCCTGCACCCGTTCCCATGTCTGGGTGTCTATGATAGGCTCGTGGTGGTTCTCGAAAATCACTTGCTTTTCCTCCGGGTTTTCTACGCTGTGCTTGACTTTGTAAGAGAGTTTTTCCGTCTTGAAGTTTACCAGGCAGCCTGTGTATTCCCGGTTTTCAAGGATATGCACAACGGTATTGGTCGCCCACTTGCACTCATAGCCGGGGTGGTAGCGGCGGGTGCTGCCCGTCCTGCGGTATTCCAGCGTCCCCGGCGTGGGGATTTGCTGCTCTGTGAGCATACGGGCTATCTTGGTCGGACCGTTCCCGGCAAGGCAGAGGTTGTATATCTGCTTAACTACGGGTGCAGCTTCATCGTCAATAATGAAATTTTCGTCCTCGTCCATGAGGTAGCCATACACAGGTTTGCTTGTGATTGGCTTGCCACTCATACCTTTTGAGCGTTTTACTGCTTTGATTTTCTTGCTCGTATCTCTCACCAGCCATTCGTTAAAGATATTCCGCAGCGGGGCAAAGTCATTGTCGCCCTGTGCGCTGTCCACTCCGTCATTGATAGCGATGAAGCGGACGCCTTTCTGTGGGAAAACCATTTCCGTGTACATTCCCACTTGCAGGTAGTTTCGCCCTAACCTCGACATATCCTTTACGATAACTGTCCCGACTTTTCCGGCTTCAATGTCCGCAAGCATGGCTTGAAAACCGGGTCTTTGAAAGTTCGCACCAGAATAACCGTCGTCCGTGTACCAGCGCAGATTGGAAAAGCCGTTCTGCTTTGCATAGGTCTCAAGAATACGCTTCTGGTTGGAAATGGAATTGCTCTCGCCTTGCAGCTCGTCCTCATGGGAAAGTCTTGGGTAAAGGGCGGTAATTGGGTGTTGGTTGGTCTGTCTTAACATAAAATCCTCCGTTTCCGACAGCCAGCCCCACTATTCCGTACCTTGATTGTACCACATGGGGCGGCTGTCTGTATAGCGGCAAAAGCGTCAAATCTGCTTCTTTATGGTCGGTCAAATCGCCGTTTTTTGTGTAGCAGCTTCCGCTTCCAGCACTTTCATCATCTTGTCGGCTGCGGTGTCGGTTGCGCCCTGCTTGAAGAAGCCGGAAACGGTAAGGACGGAGTTGCCCATGCGGATTTCCGTTACACAGTCCGGGCGGCGGTCTGTTTTGGTGGTGCTTGTCTGTTTGGTTTCTGTCATAGGCTCTCCTTTCGCTGCTTCATCAGTTGCTTTAAGCGTTCCAGCTTTTCCTGTGCGGTTTCCTTTCGGAAATTGCTGCCCGTGAAGCGAACGGGGGCGCACATGGAAGTCAGCCTGTCATAGATACGGGCATGGGGCGTGTCCTGCGGGTGCTGCAATTCCTCCAGCGTGAGGTTGGTCGTGGCGATCAGCGGCTTGCCGCTTCGGTAACGGCTGTCAATCACGCTATAAACCTGTTCCAGCCCGTATTCTGTTCCTCGCTCCATACCAAAATCATCAAGTATCAGCAGGGGGTAGCTGCAAAGGCGGGAAATATATTCGTTCCTGCCATCAAAGCTGGCGGCAAGGTCATTGAGTATGGTTGCAAAGTTTGTCATACAGACGGCAACCTCTTTCTCCATAAGGGCGTTGGCGATACAGGCGGCAAGGTAGCTTTTTCCTGTCCCCACGCCGCCCCAAAACAGGTAGCCGATATTTTCAGCCTGCATGGTTTCCCAGCTCTCCACATAAAAGCGGGCAGTTTCGGTCTGTGGGTTTCTGCCGTTGTCATGCTCAAATGTCCAGTTCCGCATAGCGGGGTCGGTAAAGCCCCGGCGCTTCAAGTCCTCCACTTTTTCAAGGTGCTTCTGTCGGCTTTCGGCGGCTTGCTGCTTTTCACGGGCTGCTCGCTGGCAGTCGCAGTCTGTTGGGTGGCGGTCACGCCCGAAACAGGTCTTTCCCTCTGCAAAGTAGGCTTCTTTGGGCGTATGGCACTTGCCGCAGTATAAAAGCCCGTCCTCGCCTGTGTAGTCCTCCGCTTCGGCGGTAGTGGCTGTAATGTCCGTAATCATAGCTTCCATCTCGTTTTTCATAAGCTCTCGCCCTCCTTGCATGAATAATCGGGTATGCCCTGTTTCGGGGCAGCCTTGCCTTTGGCAGTGTCCTCCTGCGCCCACTTGTAAATGGTGGCTGCATGGCTGTGGTACTGCTTCCCGGTGGAAGCGATATGGCAGGAAAGCCGGTCAATATAATACTCCCACTTGTCGGGCAGCTCTGTTTTCAGCCCGGAAAGCTCTGTATCGGTCAGTATCACATTGTTGTATCTGCCATAAGCGGCGGGGGCGGGGTGTCCCGTTTCTCCCTCTCTCTCTTTTTCTATCTCTATCTCTTTCTCTAACTCTATCTCTTTCTCTGGTGGACGAATGTCGGACAAATGTCCGCCTTTTGTCCGGGGCGGTAAAAGTGCCTTGTTTTCCAGCCTTGCAGCCCGTTTTCGCTCGGCTTCGGTAGAGGACTGTCCTATCATCAGCTCAATGTCGGTCATATAGAAAGCCCCGCTGTCAAGCTGCTCCACAAGCCCCAACTGCCGGAAAATCTCTAAAGCCCTCTCAACTGTCCCTATCTGGTGGCGGGTCAGTGTCGCTATCATCTGCGCTGTGTAGGGGATATGCTCGTCAAGCTGCAACTTCCCGCCGTTTTTCAGCGATTTTAAGTACAGCTTCAAGAGAATATTGGAATATAAAATCCCGTCTTTCATATCTTCCAGCAGTACAATGGAGTCGCTGTCAAAAAAGTTCTCTTTCAGCTTGAGGTAGTAATACTTGCGGTTATCTGCCATTGTCCCTGTCCTCCTTTTTCCGGCGTTTGGAGTAGTAGCGGGGGCAGAGTATGATAACCGCCCGGAAGCTCTGCTTGCAGCTATGGGTACAGCTCCGGCAGAGGTCGTTGTATGTGATACGGTCGCAGGTGGTATTCCCGATTTTTACTTGCCGCAGGAAAAAAGACCATTCCAGCCGCCGTTTCTTGCTCATTCTTGGCATGGGTGCGCTCCTTTCTGCCGTTTCCGCTGGTGTGGCGGTATCGGCGGTAATTCTGTATTATCTCGGTATCATTTTCGGGGTTTTTCTGCCCTGTAAGCCCGTTAAAAAATCCTTTGGTATTGCGGATAGGGTACGGGGCAGCCCCCTTGTTCTGTATGGGTTCGGGTACATTTTGGGGTGGTTTTTATCGCTCCTGTTCCTGCCTTTTCACAGGCTTGCGTTCCCGGCGTAAAATCTGGTCGATATTGCCCTTGACGGTCTGTAAGCGGCGGTATTCCTCCCGTTTTGCCCGGTAATCGTTGTAGCCGCTGTTTTT
>NZ_QUHK01000039.1:0-16261 GCF_003479665.1 Blautia sp. AF14-40
GTCTGCGTCGTCCGTTTCGGGCTTGTTCTTTAAGGCTGCCCGGTAACGGCGGTCAATCTCTTTCCAACCGTCGTACAGCACTGTTTTTCCCTTTGCGGTAAAGGACTGTCCGGCACATTCAAATGTAGCCGTAACCGCTTCAAAGGTATGTACTGCGGCGGTCGCCATGAGCAGACGCGCCCCGGCAAGGGTAAGGATATTCCTTTCGCTTTCCGGCAGCGCGGCAAGGTCGGTCTTTGCAAGCTCCATAGTCGGGATAATGGCATGGTGGTCTGATACCTTTTTACTGTTCAGCACTTTTGCAAGCTCCGGCGCAAAGTCCATGCCCGCCATAAAAGAAAATTTCCCACAAAGCAGCTTGATAATGCCCGCCGCTGTGTCGCCCATGTCGTCGGTCAGAAATGCGCTGTCGGTTCTCGGATAAGTAAGCAAACGCTTTTCATACAGGGCTTGTGCAAGGTCAAGGGTCTGCTTTGCGGTATATCCGAACAGGCGGTTTGCTTCCCTCTGCAAAGAAGTAAGGTCAAAGAGCTTCGGCGGGGCTGCGGTCTTTTTCTCTTTCACAAGGGAAGTACAGACTGCTTTTGACGCTTCACAAGCAGCTTTCAGCCTGTCAGCTTCGGAACGGTCAGACAGTTTTTCGCTTGCAGCTTCCGCGCCGGATAAGGACAGGCGCACATGATAGTATTTTTCTTTCTTGAACGTGGTAATCGCCGCGTCCCGGTCAACAAGCATTTTTAAGGTCGGGGTCTGTACGCGTCCCACATTCAAGGTATGGTTGTAAAGGACAGAAAAAAGACGGGTGGCGTTGATACCGATTAGCCAGTCAGCCTTTGCCCTGCATAATGCGGAAGCAAAGAGCGCGTCGTATGCTTCGCCGTTCTTCAGATGAGAAAAGCCCTCTTTGATAGCAGCTTCTTCCATTGAGGAAATCCACAAGCGGCGCGTGGGCTTCCTGCACCCGGCAACTTCGTAGACAAAACGGAAAATGAGTTCTCCCTCGCGCCCCGCGTCGCAGGCATTGACGACTTCGGAAACGTCTGCCCGGTGCATAAGTTCCTTTAAGGGCTTGAATTGCTTTTCCTTGTCAGAAGCAACGGTGTCCTTCCATTCCTGCGGCAAAATCGGTAAGCTGTCATAGCTCCACTTTTTATACTGCTCCCCGTAGGCGGCAGCTTCGGGAAGACCTACCAAATGTCCCACGCACCAAGAAACGATATAGCCGCTTCCTGTGAGAAATCCGTCTTTCTTTTCCTTTGCCCCAAGTACGGCAGCGATTGTCTGTGCCACACTGGGCTTTTCTGCGATAACTAAAATCAATGATAATTCCTCCTTTTATCGTTCGGTCTGTCGTTTGTTTTCCAGTTTTCTCATACAGTACCCCACACAAGGGGACTGCCCCTTGTAAGGGCAGCCCGCGCAGCGTGGGGAAGAAAGCTCCGGCGGGGATTTTTCCCGTTTGCCATAGTCCGGCTTCTGTATCATCATCTTTTCAAAGGGATTGTCGGTAAACAGGGTCATACTTCCTCGTCCTCCGTTTCTTCCTCTTTGGAAACTTCCCCGGTATCTGCTTCCGGCTCGTCCTCGTCGTAATCCTCAAAGTCAAAATCTTCAAGGTCGGTGCTTCCTTTCACGTTATGCTTCGGTTTTACAAACTTAAAGTAGTAGAACGCCGCGCCGCCACCAAGCAGCACAAAGAGGACTAAGGCAAGCACCGCGCCGGGATTGCCGTCTTTTTCTTTGGGTTCTTCCGGCTGCTCGGTGGGTGTTGGCGTGGGTTCCTTGCCTGTGCAGCCTGTCAGAGTAGTTGCACATACCGGGCAGGACGTATTTACCTTTCCGACTTCGCATTTTTCCGTACAGTTGCAGACTTCCGGCTTTTTCGTGGCTTCCCCGGTTTCGGTCAGTGCCATAAGGTCGGCTTCGTCCACTTGATTAAGGAAATGTACGGTCTGTTCCCCCTCGGCTGCCCGGTCAATGAGGATATAAAAGTAGTTGCCGCCTTTGGTGGTAACAGTGATAAGCTGCTTATTGCCGCCGAAATCGTCCACCAGTGTTGCGTTGCCCTTTGGGGTAAGGGGCGGCGTTTCCGGTTCTTCCACCACTACATTGCTGTCGTTGGTCGCGTCCTCTGTGGGTGGCTCTGCGGCTGTTCCCTGTGCATAGGCAGGGACAGAAAAACCGCCCATAAGGATAAGGGCGGCACAAAGGGCAGTCATGGTCTGTTTGAGTTTATTTTTCATCTGCATTGTCCTCCTGTTCTTCGTAGTCTGCCGCTTCGGTAGCGGGTGCGGCGTTCATGCCGGGAATACCGCCGCCGGACAGCATAGCATTTAATTCCTGCGGGGTAAGTCGCATAGCGCGTACAAGCTGCACGATTTCAAGGTTTTCCGCTTCGGTTTTCTGCGCTTCCAGTCCTTTTAACTTGTTCTGATACTCTGTGATTTTCTCGCGGGTCTTTGCGATTTCCTTATTGATACGGTCGATTTTATTGTTTGCCATAAAATAAATTCTCCTTTCTTTTCGGGGCTGCTTACCAGTTCATCAGCCCGTAGCCTTTGATACATTGATAGTTGAGGTCATAGCTTTTAATCTTGCAGGCGTCGCCGGAATTGCCCTCAACGGTATAGACGCGGCTTCCGTCCCTGCCAAGCACAAGCCCCACATGGTCGGCAACGCCGTCTAAATCCCAGTCGAAAAAGATAGCGTCGCCCGGTGCGATATTCTCATAGCCGCGTGCGCCCCATTGTCCCCTTGACTGGAACCAAGGAACGCCCTGCCATTCGCAGCCCGCAAAGCGGGGTTCGCTTTTTCCGGCTTGATTGTAGCACCATGACACAAAGCAGGCGCACCATTCCACGCGGCTGTTAAAGCCGTACCAAGACCAGTAAGGGTAGCCGCCCACGTTTCCGACCTGCTGTTTTGCAAGCTCCATAAGCTCCGGGTTTCCGGGACGTGTGCCGTTTACAAACTCCACGCCGCTTAAATCCTCGGACGGGCTTCCGTCGGGAGAGCCGCCGCCAAAAATCAACGGTTTGTTGCCCTGTGTCTGTAAGTACACCTTGAACATTTCAAACTGCTGTGGGTTCAGCAGTTCTTCCGCAAGGGAAGCAATCGGCTTGTTTGTCAGTTTCACATTTAAGATACGGTATTCGTATTCTTCCTCGTTGCCCTCCTCGTCGGTGGTGGTGCGTATCTCGATTTCTTCCGTCAGCGTCAAGGTGTACTGTAAGCCGAACAGCCGTTTTAGCTCTGCCTGTGCGCTCTGCGGGGTGTAACTCTGCAAAAGGGCAGTCAAGTACGACGCTAATTCGTGGGGGTTATGCCCGATAGTATCAAGGTCATAGCGGTATTCATCATAGCCGCTGTGGGTGCTTTCGATATTGTCAATTTCCTGTTGCAGCTCATTTTCCATTGCAGCATAGCTCTGTTCCGTTGCCACAAGGTCGCTGTCCTCGGACGTGTAGGAAGTCCCTAACACGCTGTTCATGCTGCCGGAAAACATTGCCCCACAAGAGGAAAGCCCTACGGATACCATGATGAACAGAAGCAGCGCGGCGATAGCGATTATCACGCCTGCCGGGTGTCGTCCTGCAAAGGCAGCCGCTTTCTTTGCTGCTGTTTGGGACGCTCCGGCGGCAGCTTTGGCGGTGGCTGCGCCGCTTTTCTTTACGGTTTTTGCATACTGGCGTTTGATTTTCTGTTTCTGCATGAACCGTGAAAAGGGATTGCTTGTAAGCTGCGGGTTCTCCTGCAAGGCTTTGTGATACTGAAAATTGACGTTTGCCTTAAACGCTGCCTGTTCTGCCTTTGCCGCTTCCCGGTAGGGTTTCAGCTTATGGCTGCGGTAGCCCTGTTTTAATTTTCTTGTCCCGTACCTTGCGCCGCGCTCGGCAAGTTCCTCCGATTTGTGCGCGCCCTCCACACCGGAATTATCTTTCTCGACGCTATGGATTTTGTTGTGAACAAAAATACCCGCTTCCTGCGCGGGGTGGGATAACGGGTTACTGTGGGCTTTGCCGCCGGGTATCGGCTTTTCCTGTTCTTCAAAGCGTAAACGGGTCTTTGCCTTTCCGGCGGTTTCCTCAAAGGTGCGCTCTTTTACAAGTTTCTTCTGCTTCGGGAGAGCTGCCTTTGCTGCGTCCAGTTTGTCGGCTGCTTTTTCCGATTTTTTGATGTAGGGTTGCAGTTTTGGCGTTTCCCGTTCCTCGTCGGTAAACTGCAAGCGTGAGGTGGAAGTACGCAAAACAGCCGCTTCCTGTGCTTTCTTGACTGCCTTTTTGCTTGCCTTTCGGGTATGGGCTGCGTCAAGGTGTTCCATGACACGCTCTGCGGTAGCGGTGTCCGGCTGTGAAAAGTCGCTGTCTGCTTCCCGGCTGCTGATACGCTCGGCAGTCTGCTGTGTTTCATTGATTTCCACCGCACCGTCGCGGGTCATTTTCTGCGTGATTTTATCGCGTGGTTTTAACTGTTTCATAGGCTGCTCACTTCCTCCGGCTTCGTCGTCATAATGCGGTAAAGCTCGGTATCTTTCGGGAAATGGTCTACAAAGGGAAGCACCACATTCCCATAAAAGATAAGTCCCTCGCCTGCTTCGGTGTGGGTTACATACTTCATCTGCTGTGGGCTGATATTTAACTGCTTTGCAAGGATAGCCCGGTCGCCCTGTGCCTGATTGAGCATGAGGACAAAATCAGAGTTTTCAAAGATATTTTCCACCTCGCGGGAAGCAAGCAAGTCCTTAATGTTCTGCGTGATAGCTGTGGGTATGCCTCCCCATTTTCTAAAACGCTTCCAAATCTCCACACTGTAAGCGGCGGTCTGTTCCTCTTTTAAGAGCAAGTGAAATTCGTCCATATAGTAGCGGGTAGATTTCTTTTCTGCCCGGTTAATGGTAACGCGGTTCCATATCTGGTCTTGCACAATGAGCATACCTAACTTTTTGAGCTGCTTCCCAAGCTGCTTAATGTCAAAGCAGACAAGGCGGTTAGAAAGCTCCACATTCGTTCTGTGGTTGAATACGTTAAGACTGCCGGAAACATACAGCTCCAATGCCGCTGCAATGCGGGCAGCTTCCGGCTCCGGCTGTTTTAACAGCTCGTCGTAAAGGTCGCCCAAGATAGGCATTTTTGCCGGGTCGGGGTCAGCAAGGTAGTCCCGGTACACATTCCTTACGGCGCGGTCAATGACGGTCTTATCAACGGGCTGCAAGCCCTCCTTGCCGCCAATGACAAGCTCGCAGAGGGACAGGATAAAATCACTTTTCAGTGCAAGGGGGCTGTCGTCCTCGCTGTAATTAAGGTTCATATCCATAGGGTTCACATACTGGGGCTTGCCGTCCATGCCTTTCCCGGTCGGGGATAAGCGTATCACTTGCCCGCCAAGCCGCTTGACAAGGGCAAAATACTCGGCTTCCGGGTCGCAGATAAAAATATCATCGTCAGTAATGAGAAAGGCGTTTGTGATTTCCCGCTTTGCCGCAAAGGATTTTCCGCTGCCCGGTGTTCCCAAGATAAGCCCATTCGGGTTTTTAAGCTGCTTGCGGTCGCAGAGTATCATGTTGTTGCTTAAAGCGTTCAGCCCATAATACAGGGCAGACCCGGTCTGAAATAGCTCCTGCGTGATGAACGGGATAAAAATAGCGGTGCTTGATGTGGTAAGTCCACGTTGTATCGGGATAAGGTTCTCCCCCAAAGGGATAGAGGACATCAGCCCCGCTTCCTGCTGATAGTCAAGACGGGTCAGGGCGCAGTTGTATTTCTGTGCAATGCCCGCCGCCGCGAAAATGTCATTTTCCAGTTTCCGCTTCGTGTCTGTCATGTTTACCACAAGGAACGTGAGAAGAAACATTCGCTCGTTGCGGCTCTGTAAATCCTGCAACAGGTTCTTTGCTTCATTTCCAAAGGTGGCAAGGTCGGACGGGATTATATCCATATCGTAACCGCTTCTAACCGCTTTTTTCTGTTCCTCAATCTTCATCTTGTCAAGGTCTGTGATTTTGCGCTTAATGGTCTTGATTGCTTCCGACTGGTCGATACTTTTAATGTGGAGATTGACAATAACGCCTGTTTCCAAGTCCAACATATCCGCTAAGATACGGTCGTTTAACTCCGGGGCAAGGATTTCAAGGAACGATACCGCCCCCGTCTTTTTCCCCATAGCAAAGTAGCGTCCCTCCCCGAACTTGAAAGAGGACGGGGCGATAAAGTCCTTTGTGGTAAGCCCCGTCGGGGTCAGCCAGTCATAAGAGAATGAGAACGGCTCGCCTGCCGGGTGGAATACCCCATGCAGCACCTTTAGGCGTTCATAGCCGGATAAGGGGTGCGCCGATACCCCAAGCACCTTAAAATTATTGAGTACGTCTGTTTCAATACGGGAAAGCCGCGCCCTTGCTGCCGCCGGATTGTCCGCTTCAATGGAAAATGTGATGTACTTATGCTTGACAAGCCCGTTGTTCCCTTTGGCAAGCTGCGATTTCAGCATATCGGAATACTCAGTGCGGATAGAGTTAAAATCGTCATTTTGCAGCGGGATATGGATTGCCAGCGCTGCCTGTTCCTGCTGTGAGCCTTGATTGATGAAAGAAAGCTGCACGTTCACGCTTGCGTCAAAGTAGTTGAGAAAATCGCACCAGTTTTCAAAAATGGCGGTCTTATCGTCTGCCTGTGCAAGCTGATAGTTGATGTCCTCAAAGGCAATGCTCTTTGACTATTTCCGCTGTGCCACTTTGCAGATACCGTCCGGGTACATGGCAAGGTAGGGAATGGTCTGCTGTGCGGTGTGGGCTTTGCCGTCCCCCTTTGCCTGCCGGATAACCGCCGCTATCTGTTTCTTTTCCGCGCGGGTCAGCTTACGCCTGTTTCCTGCGGCTTCCCGCGTCTTTTTTGTCTGTCCTTTTGACAATCGCTGATACCTCCTTTTCTAATGCCCGCTGTTTCTCCAAGAGTGCATACAGGTTTTCCGTCTGATACGGTCGCACTTTGGGGCGGGTCAATTTTGTCTGAATGATGTTCTTTACAACCACTTCAAGGGGCTGCCCATGCTTTTCATACATGGCAACCAAAAAGCAGGGAAGCATGACGACAATCATTGCCATTGCCGCAAGGCTCGTCCCTGCGCTGTCTTTGAACAAAAAGAAAAGTGGCAGTCCCATAAGAAGTGCCACTGAAAAACAAAGGATTTGCCGCTTTGTCAGATTGAAAGCGACTTTTGTTTTGACTTTGGATAGGTCTTTGGGTACAGGTACATACGCCAAGAAAAAACCTCCTTTCTGCCCTTAGTGGGCGTTGAATATAGATTTTGCCAGTGCGCCGGATTTGAACAGGGAGAAACAGAGGATAACGGTATAGGCTGCAAGGGAAAAAATCGCGCTGTGCAGGTTGTCCGCTAAGACCATTTCGCCTACCAAAACCGCATAAATGCCGACGCATATCATAATGAGGAAGCCTTGAAAACCAAGTGCAAACAGCCCCTTTAGGTAGTTGTTCCCAATCTGTCCCCATTCCCGGTTTGTCATGGTGGCAAAAGGGATAGGGGAAACGGAACAGTAGGCGGATATCTCAATCATTCTGCCGTAGAGGATAACGGTTATCAGTACGGACATGATTTTCATACAAAGGCTTACAAGGCTCGTTTCCATGACAAGTAACAGTAGTTCGGGGATTTCCATATCTTTTAGTCCCTCCTGCATGGCGGCAAGGGCTTCGGTTACGTCGATATTCGTATCGCCGCCGATTACCCCCGCCGCGCCGGACACAATATGCTGCGCCATATCAAACACCGCCATAGTAATATCAAAGGTGTGCGTTACCAAGAAAACGGCAACAAAGGCTTTGAAAAACCACTTAAAGAACATGAACGTGTCAACGTCGTGCATATTGTTTTTTTCCGTTACCATGCTGATAAGCTCATAACAGAGGACATAGGTAATGACAAGCCCCGCAATGGGTACAATCACATTTTCCGACAGATTTTGTATCATGTTGAAAATGTTCGCGTTCCACCCCTGTGGGGTCTTGCCTACCTCCGCTGCAATGGTGCCTACTTTTTCGTTTACGTCCCCGAACATCGTTGACAGATTACCGTTTATCGCGCCGATAAGGATTTCTTTTATCCATTCGTTAATCGCGTCAAGTATGCTCTCCATAGGCTACCCTCCGTAAACTTATCCGAACAGACCGGAAAGAAGCGGTACAAGGATAGTGCCGATAAGGGCAACACCGCCGCCCGCCATAAGCTGCTTAATGCCCTGTGATTTTGCTTATGTGTTATAAAGAAGTAATAGAAGTGTTAAAAATTTTGCCGTTCCTATCCGGCACTTGCGCAGGGTGTCGGATAGGTCGGGCTTATTCTTCGGGCAAGTCAATCTTGCCGACAAAGCTATAATAAATATCAATGCGCTGGTGGCGTACTTCGTTCTCGTCATACTCACATTCATAGACAACGATTTTCTCCACCATTTCACGCAAGAGGGTGTGTGTCAGTTCCTCGATAGAAAGGTACTTGCGGACAACGTTCATAAACTTTTCAGCGTTTACCGTGGCTTCCTGTGCCTTGTCCAGTTCGCCCTGCAATGCGGCGGCTTTCTCCTTCAGTTCCCGCTGCTCGGCTTCGTAGTCTGCGGACATTTCCATAAAACGCTCGTCATTGATTTTCCCGTTTACATTGTCCTCATACAGACGTTTGATATAGCGGGAAAGTTCTGCAATGCGGCTCTGCACCTGTTCAAGCTGCTTCGTGGCTGCCGCCTGTTTCCGCTTGCCGCCCATTTCATTCTGCTGGATAAGCAGCTTCACGAACCGGGCTTCATGCTTCTGTGCATAGGCGGTCACTTTCCGCAGATTGTCCAGCACACCCGCCGTCAAAAGGTCGGTTCGGATGAAGTGCGCCGTACAGTCGGCGGTGCGCTTCTTATAGCTGCCGCAGATGTAGCAATCCTGCTTTCTCTTGTCGGTCTGATACCGCTGCTGGTACATCACATGACCGCAGTCGGCGCAGAACAGCAAGCCGGAGAACAAGCCCACATCATCGTAGCGGTTGGGGCGTTTGCGCTGCTTGCGTAACTCCTGCACCCGTTCCCATGTCTGCAAGTCGATGATTGGCTCATGGTGGTTCTCGAAAATCGCCTGTTTCTCAATGGGGTTGTCTATGCTGTGCTTCATCTTGTAGGACGGTTTTTCCGTCTTGAAGTTCACAAGACAGCCTGTGTATTCCCGGTTTTCCAACAGATGAACAACGGTATTGGTCGCCCACTTACATTCATAGCCGGGGTGGTAGCGGCGTATGCTGCCTGTGCGCTGGTATTCCAGCGTTCCCGGCGTGGGGATTTCCTGCTCGGTCAGCATACGGGCTATCTTGGTCGGACCGTTCCCGGCAAGGCAAAGCTGGTAAATCTGCTTGACTACCGGGGCGGCTTCCTCGTCAATGATGAAATTTTCGTCCTCGTCCATGAGGTAGCCGTACACGGGCTTGCTGGTAACAGGCTTACCGCTCATGCCTTTTGCTTTCTTAACTGCCTTGATTTTTTTGCTCGTATCTCTCACCATCCATTCGTTGAAAAGATTACGCAGCGGGGTAAAATCGTTGTCGCCCATTGCGCTGTCCACTCCGTCATTGATAGCGATAAAGCGGACGCCTTTCTGCGGGAAAAGCATTTCTGTATACATTCCCACTTGAAGATAATTTCGCCCTAAACGGGACATATCCTTGACGATGACTGTGCCGACTTTCCCGGCTTCAATGTCTGCAAGCATGGCTTGAAATCCGGGTCTTTGGAAGTTCGCACCACTATAACCGTCATCTGTGTACCAGCAGAGATTGGTAAAGCCGTTCTGCTTGGCGTAGGTTTCCAAAATGCGCTTTTGGTTGGATATAGAGTTGCTTTCCCCTTGCAGTTCATCTTCATGGGATAATCTCGGATAAAGGGCGGTAATAAGGTTTTGGGTTGTCTGTCTTAACATGGTTTCCTCCGTTTCCGACAGCCAGCCCCACTATTCCGTACTTCGATTGTACCATACAGCGGGGCGGCTTGTATAGCGGCAAAGTGTAAAAGTGCTTCTTTACCGCCCGTCAAAATGACGTTTTTTTGTGTTAGGGTTATCACGCAGATTCAACTTCATAAATATTTTACTTTTATTTGATAGTCCATTTCATTCTGCTGTGTTATAATGGCAAAAATTGAATTAGCGAGGTAAAAGGCTTATGAAAAAATATATTTCTTTGTTTTTATGTCTGACTTGCATTTTAACTTTAGTTGCGTGTGGGAAAAAAGCTGCTCCCATTCAGTTGCCCCAAACAAGCGACATTACATCTGTTGATGTAACTGTTGGGGAAAACACCACAAATCATTCAGACACAGCTTGGATAAGTGAAATAATTTCTGACATTTCCAGTTCTGAACCAACCAGTAAGCAAAGTGTTCAAGATTTTCCGCAGACTGAAAGTTATATCAAGATTGATTTTCAGTTTGAAACAGGAACAAGTACCATTTTTGCCTATGAGGAAAACGGAAAACACTATATCGAACAGCCTTATCAGGGAATTTATAAAATTGACAGTCAGCTGTACGAACGGCTGCAAGAAACAAACTAAAATTTAACTTATCCATTCAGCGGTCATGTTTCCGGGCATGACCGCTTTTCCATGCCCTCATTTTGTAGCAGCTTCCGCTTCCAGCACCTTAGCCATTTTGTCGGCGGCGGTTTCCTTTGCGCCCTGCTTGAAAAAGCCGGACACGACAAGAACAGAGTTCCCTATACGGATTTCCGTCACGCAATCGGCGGGTGCGGTGCTTTTCATGCTGTGTCTGATATGCTCTTTTTTATCGGTCATAGGCGAACTCCTTTCAATCGTTCATCAGTTGCTTTAAGCGGTTCAGCTTGTTTTGTGCGCTCTCCCTGCGGAAGTTCTCGCCGGAGAAGCAGACAGGGGCGCACATTTCAAGCAGTCGGTCATAAATCCGGGCGTGGGGCGTGTCCTGCGGGTTCTGCAACTCGGTAAGCGTGAGGTTGGTCGTGACGATCAGCGGCTTGCCGCTTCGGTATCGGCTGTCAATCACATTGTAGACCTGCTCTAAGCCATACTCTGTGCCACGCTCCATTCCAAAATCATCAAGGATAAGCAGCGGATAGCGGCAGAGGTTGGAAATATATTCGTTCTTGCCCTCAAAAGTGGCTGCAAGGTCATTAAGAATAAGGGCAAAGTTCGTCATGCGGACGGAGATTTCTTTCTCCATGAGGGCGTTTGCGATACATCCGGCAAGGTAGCTTTTGCCTGTGCCGACGCTGCCCCAAAGCAGATAGCCGATGTTCCCGGCTTTCATGTCCTCCCAATGTTCCACATAGAAATGGGCGGTTTTCATCTGCGGGTTTCTGCCGTTGTCATTGGCAAAAGTCCATTCCCGCATAGCCGGGTCGGTAAAGCCCCGGCGTTTCAGTTCTTCCACCTTGTCCCGGTGCTTTCGCTGCTGTTCGGCGGCTTCACGCTCCATGCGCTGCGCCCGCTGGCAGTCACATTCAGCCGGATGTCGGTCACGCCCAAACAGGGTAGCCTTATCAGCCGGGAAATAGGCTTCTTTCGGTGTCCGGCACTTGCCGCAGTAGAGCAGACCGTCCTCACCTGTGTAGTCCTCCGGCTCGGCGGTGACTGCTGGTATCTGTAAATTCATATCTTCAAAAGCTGGTTTCATAGACTTTCTCCCTCCTTGTAGCTGTAATCGGGTATGCCCCTTTTCGGGGCAGCTTTAGCGGTATCGTCAGCCACCCATCTGCGGATAGTGGCTGCATGGTTCTTGTATTTCCTCCCAGTGGAAGCGATATAGCCGGATAGCCGGTCAATGTAATACTCCCACTTGTCGGGCAGTTCTGCTTGCAGTTCGGAAAGCTCCGTATCTGTCAAAATCACATTTTTGTATCTGCCGTAAGCAGCGGGAGCGGCTCGTCCTGGTTCTGACTCTCTCTCTTTTTCTATCTCTATATCTATCTCTTTCTTTATCTCTATCTCTGGTGGACAAATGTCCGCTTTTGCTTCGGACACTTGTCCACTAAGCCGTTTTTGCTCTGAAATCTTCATTCTTGCCCTGCGCTTGCGCTCCCCCTCGGTAGAGGACTGACCGATGAAAAGCTCGATATTGCTCATATACAAAGCCCCGTTGTCCAGCGGTTCGACAAGCCCCAGCTTCATAAAGATTTGCAAAGCCCGTTCAACTGTGCCGACCTGCTGGCGGGTAATGGTGGCTATCATTTGGGCGGTGTAGGGGATATTCTCGTCAAGCTGCAAAGTGCCGCCGTATTTCAGCGATTTTAAGTACAGCTTCAAGAGGATATTGGAATACAGCATACCGTCCTGCATACTTTCCAGCAGCACGATAGCGTCATCGTCAAAATAGCTTTCTTTCAGTTTGAGGTAATAATATTTGCGGTTATCTGACATAATCTTGGTTCTCCTTATCTGCGGGGCGGGCTTTCCATCTCTTTGAGTAATACCGGGGGCAGAGTACCACGATAGCCCTAAAACTCTGCTTGCAGTCATGGGTACAGCCCCGGCAAAGGGCATTGAAAGTAATGCGGTTTCGCTCATTGAGGAAGAACGCCCATTCCAGCCGCCGCTTCTTGCTCATTCTCGGCATGAAAAAACGCTCCTTTCTTCGGTTTGGTCGGGTATGAGGGGACAGGGGCAAAATCTGTATGTTCCCGGTGTCATTTTCGGGAAAAATCTGCCCTGTAAGCCCCGTTTGCAAGGGTGGGTGTGTTGCGGGTAGGGTAAGCTATACCCCCAGCCTTTTGTATGGTTTCGGTATCATTTCGGGTCGGTTTTTAACGCTCCTGTTCGTGCTTTTTCTGACGGCTCGGTGTGCCGTGTAGTATCTGCTCGGTGTTCCGCTTGGCGGTGGCAAGCTGCTCATGCTCGGCTTTGGCGGTGCGGTAGGTGTTGTAAGCTGCGTTTTTCTCGGAAATGAGGGCTTCAATCTCCGTATTCAGCTTGGAAATGGCAGGCAGCTTCTTTCCCGGTGCAAGCACCTTTAGCTGGCGCAGGGTGGCTTCATAGATGATGAAATCTGCTTCATTTGCCCGGTAGTAGGTTTCTGTCTTTTTGCCTTTCAGCTTCTTGTGTTCCTCAATAGTCGGGCGGGTTCGGCGGTAATCGCTGACAACCTTTCGCAGATTTTTCTTGTCGGCTATGGTCTGCTCAATGCCCCGCAGACTTTCCCTTGCTTCGGAAAGGGCTTTCCGGCTGCTCTCCACGGCTGCGTCCAGCTTGTCAAGGTCAAGCAATCCGTTCTCCATGAGAAAGTTGTGGGTAGCCGCCATCTGTTTGAGATTGTGCAGGGAAGCCCAGCGGTCATAGCCTACGCCCTTGCCCTCGGCTCGTTTCGTTTCCCGGTCAACCATGCGCTGTAAACCGTCCTGTTTCGGGGCGATTTTGGCGGATTTTTCCCTCTGCAAATGCCCCGTCATGCTACCGGGGTATTCGGGTATGGGTGTGGTCTGTTCGGCGGCTCTGTGGGCGTTCTGCTCCAAAAGGGCAAGGACGGCGGTACGGTCAAAATCATCCCCCAGCTTCCGGGCGGTAATGGGCTTGGTTCTGTCCGGCGTGAGATAGGACAGCCGCCCCCGGCTCTCCTTGACGGAGATTCCCGACTGCAAAAGCAAAGCTGAAAATTCGTCAAAGGTGCTTGCCCGGTCAAGGGTGTTGCGTATGGTCTGCCGCAGCTTCGCCTTGTCGGTTTCAAACTTGGTTTGCCGGGGCGTGATACCGTCCGCTATCATCGGGGCATTGGCTTTATCAAGGGCAAGCTGCCCTTTCTTCTGCGCCCAGTATTCACGCTCGGTCACTCGGTTCTTACTGCCATGCAAGAGGTCAATCTGATACAGATTTTCCCGGTGGCACATCTCCATGACTTCGGACTTGAAATATTCCATAGCTGCGTCTGTGCAGCGGTGCTTCATGCCGCATTTCGTGTCCGCTGGTCTGTCCATGTAGGGCAGAAGCGGGACAGCTTCAATCCGCAAGCTGTTTATGACGATATGCACATGAATGTTGCCAGAGTGATTGTGTCCGTCCGGGTGGGTGCAGACAATGGCTTGGTGTCCGGGGAAATGCTCTTTGCAAAATTCCTCGCCCAGCGATTGTGCCTTATCAACGGTCAAGCCGTTGTCCGTTCCGTCCCGTGGGTCGAAGCTGATGATATAGTGGTGGGACTTCACATCTTCCCGTTTTTGGTTTTTGCCATAGCGGAGATTGGAGCGCATACAGGCTACGGCAAAATCTTCATCGCCGCAGTTCAGCGTGGCAAGGCGGTAGTCCTCACGGGGGACAAGCCGCCCGTTTTCATCAAGGGTAGGCTTCATGGTAAACTCGTCATGCTCAAAGGTAAGGTACTGCTCGGCTGCCCCGTAGTCGGCATTTTTAGAGCTGATATGTTTGAATGTTGCCAACGGCTTCACCTACTTTCTGCAAGACTTCAAACTTCAAGGCTGCAAGGTCGGAAATGGCGACTCGGACTTCGCCGGACAGGGCGTTGTACGGCACACCGTATTCGTTCAGATACCGGGCAATCTGATTGAGGTTGCCGCCGATCCTGCCGTATTCGGCGGTCAGCTTCCCGACAGCGGCAAGCAATTCATCATTGACCGGGGAAACGGTAACAATGGGGCGTATGGTTGCCCGTGTAATGGCTTGCCGGATAAATTCGGACTGGCTCATACCATAAGGGGCAAGCCGGGCGGTAAAGTCGGCGTATTCTTCATCGGTCAGCCGGGTCTTGACTACCCTGCTGCGGTGGGGCGTGTTATATCGTTTCATAGGTGGTTGACCTCCTTTCTGTGCGTGGTGTCCTCTCACTAATAGGAGAAAAACGGGGTGTGTAGCGGAACTGTTTTTGAAATAATCCGAAAAGAATTTGCGGGAATTTTTCAAGCGGCTTTAGCCGCCATAGCAGGGTTTGGGGAAGGCACTCCCCAACAAGATTCCCGCAAGGACAAAATGAGCGATAAGCGAAATTTGGTACTGCGGTAGAATCTTGCTCTAAGAAAGTGACGGATTCCGCTGTGTAGGCTTCTGCTGATACCCTCGACGGAGAGGGCGGGGCTTCTGCCAACTTTGCGGCAATATTTTTCCCGTCATTATTACTACGCACTGGAAGAAAAATATGGCAAAGTCCCCCGGAAAATCTTTTCGTGTTTTCGTAACAGTATTTGACAAAAACGGGCGCAAAAAAACAGGAAACCTTTTTCTGATTTCCTGTTTACTGACTGCCAAAAAGGGCGGCGGTTATTCGGTTGTCATTCCCCGGAAGCAAACTTGTAGCCTATGCCTAAAACGGTCTTTATGTAGGTGGGGTTTTTGCTGTCCGGCTCTATCTTTTTCCGTAGGTTGTAAATCACGTTGACAACACTTGAATGGCAGCTATCGCTATCCATGTTCCAAACGGCTTCAAAAATCTGTTCTTGTGTGAGGACATTGCCGGGATTGGAAGCAAGGAATACAAGGGTACTGTATTCAAGGCGGGTAAGGTTTATTTCCTCCCCGTCCCTAAATACCCGGCGTTGGTGCTGCCTTATTTCCAGTCCCGGAAAAAAGAGTGTAGGAAAAACACCAAAAGACATGGTTTCCATTTTAGCTTGATTGGCAGTTATTAACGATATAATTTGTTCATATAAGTTGTTCTGATTATCTGTCCGAATTATTATTAACTTATCCATGTGTTTTCATGACCTATTCTGTCTGCGCTAGTTTTGTATGTTTAGAAGTTGCATATATCAATGGGCTAACTTCTTTTTCACAAAATAAGCTAAGTCTATGGAGTGCTCTGGTACAGGCAACGTATAAGAGATTTTTATCATCTTCATCATAGTAGTTTTGATTGTCTGCATCACAAATTAAGACGGCATCAAATTCCAACCCCTTTGACATATATACTGGTATAATGAATACACCTTGTAACTCTGCTGCACTTCCATTTCTGATTATTTGTATATCTAGTTTGTGCTTTATTTTGTTATACAAGCAGATGGAATTATTTTCAGTTTTACAAATTAATCCTATTGACTGTAATCCTTTTTCTTGGCATGATTTTACCTCTTCAACAATCTTGTCAATAAAGACTTCGGAATTATCCGCAATAAATACTTCCGGGCTATCCCCTTTCCGATTAAAACTTTTTATCTGTGGACTTTGTTCTATGAATTTTAAGCTAAAATTTAATATCTCATTCGTACAACGGAAACTTTTGTTCAACACGATAAGAGAAGATTTTTTCTTA
>NZ_QUHK01000004.1:0-207759 GCF_003479665.1 Blautia sp. AF14-40
CTTTCTTTTGTGCAATATTTTGGATTTGCTCATTTATAGCTTAAAAAAGAATTAAATAAAAAAGCAAGGCAGCATACCACAGGAAATCCTGAGACATGCTGCCCTATTGCCAGGCATATCAATAATTGGTTCAAAAAGGATACGTTAGAATACCACTACCAGAAGCATCTTATACTGCTCTTTGCCATACACTGCATGCGGATGTTTTGCCGGCATGACGATGGATTCGCCTTCGTGGAGTTCGTATTTTACGCCGTCGATGGTGATTTCACCGGTTCCGTCGAGGCAGGTGACGAAGGCGTCGCCGCCGGACTCGTGGGTGCTGATTTCTTCGCCTTTGTCGAAGGCAAATAAGGTGATGCTGACGGATTCATTCTGTACCAGTGTTTTGCTGACGATCTGGCCTTCCTGGTAGGAAACCTGATCTTTTAAGACCATAACCTTGGCTTTATTGATATTTTTCATGATGCTCATAGTTCATAAATCTCCGTGATAGAATGAGAACGTGTCTGAAAAAATTCCCAGGCACGTTCTAAAAATGTGTGATTAAGATGAGATGACTCATCAGTGTCGGGCGTGTATAGAAATGGAATCTGCGGTCCGTTTTCTGATATGCCCAAATTCAAAGATATTTTTGTCTGAACATATACAGTATACGTGGAAAAATGAAAGAAAGCAAGGGGTTTTCTTTATTTCCCGAAAAACAATTCCATATCGTTTTCAACGGTATCGATTCCGGCGATGCCGAAGTTTTCAACGAGAAGAGCTGCAACATTTGGGCTTAAAAATGCCGGGAGTGTCGGGCCGAGGTGGATGTTCTTGACACCGAGAGACAGCAGTGCCAGAAGAACAATCACAGCTTTCTGCTCGTACCAGGAAATATTGTAGATGATCGGCAGATCGTTGATATCGTCGAGGCCGAAGACCTCCTTTAATTTCAGTGCAATCACGGCAAGAGAGTAGGAATCATTGCACTGGCCGGCATCGAGGACGCGCGGAATGCCGTTGATGTCGCCGAGGTTCAGCTTGTTGTATTTGTATTTTGCACAGCCGGCGGTCAGAATCACGGTGTCTTTCGGCAGTGCCTGTGCAAAATCAGAGTAATAGCTGCGGCTCTTTGCACGGCCGTCACATCCAGCCATGACAACGAATTTTTTGATCGCGCCGGATTTCACGGCATCGACGATCTGGTCTGCCAGGGCGAGTACCTGTGCATGGGCGAAGCCTCCGACAATGGTTCCCTGCTCGAGTTCCGTCGGCGGTGCGCAGTGCTTTGCCTGTTCGATGAGCAGAGAGAAATCTTTTGTCTCACCGATGACGCCGTCGATGTGCGGGCATCCCGGATAACGAACCGCTCCGGTTGTGTAAATACGGTTTTTGTAGCTGTCCTTCGGCGGCACGATACAGTTCGTCGTCATCAGAATCGGGCCGTTGAAGGCTTCAAATTCTTCTTTCTGCTTCCACCAGGCGTTACCATAATTTCCCTTAAAATGTTCATATTTTTTGAACGCCGGATAGTAGTGTGCAGGCAGCATTTCGGAGTGGGTGTAAACATCGATGCCGGTGTTCACGGTCTGCTCGAGCAGCATCTCGAGGTCGCGCAGATCATGACCGGAGACGAGAATACCCGGGCGGGTGCCGACACTGAGATCGACGGTGGTGATCTCCGGATTGCCGTAAGCGGAAGTATTGGCCTCATCGAGCAGTGCCATTCCCTGCACGCCGTAGGAGCCGGTCTCGAGTGCGAGTGCCGTCAGTTCCTCTGCGGAGAGGGAATCGTCGAGCGTTGCGGCGAGAGCACGCTGCAGGAAGGCATCGATTTCCTCGTTTTCTTTTAAGAGAACATTGGCATGGCTGGTGTACGCGGCAAGTCCTTTCAGACCGTAGGTGATGAGCTCGCGTAAAGAGCGGATGTCCTCATTTTCCGTGGAAAGTACGCCGACGGTTACTGCTTTTGCGGCAAACTCATCGGTTGTGCCGTTCCAGAGGGCGGCTTCCGGCAGAGCGGAGCAGTCGGCAAGCTGAGCGAGAAGCGCTTTGGTCTCAAGCGTTGCCTCAATTCGTGCGCGGATCGTATCATCATCAAAGTTCACGTTTGTGATGGTCGTAAACAGGTTTTCGGTGATGAGATGATTGACGCTGGCATCGACGGTTTTTCCTTCGCGGCGGAGCTGTGTCGTCACGGCGGAAAGTCCTTTCGTCGTCCAGATCAGCAGATCCTGCAGCGCCGCTGTCTCCGGGCGCTTTCCACAGACACCGGATTTTGTACAGCCGGAGCAGCCGGCAGTTTCCTGACACTGGTAGCAAAACATGTTCTGTTCCATAAAATAGTTCCTCCTGTAGGGTATTTCCGAGGGGTTAAGCGCAGAGGGAAAAACAGATCTGCGCGGAGTTTCATAATTTACACGTACAGAATATCGGATATAACAGGAAAAGTATGTGGTTATAACCACGGAAAAATACTTTTTGTGTATATTCGTTTATGAAAAATAAGCATTTGAAACGATGAAACGGTAAAAAATTTACGCTGCGGTACCGCCTAGAGAGACGGATGACGCAGCGTAAATTTGTTTTTATGAAATTCGAGGATTCCCTCTTTCTGCATTTTTCCGAGTTCTTTGGAGAGGGCGCTCCGGTCGAGGTTCAGGTAGTCGGCGAGGCCCTGGCGGTCGAAGGGGATCGTAAAGGTGTCGGCGCTGGTTTTGGCAGACTGCGCGGCGAGGTAGACCAGCACGCGCTCGCGGATCGTCTTTGGTGTAGTGCAGAAAATGCGGTTGGAGAGGGTAAGATTTTTCTGCATGGAGATGCGGAGCATGTTACTGCGAAGCTGGGACAGCCATGCATCATCACCATCGGCGGTCTGGTCGAGGTTTCGAAGATTGAAAAAGAGAACCGTCGAGGCTTCGGCTGCCGTGACATTCACCATCATCGGCTCCCGACAGAAGGCATACGTTTCGGCAAATACCTGGCCGGGGGTGATCTTGCTTAAGATACTGCGGTTGCCCCAGAGATCCGTATTCTCCACGAAAACGCTGCCGGACAGCACAATCCCCAGTTCGGACACGCGGTCACCCATGTGATAAATGGTCTGGTTTTTCTCAAACGAACACGTCCGCAGCCACCCGCTCGAAACAAGAGCCGTCCGCCCGGTTTCCGAGATGCCATGAAAGAGCGGGAGAGAAAACACCTCGGCCGGAAAAACAGCATCAGCCAATGATTTCATACTGCAGCATCTCGTATTTCAAAATACTGCCCTCCATAATTTCCGGCGGCAGCAGTGCGCGGGCAACCAGTTTCATTTCATTGTCCTCCGGTTCGATGTCATTGCGGCGTAAATGCGCGTAATCACCATCGATGGCGACTACTTCGTAGGTGCAGGATAACATAAGAAAACAACCTCCTTTTTCTTTACATGATACCTATTATACCGTGTGCAGAAACGGATGTCGATGGAATTTTTAATGTCGGAAACAAAAGTCTATGCTATACTTACAGCAGGGTATGACAGAAAAGAAAGGATGGAAGGTAGGATCCTGGGGGAAGAACTTGAACTGGAAGTCTGCTCGGTGCTGAGAAAAATCCGGGAAGATATGTAGCTCATTATCATCAGCGGCTATGTGGAATTTTCTTATATAATAGGAAAGTTCGACATCTGCTCAGAGAAATCCCTAAACATGTGGAGGATAAAAAAACTGATTTTCTAACAGAGCTTCTGCCATGGTCCAAGTCTTTACCAGAACATATCGGGAAGCTCAGACAGCAATAAGATTTCACCAGCTAACAGAGGATTTTTCTTTACACAATAACTCCATATAATTACCGGAATCAGACAAAGCCGAAAAAAAGAAAGAAGATTAGGAACCGTAATAATTCTATTCAAATTTTCTTCCTGATTCACTTCACTCTGCATGTACGGTCACCTTACTTTCCTTTTTTTTAGACATAAACCAATAAAATATAACACAAAATGCTAAAGCAAACACAACACCAAAAACATTTTGAATCACTCTAAGACTAACCGCTCCTTGTAGTCCATAAGTCTCTGTAGCAATGGCTAAAGCACCAAATGTGTTAAATACTGCCTGCCAGCCATATTGTGCTGAAAATCCTACACCGATTCCACCAAGAATTCCTATATATGCATAGATTGACGAAGGAAGCAGAAAATATAATACTGTAAAACATATAACACCTGCAATATTTCCGACAATCCTTTTACGGACTCTGTAGTGCATATCTTCCATAAACGGCAAAATCGTGGACATGGCCGCAATACCAGCCCACATTGCACGTGGCATATTACAAAGTTCTGCAATGCAAAGGACAATCGGTACGCATAAAATCTGACATATCTGCCATTTTGTTCTGGAAGAAGTGATATCAAATTCTTGTATCAGATCTTTCAGATTTCTTTTATAAGTTCTGTTTTTATGATTTCGATAAAATACGAGGCAGGTAAGTGCTGCACCTAAAGCCATTCCGACTAATCGCATCTGATAGCTTTTTCCCGTAACATCATAACCATATAGCAGTAGATACCCAAGAACCAATGTAGATTGATTAAACATGAATGGATTATGGCATCCGAACAGAATCAACACAGCCAGTGCCGCAATATTTAACAGCATTCCCAATACCGGTGAAAACTGATTTGCTAAATGCGGACATACAGTCATAATTACAAAGAACAAAGCCAAAAGCATCGTAGATTGTCCGGTGTGGATCCCCAGATCCGCATTTCTAAACACCATGAGACATAATAAGACTACTACACCTACAATGCTGTTCTCATTTCCAAATAGGATACTGAAAATGCTAACAAAGCAAAAACAAAATGCCATTGTAGCAGCTATCTTCACCAGATATACCCACATATGATATGATTTTTCTTTTAGTGTTTCACTCTTTTTCAACAGGTTTTTAGAACCTGCCTGATTTAACTGCAACTCCTGATAAAATGTCATGTAATTCCTCCTCTATCTGTTTTTCTTAAACTTATATGGCCTTATCTTTCTGTATTGGAAGCTCTACAACAAATCTGCATCCACCATATTCACGGTTTTCTGCTTTGATTGTTCCTCCGGCACTATCTACAATCCGTTTTACAAGTGCAAGACCTAGGCCATTTCCTTCTGCTTTATGAGAGCCATCTACCTGATAGAACTTGTCAAATATTCTGGATTTTACATCATCCTCTATTCCTGGTCCTTCATCTTCCAGAATGAACTTAACAGAATCCTGTTCTTGTTTCAGAAACATCGTAATTGTCCCCTTTGAAGGGCTGAACTTAATCGCATTATCCAAAAGATTTATCCAGATATGCATAAAAAGTCCTTCATTCCCAGTATATTTAACTTCCTCCAATTCTACCTGAAAACCAATTTCTTTTTCTGTCCATTTTGTTTCCAATGAAAGAAATGCCTGGCGGATCTGTTCATCCAGACGATATTCTGTTTTTTTCATTGGTATATTCTGATTCTCTAACTTGGATAACAGCAAAATATTACCAACCAATCCGGAAAGTCTTTGGGTGTTAAATAAGATTTTTTCTACATATTCCTCTTGATCCGGAGACAGTTCTTCTCCCTGAAGCAGCATTGTATATCCTTCAATGGCATTAATCGGGGTCTTAAACTCATGAGAAACATCAGATACAAAATCCATCTGCAGCACCTCTGTTGCACGAAGTTCTTTTGTCATAACGTTAAAACTTTGATAAGATTCTCCAACTTCTGCTATACGGCTGTTCGTTTCCAAATGCTGTTCAAAATCTCCCTGAGAAACTTCCTTCATTGCTTTACTAAGTCTGGTAATTGGTTCCAGTAACTTTGCATTGATAAAGGAAGTGATCAGCCCTGCAATCAATGTATTGAAAATCAAAAGCCAGCCAAGCAAAGGTATGCTGCCCGGCAGATTAAAAAAATGATTCAAAAAAGCAAATAATAAAGCAGATATGACTGTTGAAAATACAAGTGCCAGCCAGATTGCACCAGTCAGACAGGATCGGATCCGCAATCCTTTTTCTTTCTTTTGTTCCATCATTTTTTCACCACCTTGTATCCAATTCCACGCATTGTTACGATTTCAAAATCAGGGTTATCTTTAAAACGCTCTCTGATTCTTCCTATATGTACCTCTATCGTATGTGGGTCTGCCTCCGTCTCGTATCCCCATACTTCATCCATCAACTGTTGTTTTGTAAATGTTCTGCCTGGCGAAGCTGCAAGCTTATATAAAAGCAGGAATTCTTTTTTAGGCAAAACAAGACTTTCCTTATCAGTTGTAACCGTCATTGCATCATAATCAAACTCTGTTGAACCGATCACAATTTTGTGTTCATTCAGTATCTGTGCACGGCGAAGCAGTGCTCCAACTCTTAAAACCATTTCATTCACATTTACCGGTTTTACCATATAATCGTCACTTCCCGAAAGAAATCCCTGGCGCATATCATCAAAGGAACCTTTCGCAGTGATCATAAGTACCGGTATCTGATATCCTGCTGAACGGAGTTCCGACACCAGTTCATAACCATCCATAACCGGCATCATAATATCGGAAATGATCAGATCAATATACTCTTTATCCAATATTTCTAATGCCAGTGCTCCATCCGATGCACTTTTGACCTGATATCCATTCTTCTCAAGCACTTTTTGGAATAGCTGGCTTAATTCTTTATCATCTTCTACAATCAATATTTGAAACACGTTTTCCTTCCTCCTTATTAAAACAGATACCTTGCCCATCCAAGCAGATGCTGTACCAAAAATATTTTTCTCTGACGTTTCTTTGTTAATTCGATTGGCTCTACATGATATGGATCACGATAGGTTCCATCTTCCAATACCTGTCGGGACACTCTTTCATATTCCATCATGCCTTCTTCCAACTGTTTATTAATCTCTTTGCTACGTATTACAAGCATCAGTTCCGTATCCAGATACGTGCTTCTCATATCCATGTTAAAGGAACCGATTACGGATAGATCATCATCAATCAGGATGCTTTTTCCGTGGTAAGAATAGCCGCCTTCATACTCCCAGATATCAATTCCTGTATTTAAAATTCTGTTTCTGTTTCTCGCATAATCAGCAGAACCAAACGGATTTCCATTGTTGGCAACCGAATTGGTCATGATAGAAAAATCCGGAACTCTCTCCGCAATCTCTTTCCATGTATTATACATCATATCATTGCAAATAATATATGGTGTATGAATTTTCACGCGCTCTTTTGCATTTTTCATTAGTTCTCCCAGTTGATACCAGACTACTGGTTCCTTGGAACCTGTGTGGATAGGATTTGACACTAATGCAATCTTTTCTGTCTCAAAAGTTTCGTCCGTGTAATCGGTATCGCAGATTCTTTCCTTATTCTCTTCAAAATATTTCTGATAGCCGTTCTGCAGTTCTAAAACTGCGTTCTTTACAGATTTTCTATTTGCCAGTTTTTTATTGTCATGAAAATAACCACTGTCTTCTTGTTCCCATATCGTTTCAAAATACTCTAACAACTGGTTAACTGAATTTTCTTTCTCAGGTTCATCGCAAACCACTAACACGTCTCTGTCATAGTTCTTATGTCCCGGAAAATCACCTAGGAAATAATTGTATGTATTTCTTCCCCCAAGAATATATCTCTTTCCATCTGCAATCAAATATTTATCATGCATTCTACCCATCATTTTCCACGGTTTCAACGGATTGGCCTTATTATATAGTTTAATTTCAACATTCTCATGGGAAGATAATCCATAGAAATACGGATTTCCTTCCATATCAATCCAGCTCTCCATTCCATCTACTAACAGACGAATATGTACACCCCTGTCTGCCGCATCATGCAGTGCTCCTAAAATCAATTTTCCACTTTCATCGGATTGAAATGCAAAAGTAGAAAGAATAATTTCCTTTTTTGCATTCTTGATCAAACGCACTCTTTGTAAAAGCGCTTCTGGATTCTTTTCTATGATTACTGCCCGTTCTGTATTTTCACTGCATTCGTTCCATGACCCATTTTTTGTTTCTTTTTTGGTTGTATTGGACACTTCCGGCTGCTTTTTATATGCAACGTGGATTCCGAGCAATTCATAAAAAGCCACACATAAAAAAATTGCCAGTATAACAAGAAGGATTTTACATATTTTATACTTTTTCATTGTACATCACCTGATTCCTTTTTATTTCATACTTATACAATACAAAGTCAATCTCAATTTAACCTCAACAAGGTTTGTTTTTTCATCCATGCAAAATCTTCTTTGTACAACAGACTGTTAGATATAGCAAAAACGGCCTTTCAAAAACAGTTAACTTCTAAATCAACTGTTTTTTGAAAGGTCGTTTCATCAGATTCTTATAGCAATCCAGCAAATAATCTCATAAATAATTGTCCCAGTCGCAAATATGCACTTCGTCCGGTTTGATATTGGTCTGTCACATCACGACATTCTCCCATCGTTCTTATCAGATCATTTTTTATTTCCACAACTGCCTGACAATCTGCCATAAAACAGCCGTTTTCAAAATGGTGATATAAACTTCGATAATCCAGATTAATTGTTCCACAAGTTGCCATACAGTCATCTGCCACACTCATTTTTGCATGACAGAAACCAGGAGTCCACTCATAAACACGAACACCATGTTTAACCAATCCATGATAAAAAGAACGAGTTATATTATAAATGAATTTTTTATCAGGGATACCAGGTGTGATAATTCTTACGTCTACCCCTCGCTTAGCAGCCAGACATAACGCATGCGTCATTTCATCTGTTATGATTAGATATGGAGTCATAAACCAACAATATTTTTCAGCTTTATTTATCATACTGATATAAACTTCTTCTCCTACTTGCTCATTATCCATAGGGCTGTCTGCATAAGGTTGAACAAACCCAGTTTGCTGTGCCGCATAATCATAGTGGAAAAGGTATTTACTAAAATCAGAATCATTAGCATCCTTATCACTTACTGCATTCCACATTTCCAAAAATGTCACCGTAAGCGACTGAACAGCATCTCCTTCTAAACGAATACCTGTATCTTTCCACTGTCCATACGGGTGTGTGTAATTAAAATATTCGTTTGCTAGATTATATCCACCTGTAAATCCGACTTTTCCATCAATAACTGTTATTTTTCTATGATCACGATTGTTCAAAAACAGATTTAAACCTGGCATAAACGGATTGAATACACGGCAATGAATTCCTATTGCCTCCATCTTTTTCACAAAATCTGTGTTAATAAAGCCTATAGAACCCATATCATCGTAGAATACTCTAACTTTCACACCTGCTTTTACTCGCTCTTCCAGAACATCTTGAATCTTATGCCATGCTTCAGCGTCTTCTATCGCATGATATTCCATAAAGATAAACTTCTGTGCTTTCTCCAAATCCTTAAGCTGTGCCTCTAATCCTTTCACTGCTTCATCAAAATACACAATATCCGTATTCTGATAGATTGGATACTGCGAATTTCTTTGTATGTAACTTGCTATATTTCCTGCTTTCGGAATTGTTTCTTTTATTCTGCTCAAACACTCCTGACTGTCCGGGAGCATTGGTAACAATTTGCTATCAATTTCTGCATATCGCTCACGCATTTTATGTGTGCCGCCATTCAAACCAATCAACAAATACAGGCCTACACCCATAATTGGGAAAATTAGAATTAAGATGACCCAAGGCATTTTCATAGAGGATGTCTTATTTGATGCGTACAATCCCAAAACCAAGATCCCACTCAAAATCCTTGTAAATAAATTTATGATTTCTGCATATTCATTCAAGCGTGTTACGATAGTAATAATAAAAATCACTTCCAGAAGAATGCAGATTATGGAAAAGCACAGCCGTTTTACCCCATTTTTTGTTTTTGCTTTGCCCTCTAAAGTATCTTGTTTCATATATATTCCACCTTCCTACTTGCTCAGTTTTCTCCCTAAATTTCGTGTAACATACCAATTTTGTCTTTTATTCTCTGCATTTCATTATCAGCTTCACATATTTCTGCACATACACCCAACAGGCAACGCTACTGGCTTCTGATACAATGTCAGCTATGGTTTTGCGCATAAGCTCTTCAAATTCAGCAATTTCTTCTTTCGGAACAACATCATACAGTGTTGGTGCCTGATGACTTATTTTTACTCCATTTTCATTTGCATCTTTAAGCAGATTCTTAACTTTTTCTCTTGAATCCTCCGGTACTTTCATGTACTCCCACATAAATGCTACCACATCGGCTGGCCTTATTTATATCATTTCACTCTTTTTTGAAATAGAACAACACCACAGCAACAACTCAAATCGACTTAAAATTCCAGACTATTCGCATTCAGCAAGAAATACTTCATTCCCATGATGACAAAACCTTCATCATTTCTCCAAGGCTTTTTGCTGCCATTTACAATGACGATCTTCTTGAAAGAGTCCGGGATATTACGCAGAGAATTGAACTCCTGCGTCTGTTTTTCTTCCGAAGTCCTGTCATATGCAACCTGGATATAGTATCTCTGGTTTCCTTGATTCACCACAAAGTCAACCTCCAACTGCTTGCGAACACGTTTGCCCTCTTTATCCTTATCGAAGATATCCACGACACCCACATCAACATTGTAGCCACGGATCAACAGCTCGTTATAAACAATGTTCTCCATGATATGAGTAGGCTCCTGCTGTCTGAAATTCAAACGTGCATTTCTCAGTCCCAGATCCGTAAAGTAGTATTTCAGATTTGCACCGATATACTTTCTGCCCTTAATATCGTATCGGCTTGCCTTGGAAATCAAAAAGGCATCTGTCAAATAGTCGATATGCTTGGAGATGGTTTTATTAGCATAAGTCATCTGGCGCTCACTGGCAAAGGTATTGGCAATCTTTGAAGGGTTGGTCGGTGCGCCGATTGCAGATGCAAGCACATCAACCAGAATCCCAATCTCATCCACGTTCTGAATCTTATTTTTTTCAATAACATCCTTCAGATAGACATTTGCAAAGATGTTCTTCAGATAGTCCGCTTTCTGTCGTTCGCTCTGGAAACTTACGATCTGCGGCAATCCTCCGTAGATCATGTAGTCATCCCATGCATCATCATAATCGCCGTCATAGACAGAATAAAACTCTGCAAAGGAGAGAGGGTAGATTCTAATCTCATCACCTCTTCCACGGAATTCGGTCACAATGTCGCTGGACAGGAACTTGGAATTACTTCCGGTGACATACACATCAATATTGCTCATGCGGAGCAGGCTGTTCAGCACTTCCTCAAATCGTGGCATGAACTGCACTTCATCCAAAAGGAGATAATACTTCCCGTCGTCTTTCATGGCATCCTTGATGTACTTGAAGCATACCTTGGGATCTCTTAATTCCTCGTTCTCAATACCATCCAATGCAATTTCAATAATATGATCAACATCAACGCCGTTCTCCAGTAAGTATCTCTTAAAGATGGTAAACAGCAAAAAGGATTTGCCACATCTACGAATGCCGGTAATCACCTTTATCATTCCATTATCTTTTCGCTCGATCAGCTGCTGTAGGTAAGCGTCTCTTTTAATCTCCATCGTTACACTCCCCATTTCTGTGCATCTACACACTTTTTAGTAATGAGATTCTATCACAGAACGACCTGAATTTCAATATGTATTCCCATTTTATGTGCATCTACACACTTTTATGTAATGTTGATAAATATATTTTCAGATTTTTTTGATTGCAGTGTCTATAATCGATTACTCCAATCGTTATTATAGGTAGACAACAAAAAGAAGATGGTTCCGATGTTTCATTAAATATGTTCGTTAGTCTTTTACGCAAAGGATTCTATCTCCTCTGCGCCCTAATGCTTTTCGGATTCAGTTTAACAAACTGGATTTTACCAATTTTCGGAGATTAAGGTTTCCGGATGTGAAAAAACTAATTTAATATTCTTCTTGGAATTCAGCAACAACATCAATGTACCTTGTTCTTTTGTCTCCATTTGCGTTGTCATGACCAATGAACGATATGGTTTGAAGCCACATTTTGTCTGAACTCGTTTTGATTGTTCATTGAAATCATAGTAACCACAAATCAGAAAATCATAATCCAATTCGCCAAATAAATAATCTTTAACTGCATTTACGGCTTCGGGCATAAGTCCTTTTCCCCAATAATCTTTACTCAAAACATATCCTAATTCTCTGCCGTAATAATCCTTAAATTCTGTCAAAGCATCTTCTAACCCATATTTTTCTATGCCAACAGTACCGATTACTTTATTGTTTTTCTTTAAGCAGATTGCAAATACTTTATCCTCACTGATAAAGGAATTCATAATACTTTGAGATTCAGCAATATTTTCATGATGTTTCCATCCTGCCATCTCCCCAACACCTTCGACAGATGCATACTCATAGAAATCCTCCAAATCTGTTTGTTTGAATGATCTAAGAATGAGCCTTTTTGTTTCTATTACTTTTCCGTCTATTCTGAAGTCAGCATTCATATTTTTACGCTCCTCATAACGTCTAATTCCCACAACTTCCGATTGAGATTTCACCTGTTTTAAGAAATTTAATAACTGTTATATTTTATTATTAAATTCTTCGCACCCCCTTGAAAACACTGGATTTGTCGCAGGTGAGCTTTCCCTTATTATTTCCCTTGTGTTATATCGTCCCATCAGTGTTTATGCACTCTGATAAGGGCAAATACAAGGGCAAGAAAAATCTATAAGACAGTATAACACAAAATAAAAGTGACATGGTGAACTGATTGAAATGCTTCTTAATTTTTGCTACTACTGATTGATTAAATGATAAGGAGATGGGATACGATGAGAACAATATTTGCAGAATACAATCCACAGTGCAACAGCATTGATGTATATACTAATACAGGCTATATACTCCGTATTGATTGTTGGGAAGCAGAAAAAAATTTAAGAACCACACCTGGATCTGATTGTGCTTTGACATCGCTTGCAATCGATGAGCCATTAGAATATGCAAGGTTATATCTTGATGGGAATTTACAGATGTGGGTAGATGCTGAAGATTCATTAGAGTTATGATTATTCCAATCAAAATCTACTAGAATTTATTAAAAATTAGCTTCATAATTTTAAAAGGACAGCCCTATTGCTATGAGGCTGTCCTTAAAAATACAATAGATAAACCTAGATTATTCTTGCTACTATCTGATTGTTAAATTTTCTGTATTCCATATTGCAAATCTCCCTTTTCGCAATATTTTATTAGTATGAATGCCAGAATCGCTGAAAAAACACGTGCCAATACCGTACTCCACCATATCATAATCTGTCCACCAAATAAAGGTGGTAAAACAAGCATAAATATCAGCATCAATACTGGTTCAATGAATGTAAGAATGTATGACAATCCACTTTTTTCAGTAGCATAAAATCCAGCTGTCGCTATTCTGGTAATCGCAACAAATGGTAATGACACTAAAAATATAGGTACAATTTTAGAAATCTCAATACTTACTTCATAAGAAGCTCCGAAAACCCCTCCAATATTTGCTCTGTTTACATACATGATAATTCCACCACAAACAGCAAGAATTATTGCAAAAATGTATGCCATTCTCTGAACTCCTCTCAGGCTTTCTTGATCCTTCTCACCATAAAAACGGCTCATTAAAGGTTGACTTCCATCACCTACGCCCTGCAATATGAGATATATGATACAGATAATATAGGATACACATGCATAAGTTGCAATAGCTTTTTCTCCCCCATAAGAAGCGGAGAATCGGTTTATAAACACCAATGAAATATTAGGAGTCAATGCTAGCCCAAATGGTGCAAGACCTACTCTGAATATAGCGCCACACATTTCTTTTACATTTTTTAAGGATACATACACATAAAACTTTTTATTATATAATGCGTATATGATTGCAATTGCTGCAGTCACACCCTGTCCGGCTATTGTAGCTGTGGCTGCACCTTTCATGCCCATTTCATATATCCATACAAAGATAAAATCCAGAACAATATTGGTTATGAATCCACCAACCATCGCAAACATTGACCAGAAAGAGTTTCCATAATTTCTAATGAATGGCATCATTCCAGTTCCAAGAATCTGCAATATTGCTCCAAGTGCTATAATTTTGATATAATCTGTCGCATTTGTTAATATAATTCCATCTGCTCCAAGCAATCCTAAAATTTTAGACGAAAAGGAGTAAATAATTATGGTACTGATAACACTTACTATTACAAGAAGCCACCAGCTTGTAGCAATAAATTCTTCTGCCCGTTTTCCTTTCTTTTCTGCTGCATTAATTGAGTAATAAACAGCTCCTCCCATACCAATTCCTGTTCCAAGAGCCTGAATCAAAGCCACAATCGGATATGCAATATTAATAGCCGAAAGTCCAGCATCTCCTATGGTATTGCCTACAAAATATCCATCCACTATCGCATATATTCCTGATAATGCAAATGCTATAATAGATGGAATAACATATTTAAAAAATAATGATTTATGATTCATTTTTCTTACAATCTCCTTCCTTGAAAAGTCTGATAAACAGCTCTGTATTATCATTAAGACTTTCTATATTCTCTAATCCCATTTTTTCGATTACATATATTTCTTTTGAGTGCAGTTTTTCTATGATATCTTTCGTATATTCCATTCCTGATTCTGTGAGGCATATCAGCTTATTTCTCTTGTCTGAATCATCAGATACCATATTGATGTATCCTTTTTTCTGAAAATCTTTTAGTATCGTATTTACCGTTTGCTTAGGTATATTCCATTTTTCACTTATCATTTTCTGCGTGCATCTTCCATTACTTTCATAAAATGAATACAAAGCAAAAACTCCATTTGAAGACAGTCCCTGATCCTTTGACCATTCCTCATACATTGCTGTACATTCTTTCCATAAAGCATAATATCGTTGCAACTGTATTATCATATTATTATCTTTTCTCATCTTTTTTCTCCTTAAATTAGTACGAATCCGGACTTTTATAGTATAGTCCGAGTTCGTACTAATTGTCAAGATTTATTTATATACTTTTTCTTTATATAAACAATCAATAGTCCCTTACTAAGGACAGGAAGATTATGAAATTTCCCTATCCTCTTTTAATAATATCCTCGTTCTTCCATCCAGTCTTTCACATAACATCTGATTCCAATATAAATAATATGCGACAGTAATAGCAATACAATAAGATTTATCGGATTAGCGTTTTTAATCCATTCTCCAAAGTAAATTACAACAGCTGTACTCGTTATCGCTACCACGATACTGATGATATCCCAACAATATTTCCGGTAGATTTTTCCTACCTGATAACCAATCCCGATTATCAGCCACCCGGTTATTACGAATAAAATTGCCATGACAGTACCGGCAATCAGCCAGTACACAATCCCGGAAAGAATACTGTTAGGTATTCCACTGCTTAACTGTCCGAAAGAGTCTGCACCTGTCACAAACTCCCGAAATAAACTTCCCATTCCTTTTCCTAACGCACCGAAAAAGACGATACAGTCGTTAAGGAAAACCGGCGAAAGAATCGCAGTAAACAGTGTTGTTGTTATGCTGTACCATGCCAGTAGAAACAAGATACTTTCATAACCAATCGTCATATTTTTATATTTCTTTTCTAACTGGCTTTTACGGCTATCGCATTTTTCTTTTGCTTTCCGGTAAGCAGTACGGTCACATTTTTCACATTTCTCATAAGGCACTTTTTTCTCAACAGCTACCTCTACCGTCTTTTGGTGTGTCTGTGCATAAAGTTTTTCCTGCTCTGCTTTTTCATACTTAAATTTCCATGCCACGGCTTCTGCGTCGGCTCTTTTCCTGCTGTCTGTCTCGCTGGTCAATCGTTCCTCTGTTTGCCTTAATCTTGTCCGCAATGCTTCGATATTCTCGGCTCTGTTTTCGCTGTTCAATTTCTCGTTCAAGGTCAGCGATTCGCTTAGCTGCCTGTTTAGTTCCTGGATTGTCTGGTCTTTCTGATCCAGTTCGTCCTGCATCTGTTCGGTCATCAGCAGAAGTTCTTCCACCTGCCCGACGTTCTCTAAGTTTCTGCATTCGCTCATCGATCTCCCTCGCTTTCTCTATCTGCTGTTTAAGGTCAGCAATTCGCTGTTCTGTTTCTGCAATAAGCTGTTCTCGTTGTTCAGCTTCTGCGTTAATTCCTGCCATTGCTGATTCTCGTTTTCCAACTGTTCGATTCTGGTTTTCTGTTGCTCGATCTGTGAGAGCAGTTCTTCTGTATCTGGCAAAAGATTTAGCAGCCTGGATAATTCGCTGTTTAAGCTTTTTAAACTCTGGTTCTGCTCCTGAAAAGACAGGAGCTGCCTGTCCCGTTCCTGCAATTCCTGTACCATCTCTGCCATAAGATTCTGCTGTTCCTCGATCTGGTTTATCATTGTCTCCATCATGGGAATGACTTCCCGGCTTTCTTCTAATGTCACGCAATCGCTCCTTCCATTGTGTTAATGCACTGGATACTTTTCCAAAAGAAATCTGTATTTTATCCAGCAGTGCATTTTGTCTTTTTATGATCTGGTTTTCCTCTACTTTCCATGAAGTAGAAGATGTCTGTCCGTTTTGAAATTTCTCGTCAATTTTTCTGGCATCTGCGCCCTCATGGATCGTCGGTATCTCTAATTTTCCCTGCCTTGCATAAGAACGGTGGTCAATGTGATTTTCCGTTTTCAAATGTGCATTACAGACGTTTGCCCATTCGCTCCGCCATAGCTCACAATTTTTCGGATTGTTCCACCCGGTAGCATCGGTTAATACACGTTTCCACTGTTTGCGGTTCCTTGTCCCGACTTTCTGGACTCCATTTTCATCAAGTACGGGGATTCGGATTCCATGACGGTCAGGGTTCTTTTTATCCTGCCACCAGTCCGGATGGGATTCATCCACCACAATATTTCCATTTTCATCTCTGACAAACTCCCAATCCTTGATTTCTTTGTTCCCCCATGAGTGGTCTGGATTGAATGGTCGCATCGTCACAAGTAAATGCACATGGGGATTTCCATCTCCTTTATCGTGGATACTCCAGTCCGCACACATTCCCTTATCTACAAAGGTCTTTTGAATATATTCAGTTGTATAATCAATCTGTTCCTGTCGGCTCCATTCTTTCGGAAGCGAAAATTCAAATGACCTGCCGAGTTGTGCATCCGAGGTCTTCTCAATCTTCAAAACTTCATTCCATAAACGCTGTTTCTGAAAAGTAAGTTTAAATTTTCCCAGTGCAGCATCTTTGTTATCTGCTCTTTTATATCGGGCAGATTTCTGAAACCGTCTGATATTTTCAGCAGGTACGTTCAGCCATTCCTGTGGTGCATTTTCACACATCAACAGGCTGGTATAAACGACTTCTTTTTTGGCAGTGTAGTAGCTGATCCTGCCTGTTTCTTCATTTTTCATCACATCACCATTGAGATACGCAGATGCTGATATGATGGATTTCCCTTTGCTGCGTCCAACAATCTTTACTGTATAATGAAAAATCGCCATGCTCCGTTTCCCCCTTTCTGCCGTATCCGGCTTTGATTTCCGGCAGGTAACGTTTTCCCAAAAAGAAAATGGTATCTGCCGGAACGCCCTCTGCGTAAGAGTGCCCTGTGCATAACAGCCTGCATGGAATGCGCCCCTCTGGCGAAGAGTGCCTCCTGCGGCATGAGCAGGTCTGGCTGAAAGCCCCGCCGACGGAACGAGCCCGGCAAGCATAAGCGCAGACCGGTTGCCACCTGTGGCAAACTTATACGGACGACCTCTGGTTGTCCATAAGTGCGCCCTTCATGAAAAAGCAATGAAGGGAATGGAAAATCCACTCCCTCCGGCATTACACTTCCTCCGTATTCGCAACTGGCTCTTTCTGCATTGCCTTTGAGAAGAATTTCCCATTTGCTTCCTGCCTTTTTAAGAAGCCGATCAGCTTTGGGATATCATCTTCCTCAATCGCAGAACCCAGCACCGATTCCACCGCACCACCAATCTGGCAGAGCCTGTGTGTCCGCTTTTTAGTTTCCACATCTTTCTGACGTTTCTTCAGTTCCCGTTTCTGTGCTGCATACTGTTTTGCTTTCTCAAGGCTTTCCTGTTCTTTCTTTTCCAACTGGAGCATACGCTCCTCATAACTCTTTGTTGATCTTGCCATAAATATCATCGTCCTTTCTTTTTCTTCCAAACATAAGTTTCCTGTTGTCTGTCAGACGAAGTACATGGTATAATCTGTTTGCGTGTAGGTATATCATGACTCCGGTCTGATAGAACCTTTGGCGGTTTCTTCGGGAACCGCTTTTTTAAGTTGAACCGTTTCTTGTGACTGCTTTCACATTTCCCTTATCCCTCAAGTCTCTGCCCTCGTTGGCTTCCATAAAAAGTTCCAGCATATCCGTTTTGATCAGGACTTTTCTCCCAACCTTTAATACCGGAAGTTTCTTCCATTCCACCAGTTTTCTCAGGGTGTTCCTGCCGATTCCCGTATAATCAGCAGCTTCTTCAATAGATAAGGCAATCTTTCTTTGTGTCATATGACCACCTCCTTTTAAATTGCATTATGCAATTTCATTTGTGCTGTCAGTATAGCGTGTTTATATTGCTTTGTCAAGCATTATGAAATTCCATTCATTTTCTATAAATTGCATATTGCAATATATTTTGTTGCGTGGTATAGTAATGACATACCGAAAAAGGAGGCACATCAGCATGAAAGATAAAGAACTACGCAAGCTGATCGGCAGCAGGGCAAAACAGCGCCGTCTCGAATTAAATCTGACACAGCCTTATGTCGCAGAGAAGATGGGAGTTACCGCTTCCACAATCCTGCGTTATGAGAATGGTTCGATTGACAATACCAAAAAGATGGTACTGGAAGGCCTTTCGGAAGCACTTCATGTATCGATTGAATGGCTCAAAGGGGAAACCGATGAATATGAAACTGATATTACGGATAAGAAGGAATTGCAGATTCGTGATGTGATGGGCGATATTCTCAAACAGTTACCTCTTGATCTTAATAAAACAGAAGACGCTTTTTCTAAAGACTTACTGCTGTTAATGTTAAAGCAATATGAACTGTTTCTGGATTCGTTTCAGTTCGCCTGTAAAAATTACAAAGGCAGTACCAAAGATGCGGACATTGCCAAAGTAATGGGATTCGAATCGAAAGATGAATATAATGAGATTATGTTTCTCAGAGAGATCACACATACTGTCAACGCATTTAACGATATGGCAGATGTGATAAGGCTCTATTCAAAGAAACCGGAAGCAGCCGAACAAAGACTTGCCAATCTTTTATCCGAAGTTATGTATGAGGATTCTGAATCGGTATAGTAAGACAACCGGAGTTGTGATATACTTACACGCAAGAAGCATTTCAACAGTTCCGATTGTCTGATATCGAAAGGAGAAATACAATTATGGCAAAAGGATCTGTTAGAAAAAAAGGAAAAAAATGGTACTATCGCTTCTATGTAGAAGATGCAAGCGGTAAAATGGTTCAGAAAGAATATGCTGGAACCGAAAGTAAAAGTGAGACGGAAAAACTTCTCCGCAAAGCACTGGAAGATTACGAAAATAAGAAGTTTGTCGCAAAGGCAGACAGCCTTACGGTAGGAGAGCTTCTGGATATGTGGGCGGAAGAAGAACTGAAAACCGGGACACTCAGCAACGGCACAGTGGAAAATTATCTTGGTGCAATCCGCTGTATCAAAAAACACCCGATTGCAGACCGCAAACTGAAAACAGTTACTGCCGAACATTTACAGGCATTTCTTGATCTGCTTACATTCGGTGGTGAGTTTCCAGACGGGAAAGTAAGAAAGGGATACAGCAAAGATTATATCCATTCTTTTTCCGCAGTGTTACAGCAGTCATTCCGTTTTGCAGTATTTCCAAAACAACTAATCAGTTTCAATCCGATGCAATATATCAAACTGAAACGACAGGCAGAGGAAGTTGACCTCTTTTCCGATGATGAAGTGGAAGAAGGCACACAACCGATTTCGCATGATGATTACGAGCAACTTATCAAGTATCTGGAAAAGAAAAACCCACCTGCCATTCTACCGATTCAGATTGCGTATTATGCCGGGCTCCGTATCGGAGAAACCTGTGGTCTTACATGGCAGGACATTAACCTTGAGGAACAATGCCTGACCATAAAACGCAGTATCCGCTACGACGGCATGAAACACAAAAACATTATTGGACCAACGAAGCGGAAAAAAGTTAGGATTGTTGATTTTGGCGATACCCTGACTGAAATACTGAAAGCTGCCAGAAAGGAACAACTCAAAAACCGGATGCAGTATGGCGAATTATATCACCGCAATTACTACAAAGAAGTTCATGTGAAAAACAGAGTCTATTATGAATACTATCACCTTGACGGAACGCAGGAAGTCCCGGCAGATTACAAAGAAATCTCCTTTGTCTGCTTAAGACCGGATGGCTCTTTGGAACTGCCGAGTACACTCAGCATTGTATGCAGATCAGTGTCAAAGAAACTGGAAGGATTTGAAGATTTCCATTTCCACCAGTTACGTCACACCTACACCAGCAATCTGCTTTCCAATGGGGCTGCACCGAAAGATGTACAGGAACTGTTAGGACACTCTGATGTCAGTACCACAATGAATATTTACGCTCACTCAACAAGAAAAGCAAAACGGGATTCCGCAAGACTTCTTGATAAAGTAGTGAGCAATGCTTAACTAAAAATTTCCCTTATTTCCCTTGCGGATTCCGCATAAGGGCAAAGATAAGGGAAAATACATATCATTTCACTATCTAAGAGGCTGTAAGCCTTGAAAAATAAGGAAAGTTCAGGAAATCTCTCCACAAATTTCGATTTCTATTTTTGTTTCCATAGCATAGTGTACTCTTTTTCACCAGTATCTTCATCCAAACCTTCACATTGAATAATGAATCCTTCTCTTTGGTAAAAAGAAATTGCTCTGGCATTCTTCTGGTATACATTTAATCGTAAGCTAACTTTTTTATCCTTAATATAATCTAATAAAAGCTTACCTATGCCACATGACTGCATTTCATCGGAGACAAAAATACCTTCGATATATTCATCATTTAGTCCTACAAATCCTTGTATCATTTTATCTGCTTCAAACACATAGACTTCGGATTGTGACAGCATTTCTTTTACTAATTCATAATTACTTTTCCAGTATTGATTGGAAATAAAATAATGTGCTTTCAGATTTGTCTTTAACCATATGTCAGCGACTCTATCGATATCTCCGTTCAGCAACTTTCTAATCATAACAAATATTCTCCACAACTACATCCTTTATGCTTTTCTCTTTTTTCCATTCTATCACAAGTTCACCATTAATTATCAATTTTTTGATATTTTTTCTTTTCCCTCACTGTAAAACAGCCTCTGAGCGTTTCGTTATATAGAGGGATACAAATAAGAGCAAGATCCACCCATGTTTAACGGTATTGCCATTTTGCCTCCCGTCAACCTATGGGTTTTATCTTGATGGGGATCTCCCCATACCCTCTCAATAACAGACGTTTCACTTGTTTGGTTCAGTCATCTTGACTCCTTTCCTCCAGGATTCAGGAAATAAAAAATGCCTGTCTGGAACTTTTATAGATAGTAAAGTTCCAAACAGACATTGCTGTTTGACCATTAGCTGTAGCTAATAGAATTGAATAATTTATGTTTGCAGGTTTGGGAGAGATTGTTTCTTTTTCCGTCTTTTCTCTGATTTACATCCCCAAATAAGGGATGACAACAGAGTGGAACCCAAATGTTAGCTGGACTTTCTAAAACCCATGTTTGCAAACCGGTAATTTTGATTAGCTGTCAGCTAACAAAAATCGGATTGTGTTAGCTGGAAATTAATCATTTTGAATGGAATTTTGTGTCACGAACGTGATTAGAAAATAACAAAAGCGTTCGTTGTCAGCTAATCCAGCTAACATTTTCGAACGCTTTGAAGCCCGTCGCCAAGAGGATTTGAACCTCCGACCCCTCGCTTAGGAGGCGAGTGCTCTATCCAGCTGAGCTATGACGACACATGCCGCAAACCCTTGATTTTACTGGGTTTCTGGGATTTTTCCCTTCGGCCATATATAAGATTATCAACTCTTTTTCGAGTTGTCAATCTACAGATTTTTTTTGATTTGGTAACATTAGAACGTTCCCCAATTTGGGGAATGCCTCGGCTTTCTCTTAGGAGGCGGACGCTATATCCTACTGAGCTACAGAAACAAGAATTATAAATGTTTCAGCCGGGTCAGCAACAAAAATATTATACTATATTTTTGCTGCTTTTTCAAGACGAAACACATACTTGCGATTCCGCAGTTTACTTCAGGAATTTTCCATTGTGAGTACCTGATAAATTCTCTTATAGGCTTTTTCATAGGTCCAGCAGCAGCCTTCGACAGCTATCACATGCAGGACGAAAACGGACTGTGGAGCGGATATGGATATGAGATGATGCAGGGCATTGCCAAATATATGCAGTGTACGTTTTCCTACGTCGGATACGATAAGACGGCGAAGGAATGTGAGGAGATGCTGCAAAATGGAGAAGCAGACATTTATACGGCTGCCAAAAAGATACCGGAGCGCGAGGAGGAGTTTGCATTTTCCCGCCATCCGGCGATCACCGCATTTACGAGCATGAACGTGGAGACACCGAACTGGCGGTCTGATCTGTACAATAAATATTACGGTTCCGTGGAAGTGAATACCGATTACACGGCAGAGGAAAAAGCGCTTCTTTCCCAGCTGAAAGAGAGCGGCGCCGTGATCCGCGGCGTGATGAATCCGGACGGAAATCAATACTCGTGGTATGAAAACGGGGAGGCAAAAGGAATTGCGGCGGCGCGGTGCGTCGGGAAAACTGCAGAGAATAGCGGTAATCGACGATGGTGTGACGGTCAAAGAAATCCTGAACAATGAATGGCCGAATGCAGAAATTGTGTCGGTGAAAGATACGGACGAATGTGTGCAGAGACTGGTCAATGAGAATGTGGACGGTGCACTGCTGATGACCTACACAGCGCAGAAGCTGGCAAGAGATGATACGCAGAACCGCCTCCGCGTGGAAGTTGTGCCAGGTGCATCGATGTCCCTGCGGATGGGCGTACTCTCAGAGGTTGACCGGAGTTTCTACGGTCTGTGGGAAAAAACGCTTTACAACGTATCACGAAAGAGCAGAGCGGAAATTGTGCAGAGCTATGTGGAAGATGTGGAGACACCGACCATCATGGCGTATCTGTTTGACCACCCGCTGTATCTGGTGGCACTGATTGCAGGTGTGCTGCTGTTCTGCTTGCGGAGGATAATGCACTGAATGCAGAGGTTGCGACGGAGCTGCTCGGAAGCCTCGGCCTTGTCGTGGACTGGGCGGAGAATGGTTCCAAGGCCGTGGATCAGTTTGAAGCGTCGGATCCGGGAAGCTATTTTGCGATCTTCATGGATATGCAGATGCCGGTGATGGATGGCATCGAGGCGACGAAAAAAATTCGAAACAGTGTGCGTGAGGACAATGATGTTCCGATTTTTGCGATGACAGCAAATACTTTTGCAACGGACCGCAAGCGGTGCGCGGACGCGGGCATATTCCGAAACCGGTGAATTTAAAAGAGATTCAGACGACGCTGGACGAGAAAGTGCGGACGGCATGCGCCGGATAACGGGACGGATTAATAACAGAAAAATTTGGAGAAGGGGCTCTACTGCTTTGGATTGCAGTGGAGCCTTTTTATGGTGTATCATAGGAAGTAAAAGAAAACAGGGGAGAATCACGGAATGGAAATTGCAGAAAATATCACATGGACCGAGGAACTGGAAAGGCTGGATGTGCTTCTTTCGCAGGGGCAGTTCGAGCTGCTGCTTCCGGGTGAGCGGTACGGGGGAGGAGAAAAGGAGATCTGGCTTGTCTATCTGATGAACGATGCGGCAGAGAGCTTTCTCGTTTTTCATGACGCGGAGCTGACGGGAACGTATCAGAAGGAATACGAGGGAGAAATAGATGCCGCACTGGAAAAAGACGGGGAGCAGTACGTTCTGATCGTGCGGCAGAAAGAGACGGTGTGCACGCTGTTTTTCAGCCGCCTTTCACTGGAAGTGCATCTGTTTGATTACGGAAAAACGGGTCATTTCTGGGTGGACGGATACGAGTATCTGCGGCAGATTGAGTTCCGTATTGCGATCCTGCGGGACAAGCTGGAATACCTCGGCGAGGCGTTCTGCACCGAGGAAGAAATGCGTCTGGCATCGCTGGCCAATTTCCCGCCGCTCAATTTCTGTTGCTACCCGGCCGTGCCGGATCAGTATCTCGTACCGTCATGCCCATGGTGGGAAGCGACGGAAGAGGCAATTACGGAGATGAAAAAACTGGCATCGGAGGCAGGCGATAAAGTGCTGCTGCGGTATCTTGCACTTTATGAAAAATGGCAGGGAAAACTCCTCGCAAAACAGATCGCAAAACTGCTGCATACGAGCCGCCACGCGAAAGTCGTGGATTTACTGGAAAAAAAAACTGGCCCGCGAAGCACAGAATTACCCGATAAGACGCTTCACTGGCGAAGAAGGAACCCAGATCCGAAAAATCCAGGAGCAGGCAATGAAACGGAAAAAGATACTGGAAGCCGAAGGAAAACGCGCATCATTGCTGCGCGAGGAGCCATTCTTTTATGCACGGGATTCGGTGGAATATAAGGTCCATCTGATGATCTGGGGAACGAGAGGGAAAGACCGGGTTGTGGAGGTTGAGACGTTTAAAAATTGAAAATGAATTAAAGAAAAGGTACAAAAAGTGAATAAAATAAGATTCATCTGGTGGAAATGGAGTTTTTAAAAACAGTTCATTGCGGCAGATGCGGGCTTGTGATATTCTGAAAAGAAAGAAACATTTGACGAGGATAAGCAGGAGGAATCATTTCATGGGACATTTTTATTTTGTGCGTCACGGGCAGACGATCTGGAATGTGGAGAATAAGATCTGTGGGGCGACGGATATTGCATTGACGGAATTTGGGCATCAGCAGGCGGTTGAGACCGGGGAGAAAATCCTGAAAGAGGGGATTCAGGCGGATGAGATTCTGTATTCCCCGCTGGTTCGTGCGGCAGACACCGCGAAACATATTTCCGAGATGACCGGCATCCCGGCGCGGCCGGAGCCGCGGCTGACGGAGCAGAATTTTGGAAAATGGGAGTCCACAGCACGCGATGGAGCGGACTTCAAAAAGGCGAAGGAATGCTTCGCAATGAGCCACGAGGGCGGCGAATCGACTCTGCGGCTGGCGCAGAGAATCTATAATCTGCTGGATGAAATTCGGGAAGAATCCGATGAAAAAACGTATATTCTCGTCGCACACAACGGCATTGCGCGTGTCGTGCAGTCGTATTTTCACGATATGACGAATGAAGAATATGCGGCATTTGGTGTGAAAAACTGTGAGATTGTACGATACGATTTTCCAGAGAAATAAAAAAAGATTACAGAAAACGGCGGGGATATATTCAATCCCCGTTCGTTTTTTTGTCCGATGGAATCAACGAATGCATCTGATAATACTTTTTTGTAAAAGAGATCAGCGTCTGCATATCGCTGCTGATGTATCTGCTTTTCTTCCATATCATGCCGATTTTCACTCGAATTGGTGTCTGCATCGGAATGCCGATGATTTCCGGAAATTTATCAGTCATGCTGGAATACAGAAAACAGGCATAGCGGCCCGTCTTTAAAAACTGCAGTGTCGTGTAAATCTGGCTGCTCCGCATGATGATATTCGGTGTATACCCCTCAAGTTCGAACCGCAGCTTCAGGAGCTGATTCTGCACCGAGTCAGCATTAAAGAAAATTAAGGGCTGTTTTGCCATATCCTGAATGGAAACCACTTCTCTGCCTGCCAGGGGGTGGTTTTTTGCTACACAAAATACGACCTGGTCATCCGCAAGAACGGCATGGTGAAATTTATCAATATTATACTGTTCCATATTGACAAGCGCCAGATCCAGTGTGTCATCCTGCACCAGATTACAGGCACGGACCGAACCATACTCCTCAAGAGATACCGCAATTTCGGGATGCTCTTCTGAAAAAGCGAGAAGAAGCTCGGGAAAAAAGACGGTGCTCAGCATCGGCGGAATACCAATGCGGATCGGCGGGCGCACACGGGAGAGATTGGAATAATCCGCCTGCAGCTCATTGCAGTACTGGAGAATATAATTTGCTTTCTGATAAAATTCCTCCCCTTCACGCGTCAGAATTAACTGATTTCCCTTTCTGGAAAAGAGACTGACGCCGAATTCAATTTCAAGATCACGGATAGCAACCGATACGGTCGGCTGCGTCACGTACAATTCCTCGGCTGCTTTTGTAATACTGTGGCACCGGCTTGCCATACAGAAGTAACGAAGCTGATTTAAAGTCATTTTTCCCCTCCAAATGTTCGTTGAGACAACGTTATATTACCATTAAGATACCATAGAGACGTAAATGTTTCTATATTTTTTTTCGGTTTCCCGCAAAACCAGGTAAAAATGCACAAAAAAAGAGCCCCTGTTTTGCGAATATAAAAATTTTTTATGGGGTCATGTATTCCACCAATTTGTTTTTTAACCAGTACACGCCGTATAATACAAGTAACAAAAGAAACGTGTTCGGCCGATGCTTTTCAAGAAAAAGAAAACTGAAAAAACGAAAGGAGATTTGGGAATGTCTCAAACCACAATCACATTGCTGTTTCTGGTATTTGCGATTGTCAGCTTCATTCTGGAGAAAATTCCGCTGGGTCTGACAGCTTCGATCTGTGCGCTTGGATTGACTCTCACCGGAATTCTGGATGTATCAACGACTTTCTCTCAATACGTAAACAGCAACGTTATCCTCTGCATCGGCATGTTTGTTGTCGGCCAGGCACTTTTCGAGACGGGAATGGCAAACAAAATCGGAGGACTTGTAACCCGCTTTGCCAAAACCGAAAAAACACTGATCATCGCCATTATGGTAATTGCCGGCGTGATGTCCGGATTCTTATCCAACACCGGAACCGCTGCCGTACTGATCCCGGTTGTCTGTGGAATCGCAGATGAGTCCGGTTATTCCAGAAGCCACCTGCTGATGCCGCTTGTATTCGCGGCAGCCCTCGGCGGAAACCTCTCTATCATCGGAGCGCCGGGAAATTTGATGGGCGTCAATGCACTGCAGGAGATGGGAATCAAAACCAGCTTTTTCATGTACGCGCCAATCGGAATTCCGATGCTGCTGATAGGAATCCTCTACTTCGTCTGTTTTGGATATAAACTTCTTACGCAGAATCAGAACGAAGCAGCCCAGAACCTGGAAGAGCAGAAAGATTTCAGCAATGTTCCGAAATGGAAACAGATCATTTCACTTGTTGTTCTGATCGTTGTAATTTTCGCTATGATTTTCGAAGAATTAATTGGAATCAGCATTCAGCTTTCCGCCTGTCTTGGCGCACTCTTTTTGGTGCTGACCGGGGTTCTGACAGAAAAAGAAGCGTTGAATTCCATTGACTTAAAAGTAGTTCTCCTCTTTGGAGGCTCTCTTTCCCTGGCAAAAGCACTGGATGTCACAGGGGCAGGAAGTATGATCGCCGATAAAATCGTCGGTCTGCTCGGATCCAATCCAAATCCGATTCTGCTTCTCCTGGTAATTTTCCTGGTAACCTGTGTACTGACCAACTTTATGTCAAATACAGCCACTACGGCACTTATGATTCCGATCGCTGTTTCTCTTGCAAACAGCCTTGGAGCAGACCCGCGGTCCGTTGTGATTGCAACTGTTATCGCCGGTTCCTGCGCGTATGCAACACCAATTGGTATGCCTGCAAACACGATGGTAGTCGGACTCGGAGGCTATAAATTCAAGGATTATGTAAAATCCGGCCTGCCTCTGATCCTCGTATCCTTTGCAATCTGCATGATACTGCTGCCCATCCTGTTTCCTTTTTATCCATGATAAGCATTCCTTCGCATAAACAGGTATCACACACCACAAGGGGCAGAAAATTCCTGCCCCGCACCACAAAGTTCACTCATGAAAATCATTCATAGGAGGTATATTATGACAAACGAAAATGGAGTAAAAGTTTTAACAGACATGGTAGCTGATTTTGTTGCCCACATCGGCAAAAAGCTGCCGGACGATGTAGTTGCAAAGCTGGAGGAGCTGGGCTCCCAGGAAACAGCAGCGCTTCCGAAAGCACTGTATGAGACGATGACCAAAAACCAGAAACTGGCGGTGGAATTAAACCGTCCGAGCTGCCAGGACACCGGCGTGCTTCAGTTCTGGCTGAAATGCGGAACGAATTTTCCGTACATCAATGAACTGGAAGGCCTGCTGAAAGAGGCTGTTGTACAGGCTACCTTTGCAGCACCGCTCCGCCACAACTCGGTAGAGACTTTTGATGAGTACAATACCAAGAAAAACGTAGGAAAAGGAACCCCGACCGTATGGTGGGATATCGTTCCGAACAGTGACAAATGCGAAATCTACGCTTACATGGCAGGCGGCGGATGTACGCTTCCTGGAAAAGCGATGGTTCTGATGCCAGGTGCAGGATATGAAGGAATCACCGATTTCGTACTGGATCAGATGACAAGCTACGGCTTAAATGCGTGTCCTCCGCTTCTTGTCGGCGTTGGAGTTGGAACATCCATCGAAACCGCAGCATTAAATTCAAAGAAAGCGCTGATGCGCCCGATCGGTTCCCACAATGAAAATGCAAATGCAGCAAAAATGGAGCGTCTGCTGGAAGACGGCATCAATGCCATCGGCCTTGGACCGCAGGGAATGGGCGGAAAATATTCCGTTATGGGTGTAAACATTGAAAACACCGCCCGCCATCCATCCACGATCGGCGTTGCCGTAAATGTGGGATGCTGGTCCCACCGCCGCGGCCATATCGTGGTAAATCCTGATCTGACAGTAACTTGTGATACACATTCCACCTGGAAATTTAATGCATAAACGGAGGTACGAATTATGATCGAAATTAGAGGAGATAAAAAAGTTCTGATTACACCGGTAAGCGCAGAAGACCTGAAAGATATCCACATCGGAGATATTGTTTGGCTGGACGGCGATCTCATGACCTGCCGTGACGTTGCACACCGCAGACTCGTTGAGTACGGAAGAGAGCTTCCATATAATATCAAAGACAAGGCAATTTTCCATGCCGGCCCGATCGTACGGAAAATTGAGGGAACAGAAGATGATTACGAGATGGTTTCTGTCGGACCGACTACTTCCATGCGTATGGAGAAATTCGAGTATGAATTTACAAAACTGACCGGCGTACGTGTCATTGTCGGAAAAGGCGGCATGGGTCCGAATACCGAGCGTGCATGTAAAGAATTCGGTGCCATTCACTGTGTCTTCCCGGCAGGCTGCGCGGTTGTTGCCGCGACTGAGGTGGAAAGAATTGCAGAGCATCACTGGGATGAACTGGGAATGCCGGAGACGTTATGGTGCAATAAAGTAAAAGAGTTCGGTCCGCTGATCGTTTCTATTGATGCAGAAGGACGCAACCTGTTTGAAGAGAACAAAGTTGTTTTCAACGAGCGCAAAGAGGCTGCAAAACAGGCAATTTATCCGGAAGTGAAGTTTATCAAATAATAAGAGTTTTTGACAGGAGCAGCCTATGGGACCACAGGAAATGCTGGACCGGGCGGAGGTGAAAAATAAGTGGCAGCTCACGCCGCTGAAGGATTTCAAATCACCCCGTCTGACGGAACGCATGTGGCGGACAGCGGTGGTTGTTCTGCTGACTTCCCTGATTTATGAATATCTGATTCCTGGCGGCCGCAACCCCTGCTTTGCGCTGATCGGCGCAGTGTACGGGGTTGGGAGCCGGTTTGAAGAGGGATTCCACAATGGAATCAATCGCCTGATCGGAACGTTTGTGGGAGGAATCCTGGTCATTCCATTCTACATGCTGTATCAGAAACAGCCGTTTGGAATTCCGGCTTTTCTGTGGCTGGCGGCAGGGCTCTGCCTGGTATTGTGGTGCAATCTGGCACTGCAGGCGGACTCTGCGATCCAGCCGGGAATCGTGGTCTACTTTGTGGTACTTTACACAGTTGGTGAGGAACGAGTTGTTTTCTATACGCTTGCCCGGATTCTGGATACCGGCATCGGCGTACTGATTTCCCTTCTCTGCTATCTTTTACTGCCATCGAAATATGATAAAGAACAGGGGCTCTCGTTCCGGACCATGTGGAAGGCGACAAAACATGCGTTTCAGTCTTATAAGGATAAAAACCGTCTGTTCCGCGAGGATGAACAGAAAAACTTTGGAATGAAAAACAAAAAATAAGCAGGATGCAAAAAAAGAGATGATCTGCTCTGTGCCGGCAGATCACCTCTTTTTTGTATGGCGTTTATGATATTTTATAATATTTCGATGTATGCTGGCGGTAAAGCAGCAGCAGTCCGCGGATGCAGAGCTCGATAGCCATGGCGATCCACATGCCGCGCAGGCCGAGCGGGGTGATGAGAAGTACCGCGAGACCGAGGCGGATGACCCAGATGCTGCCAAGGTTCAGAAGGCTTGGCACAAACGTATCGCCTGTTCCGCGGAGGGCTCCGGCGGCAACGATGGAAGCGCCGAAAAACGGCTCGGCGAGCAGTTCGATGCGGAGTACCTCGGCGGCAAACGAGCGAACCTGCGGGTCAGGAGTCAGAATGCTAAAGACGAACGGACAGAAGATCATCATCAGACCTCCGGTGATGGCCATCAGGACTGCGCCCATGGCAATACAGATATTTCCGTAGCGTTTCGCCAGCTTGTAATTTCCGGCGCCGTAGCTTCTGCCGACGAGCGTTGTCGCGGCGGAACCGATGCCGTAGCCTGGCATGTAGCAGAGGCCTTCGGCGGTGACGGCGAACGAATTGGCCGCAATCGCAATGGAGCCGAGCGGGGCAATCAGCATGGTGGCAGCAACCATGGCGCTGTTCATCGCGATTTCCTGTACGGCAACCGGCACACCGATTTTGAATGCAGTTTTCAGAATTTTCGCATCGAAAACCGTTTTTTCCTTCCGGCGGAGACGCAGCCGCGGATTGCGGACACAACAGAACCAGGCACCCGTGAGGCTGATGACGGCGCAGGCCAGCATCGTTCCCATACCGGCACCCATGACACCGAAAACCGGAATCAAAAGAGCATTGAAAATGACATCGAGCACGCACATAACGGCATTTAAAATACTGGGTGTCACCATATCACCGCTGCACTGCAGGAAGGACGACATCAGCGAGTTGAGCTGGGAAAACGGAAGCATGATGGCAAACATCATAAAATAGAGCGTGGCATTCTGTCGGATCTCCTGCGCACCGCCGAGCCACCCCGGCAGCGGATGACTGATCAGAAGCCCGATCAGGCACAAAACAGCCGACACAACAAGCGCGGACGCGATGCCATGCCGCACAACATCCCTTGCCTTCTTGTCATGATTTCCCCCGATCTGATGCGCTACCTGAACAGAAAAACCGGCTGAAACCGCATAAATCGTACCGCTGAGGAGCCACGTCGTCGACGAAACCAGTCCGATCGCCGCCGAAGCATTCGCCCCAAGCGCGCCGACCATCGCGGAATCAATGTATTGCATCGCAATCGTAGTAATCTGTGTAAGAATCGCAGGCAGACTTAATCGCCCGACCTGCTGAATCTGCGGTTTCAGTTCAGTCCAGTTTATTCTATTCATCATTTTCTCCAGAACATGTATTTTATCGTATGGTTTTTCTTAAGAATGTAAAGATAAATGCGTATTTTACGCTAACATGTTTTGAAGAAAGTGTCAATCAAAAACGAGGTTTAATTTGACTTTTTTCTATGCGTATTAGGCATAGGGGCGGAGAGGATTCGAATTTAATTTTCCGGCGGAAGGTTGTTCTTCGCAGCGGGGTTCGCCTGGGTCGTGTTGGTTGCAGTCAGCAGGGAATCTGTCGGGGCGACCGGGCTCATGAGGACGCGGCCGGTTCCGCGGTAGACGTTGACGAGGCCTTCGCCGCTGACGGCGGAGCCGACGAGGGTTTTGGTGGAGCGCTCTACGGTGAAATCAAGGTTGGAGGACCAGCAGACGGCGAGGTTTCCATCGATTTTCAGTTCGTCGTTTTCGAGTTCGACTTCGATCAGCTCGCCCTCAGGTACGTTGCTTTCGAGGGCAACGGCGCCTCTGCCGACGAGGCTCAGATTGAAGAAGCCTTCACCGCCGAGGACAGCGGAGGAAATACTCTTGCGGGCGGTCAGTTTGTTTTTGACTCTGCCGTCGCAGGCGAGGAATATGCCGTCCTCAATCGTCATTCCGGAGGAGCCCCATTTCTCGACATCCACAAGAATGATGTATTTGTAGGTCGGTTCCAGCACGAGATATCCGTCGCCAACGTACTCCGGTTTTACGGCAGATTCCTTTGTCATGGCGCCTTTGATGGCCTTTCCGAACAGGTCGCCGATCCCTTTGATTCCGGCGGTCGCCTGTACATGGCCGCCCATCCACTGCATCGCACCGGACTGGATAATCGCGGAGTGCTCCTTGTCCAGTTCAATGACAACCTGGCGGCGGCGCACATTCATTTTGCTCATGTAATACTCCTCCATGGCAGTCATCGGCGAGACGCTGGAATCCTGGAGATATTCCATGACGTGGAAATTTTCGATGGATTTGGTGAATTTCCGGTTTTCGTTTTCGAGATTTAAAATTTTCATAGGCACGTTCCTTTCTTTCATTAAGAAGAAAAATAGTGATCCGTCTTGTTTCTTTTATTATACAGGAAAGAAAGCAAAGAGCACAGAAAAATTTAGAAAAAAAGGAAATCTGGAAATCATGTTGTCCATTTTTCAGCGGAGTGATAAGATAAAGTTCAGAAAACGCAAGCAGTACGGTCAGAGGAGGAGTTTATTATGAGTACAATTACTGTCAGAGATGCAAAAATAGAGGATGCTGCACGGATTCTGGAGATTTATGCGTATTACGTAGAGCACACCGTGATTTCTTTCGAGTGGGATGTGCCGTCGCTGGAAGAATTCGAAAACCGTATGCGGGATATCATGAAGAAATACCCGTATCTCGTGATCGAAAGAGATGGAAAAATCGAGGGTTACGCATATGCCCATCCGTTCGTTGGCCGCGCCGCATACGATTGGTCGAGCGAGCTGACGATTTATCTCGACCACGATGCGCGGAAAGGCGGACTGGGACGGAGATTGTATGAAGAACTGGCCGATCGTCTGAAAAAAATGGGCATTCTGAACCTCTACGCCTGCATCGGCTATCCGCAGGTCGAGGATGAATATCTGACGAAAAACAGCGCCGAGTTCCATGCGCATCTCGGATTCGAACTCGTGGGAACCTTCCACAACTGCGGCTACAAATTCGACCGCTGGTACGATATGGTCTGGATGGAAAAAATCATCGGCGAGCCGCACGCGGGACAGCCGGCAGTAAAGCCGTACAGCGAGGTTAAAGAATGAGTACGATAACGACGTATACAAGAAAACATTTCGATCCCGTACATCCTGATCCGGGGCTGCTCTGTGTGGAGGATTTTGCGCATGCGCTGCCGATGATCTGCCGCGGAAACGGTCATGTGACGACGTTCTGGTCAGTGGGAGAGCACTGCATCTGCTGTGCGAAAGAGGCTGCCGCGCGCGGCTATTCCCGGCGGCTGGTGCTGGCGTGCCTTCTGCATGACGCGAGCGAGTGTTACATGTCGGACGTGCCGCGGCCATTAAAGCAGGAGATGCCGCGGTACCGCGAGATCGAGGACCATCTGCTTTCGGTGATTTATGAGAAATATCTTGGCAGTGATCTGACGGCGGAGGAGCAGCGGATGATGAAACAGATCGACAATGATCTGCTGTGGTACGATCTGACAAATCTGCTGGAGGAACCGCAGGCGGGGGATGCGCCGAAACTTCACATCACGCTGGACTACACGGTGCGGCCGTTTGCTGCGGTGGAACAGGAGTATCTGGAATTATTCGAACAGTATCGGGAGACGGGCGATGAGAGAGGATAAAAACGAAAACCGCTGGGACAAGCTGCTGCAGATCCACACAATGGGGCGGGATGACAGCCGGTCGGATCTGTACCGGTATCCGTATGAGCCGACCCCGTACTGCGTGCTGGAGCGGATGGCAAACACAGGGATGATCCGAAAGGGAAATACGCTGCTCGATTACGGATGCGGAAAGGGCCGCGTAGATTTCTTCTTATCGGCGCAGACCCGGTGCCAGTCCATCGGTGTGGAGTATGATGACCGGATTTATGCGAAGGCAATGGAAAACAAAAAGGCGGCGGCCTCTGGTGCGCGGACGGAGTTTGTGCTGGAGAGCGCCGAAAATTTTCCCGTTCCTGTGGAAGTGGACCGGGTGTATTTTTTTAACCCGTTTTCGCTTGAAATCTTAAGAAAAGCGATGGCAAGACTGCTGGAATCGTACTACGAAAATCCGCGGGAGATCCAGCTGTTTTTCTATTACCCGTCGGATGCTTATATCTCGTATCTGATGACCGTGCCGGAACTGGAATTTCTCGATGAGATCGACTGTATGGATCTGTTTCCGGGCGGGGACAGCCGGGAGCGGGTTGTGATTTTTACGATTCAGGAATAAAAAGTTTTGTAACAGCAAAAACCGTGTGGAATACAAAAAAGCATGAATTATATTTGAAGAAAGGGCGTTTTTATGAAATATCAGGTAATGCGAATTGAGGAAGACCTTGATTTCGGTTGTGAGGAGCGCGGTGCCGACGAGCCTGTCATGGCAGTTGTTGTTTTGAAAGATGAAAACGGAACAGAATCGCGCATCCGCCAGGAGGATCAGATGCTGTATGACTGGAACATCGAGGAGGGCGACACCGTTATTCTGAATGAAAACGGCGAATTGCGAAAAGTACTCTCCGGTGATTGGACGCAGAATTGCAATTCGAAAAATGTAGATACGACAAAATTCGTCAACATGATGCAGGCCGTCAAAGCCGGAAAACAGATTGACTGGATCTGTCCGTTCTGCAGCGGAACAGTAGAACGATTGGAACAGAAAGGCGGAAAAACCGTAATCGGATGCACATCGTGCGATATGCAGATTCAAATAGAAAATTAAACGATTTCGGCCTTTAAGGCCGAAAGAGAAAGGAAACACAAATGGTAAAACCAATTATGAGAGACGTTCTCTTCCTCGGACAGAAATCCATCCCGGCGACAGAGGAAGATCTGCAGGTGGGAAGAGATCTGCAGGACACACTGGCAGCAAACCGCGAGGCATGCGTCGGCATGGCGGCAAATATGATCGGCGTGAAAAAACGCATCATCATCGTAAACGCCGGATTCCGCGACATCATCATGTTCAACCCGGTGATCGTCCGCAAAAGCGGCCCCTACGAAACAGAAGAAGGTTGCCTCTCCCTGCCAGGCGTGCGGAAAACAAAGCGGTACCAGAACATCGAAATCGAATACTACGACTGGGACTGGAAAAAACAACGCCAAAAATTCATCGGCTGGCCAGCCCAGATCTGCCAGCATGAGATGGATCATCTGGAAGGGATACTTATTTAGATCCTACAGCAGACAGGAGGACGGTATGACAGACAGAGAATGAATGGTAAAAGGAATCATTTACAACCCGAATGTGGAAGATCTGGCCAAAGAGCCAGAAGTCACCATCGTTCCAGGCGTCACAATCGGCGAACACGACCGCGAGTATTTTTACCGGGACGAAAAAATCGACTGGGAGAATCTCAAATAAATCGGGACAAATTTCGAAAATATAAAATTTTTGTAAAATAATGTCGAAAAAACGATTGACAAGTGGCGAAAAGAAACATATGATAATACCTGTCAATATACATATTCGGCAATAGAGGCGCGAAGGCTAAGAGTACCTGTCCTGAGACAACGGGGTCTGGGACGGGCAGGGAAAGGAGCATTCGCCGAAACGGGGCAGTTCCCGAAAAACTGTCTGCGTTGGGGTACAGTCGAACAGGCTGTGCACTCTCACCGTACTGGTGGAGGAGCTATTGCTTCATGAACGTAGATTTAATGGAGCAGTGGTGAAGACCGCTGCTCTTTTTATTGTACTGCAGTTGGAACCGTGACAAAAGGTTCCGGGGGTGGAAATCTGTTTGGTTGGAGAACGAAAGACGAAACGGGTGTTACAGGATACGTCTGAAGAAAACTGTTGCCGGAAAAGAAAAAAGGGAGGATTTTGACATGATAGCATTTCTTAACTGGCTGGACGGTGTCCTTTGGGGCGTGCCGCTGATCGCGCTGATGATTCTGACCGGTCTGTACTTTACCGTTCGTTCTGGATTTTTCCAGTTCCGTCACTTTGGCTGGATTATGAAGAGAACCGGCGGAAAACTGTTCCAGAAAGAAGACAAAGCAAGTGAAGGAAAGGGTATGCTTTCCTCGTTTGAGGCGATTTCGACCGCTATCGGCGGTACCGTAGGATTCGGTAATATCGCCGGTGTTGCAACTGCAGTTGCAGCAGGTGGCCCGGGAGCCATTATGTGGATGTGGCTTTCGTCTCTGCTTGGTATGATATTAAAACAGGTTGAGGTTACCCTCGGCTGCTACTACCGTCACACCAACGAAAAAGGTGAGTACTACGGCGGTCCGACTTACTACATGGAGTGTGGACTTGGCGAGGAGCGCCACTGGGGCAAGCTGTGGCTGATCCCAGCGCTCATCTTCGGCATCGGTATTTTCTCCACCTTCTTCGTAACCTCTTCCAACCTGACCGCATCTCAGGTCGTAGCCGGTGCGTTCGGTATTGAGAATATCAATCTTGGAAGCTTCAAAGTAGAAGGCGTTATCGTGATGGGCGTTCTGCTCTGCATTCTGACCTATGTCGTTACAAGCGGCGGTACGAAGAAAATCGCAAGTCTGTTCAGCAAGCTCGTTCCATTTATGAGCGTTCTTTATATCTTGATGGGAATTGGCATGATCATCATCAACATCAACCGCGTTCCTGGCGTATTTGCAGCCATCGTAACAAACGCATTTACCGGAACAGCAGCGATCGGCGGTTTTGCCGGCTGCGCAGTCAGCGAGATTATCCGTGTGGGTATGGCGCGTTCCGTATACTCCAATGAGGCTGGATGGGGTACTTCTCCAATGATCCATGCTTCCGCAAAAACACCGCATCCGGTAGAGCAGGGTCTGTGGGGATCTTTCGAGGTATTCTTTGATACCATGGTTATCTGTACGATCACCGCACTTTCCGTTATCTTAAGCGGAAACTGGACCGACGGAACGAACGGCGGAACACTTGCTTTAAGTGCATTTGCAAGCGGATTCGGCAAATTTGGAAGCATCCTTCTGGCAGTCATCATGGTCATTTTTACTGTAACGACTTCCGGCGGATGGTTCACCTACTATCTGGCAATTCTGGAGCATCTGTATAAAAAAGAAGGCAAGATGAAAGATATCGTCATGAAAATCTTCTACGCAGTCCGCGCTCTGCCGGGCGTACTGTGGACGATCTATCTGGTAAAGACAAACAACCAGGGCTTTATCTGGACTGTCGTTGATATCACATCTGCGATCCCGACCTTCGTCAACGTAGCAGTGATCCTGATTCTCTCGAACCAGTATTTCAAACTGCTGAAAGACTACAAAGCAAGAAACTTCGGCCAGGGCACGGTAGACAAGAACGCCTGCCTGTTCTACGAAGAGAAAACGAAATAAAAAATATTCAAAAGCGAATCCAGACACGCATGAGAATGGCGTGTCTGAATTTGTATATTGCGCAAATGGGCAGAAAAGAATAGAATCAAATTTAGATGACAGTAGGAGGATAATGATATGAAAACAATTTACAAAAACGGAGCTGTCTACACTGGAAAACTGCCGCTTGTCGAAGTGTTTGCAGTAGAAGACGGCAAATTTGTTTTCGCCGGAAGCAGCGCAGAGGCAGATGCCCTTGCAGCAGCCGGCGACAAAGTTGTAGACCTCGGCGGAAAATTCGTCTGCAGCGGTTTTAACGACAGCCATATGCACCTTTTAAATTACGGAAGCTCCCTGCTGAAAGCGCAGCTTGCCGCACATACCGAAAGCCTGGAAGATATGCTCGCCTGCCTCGACACCTTCCAGAAAGAGCATCCGCGAAAAGACGGCGCATGGCTGATGGGCCGCGGCTGGAATCAGGATTACTTCACGGACGTGGACCGCATGCCGAACCGCTACGATCTTGACCGCGTATCAACCGAAGTTCCGATCTGCGCGACGAGAGCGTGCGGCCACTGCCTCGTAGTCAACAGCAAAGCGCTGGAACTCCTCGGCGTCACCGCAGATACCCCGCAGCCGGAGGGCGGAGAGATCGGTATGGAAAACGGTGAGCCGGACGGAAGATTCTTCGACAATGCAATGGAACCGGTTTACGACAGCATTCCGGTGCCGAGCAAAGAGGAAATCAAAGATATGATCCGCAGCGCCTGCAAAGCCCTGAACAGCTACGGCGTCACCAGCAGCCAGAGTGATGATTACTGCGTTTACCGCGCCGTTCCGTGGCAGACCGTCAACGAAGCATACAAAGAACTCGAGGAGTCCGGCGAGCTGACCGTCCGCGTTTACGAGCAGAGCAACTTTACCGATCTGGAATCCTTAAAAGGTTTCGTTGAGGCTGGAAATGTGACCGGCATCGGCACAGACCGCTTTAAAATCGGACCGCTGAAAATGCTCGGCGACGGCGCACTCGGTGCGAGAACAGCATTCCTCAGTCGCCCATACGCAGACGACCCGTCCACCTGCGGAATCCCGGTATTCACCCAGGAAACCATGGATGAGATGATCGGCTACGCCAATGCACACGGCATGCAGGCTGCAGTTCACACGATCGGTGATGCGTGCCTCGACCGCGTGTTAAGTGCCTATGAAAAAGCCCTTGCTGAAAACCCGAGAGAAGATCACCGCCACGGCATCGTGCACTGCCAGATCACAAGAGCCGATCAGCTTGAAAAAATCGCGAAAATGCATCTTCACGTTTACGCACAGAGCATCTTCCTCGATTACGATAACCATATCGTAGAGGAGCGCGTCGGCAAAGAGCTTGCGAGCACAAGCTACAGCTGGAAGGCGCTGATGAACAACGGCGTCTCCGTCAGCAACGGAACTGACTGCCCGGTAGAGCTGCCGGATGCCCTCGCCTGCATGCAGTGCGCTGTCACAAGAACAACGCTGCGCGACCATGTCGGCCCGTACCTGCCGGATCAGAAATTCACCGTACAGGAAGCACTCGACAGTTACACGATCCGCAGCGCCGAGGCAAGTTTCGAGGAGAACGTGAAAGGCCAGATCGCAGAAGGCATGATGGCAGACTTCGTCGTACTGGGTCAGAATCCGTTTGAGGTGGATGAGAGCACGATCAAAGACATTCCGGTGTGCCGGACGTATCTTGCCGGTGAACTGGTATATGAAGCATAAGAACATAACTCAAATGAGTAATAAATGTCAAATGAAAATTCATACAATGAAGGGAAAAACGTAAAATAAGATAACCTGAAAATAGTATGGAATAAAGACAGAAACAGAGGAGAACCTCCTGCGGCGATGAATGGTCGCAGGAGGTTCTTTTTTGATCCTGATAGGACCATACGGTCGTAAAAGAATCGAACAAATGGTTGCATAAAAGGGAGGGAATGTGCTATGATAAAGGAAATTTTACAAAAGGAAAAAACAGACAAATGCTTGGAAGAACACATTTTTTTATTGGAACAGCAGCGGCACTTGCTGTTTTACAGCCGCAGACGGTTCCCGCGCTTGTGGCCGGTGCCGGGGCTGCCGCGATCGGCGGTTTGATCAGTGACATTGATGTCGGCACTTCACAGGCGCACCGCGATGCCGATAAGATCACTACGGCAACAGTTGCAGTTGCGGTGCTCACAATTCTTGCGGAGTATAAACTGAATCTTGGAATTTACCGCCGCCTCACAAGCGACAGCAGCGTGCTGCGTCTCCTCGCCGGAACGGCAGCATTTTTGCTGATCTGCGCCTATGGGAAACAGCAGCCGCACCGCTCCTTCATGCATTCATTTGCGGCGCTGGCATTGCTGACGGCGTGCGTGGACATCATCTACCCGGATGTGTCCGCTTATTTTGCCGTGGGCTTTCTGTCCCATCTGGTGCTCGATTTTTTCAACCGGAAACCGGAAAAGCTGTTCTGGCCCTGGAAGAAGGGATTCTGCCTCGGACTCTGCTCAGCACGGGGACTTGTGAACCGCGCACTGCTCGGGTGCGGCATGGTATCTCTTGCTGTAATACTGGTGATCTCGGCGCCTGCAGGGCGGCTGATGGCTAAAATCATGCGGGCAATTTACGGATGAGATGGGATTGACAAAAAGATAACAAGACAAAGGAAGAAAAAGCAGGAATTTTTCGGTGTTAAAGTTAATATTTTATACATTTTATAGTAGGATTTTTGATTAAAATGATGTAAAATAGAAAACAGAAATCCGGCGTCCGTAATTGTTTTTGAAATGAACGAACAGGGAACCGCCGGCCCGTTACCGCAGCCGATTGCGGAGCGCAGCGCAACCGACAACAGAGATTAGAGCACAACAGGCAATACAGGAGTTAGTATGAACGAAGAAATGAAAAACCAAACAGAACAGTTACCGCTTTTAAAAGTACACATGATGGGAAGTTTTTTCCTGGAGTACGGCGACCAGCCGATTTCCTTCCGGAAAACAATGGCAACAAAATCGATGAGACTTCTGCAGATTTTCCTCTATAACAAGGACAATGGAATTTCCAGAGGAAGACTGTTGGAGAGCACATACGGAAGAGAAGATGTGGCGGACGCGGCAAACAGCCTGCGTGTCGGCGTACATCGCCTGAAAAGAAGCCTTGTCGAGGCAGGACTTCCGCAGTTTGAGTACATTTATACACAGAAAGGCGTTTACCACTGGACCAGCCCGATGCCGGTCGAGGTAGATGCGATTGATATCAAAAATAAGATCCTGGAAGCAGGAAAAGAGACAGACGAGAAAGCGCGCATGGATCAGATGATCGAAGCACTGGAGCTGTACACCGGAGAGTTCCTTGCAGATTTCGGCGAGGAAGAGTGGGTACAGGCGGAGCGCGCGCAGCTGAAAAAAGTATATTCCGATGCACTGAAAGAAGTAAGTGAGTATCTTCTGAAAAACGAGGAGTTCGATGAGCTGCAGAAACTGACTTCTGTTGCTTCCGAACTGTATCCGTTCGACGAGTGGCAGGCAGTCCAGATGCAGGCGCTGATCGGCCTGGAGAGATACAAAGAGGCCATGAAACTGTACGAGCAGACCTCGAAACATTACTTTGAAGAGCTTGGCGTTACACCGAGCGAGAAACTGGTGGAGCAGTACCGCTATCTGGGAAGCCGCATGGGCAGCAGACACCGCGTGATCGAAGAGGTACAGGCAGATCTTCAGGAGAGCCCGGGAGAAAAGGGCGGAGCATTCTTCTGTTCCCTCGCCGGATTCCGTGACTGCTACCGACTTGTTTACCGTATGTCCGAGCTGAACGGACAGATGCCGTGGCTGATGCTGTGCACCATTACAGACGGAAAAGGTTACCCGGCAAAAGGCGGTCCGCGCCTTGACCGTATGTCCGAAAAGCTGCTTGAGGTAATGAAACGCAGCCTGCGTCATTCCGATTTCTTTGCAAAATACAGCCCGTCCCAGTATGTGATTCTGCTGCAGGGCGGCAGCCAGAGAGGATGCGAACTCGTCTACAAGAGAATCAGCGAGCGCTTCTCCGAGGAGAAAAAAGGCTGGGCAAAGAATCTGAAATACAGTGCACTGCCGGCAATTCAGACCGAAAAAGAGCTTGAGTTCTTAGAAGGAGACGATGTTTTATGATTCGCGTACAGCTGCTTGGAAGATTCCGCATGTACGATGAAACACGCTGCCTCAACGAGGAAGCGATTCATTCCCCGATGATCACAAAGCTGCTGGTTTATATGATCTGCAACAAAAACCATATCGTAACACTGGAACAGTTAACCGAAGCACCCTGGACGGATGAGGAGAGTGAAAATCCGTACGGAGCACTGAAAAATATGATGTACCGTCTGCGCGGAACGCTGCGGAAGGTATGGCCGGTTGAGAGAGGATCATGCCTGCTATATGAAGGCTGTCATGGAACTGACGAAAAGCCTGGAGCACCGCAGACCGCAAAGGAAAAGTACAGGTTCTCAGTGATCTAAAAGAGCTTTATCAGGAACCAAGAGAATTAGAAAAAATAAATTAATTTTTAAGTTGACAGCAGACTAAACAAATGGTAACTTTAAGCTGTGATGAAACGAGCTTAAATCCAGAAAAAGTCTGCTGTCTTAAGTTAAATAAAGTACAACAGACAGGGAGGATAACAAACATGAGTTACAGAGAAGTATATGAAAAATGGTGCAATGATCCATATTTTGATGAGGCATCCAGAGAAGAGCTGAAAGCACTCGAAGGAAATGAGGCAGAAATCGAAGACCGTTTCTACCGTCAGCTTGAGTTCGGTACCGGCGGACTCCGCGGTGTCATCGGAGCGGGTACCAACCGCATGAACATCTACACCGTACGCCAGGCAACCCAGGGCCTTGCCAACTACATCATTTCCCAGAACGGACAGGAAAAAGGCGTAGCCATCGCACACGATTCCAGAAGAATGTCTCCGGAATTCGCACGCGAAGCAGCACTCTGCCTGAATGCAAACGGAATCAAAACGTATCTGTTCGAGTCCCTGCGTCCGACACCGGAGCTTTCTTTTGCTGTCCGTGAATTCGGCTGTATTTCCGGTATCGTCATTACCGCAAGCCACAACCCGAGAGAGTACAACGGATACAAAGTATACTGGGAGGACGGCGCACAGATTACACCGCCGCACGACAAAAACATTCTCGCAGAGGTAGCAAAAGTAACCGAGTTTTCTGCCGTTAAAACGATGGAAGAAGATGATGCAAGAGCAGAAGGCCTGTTCCAGGTCATCGGAACCGATTTTGATGACCGTTACGTCGCAAAATTAAAAGAGCAGAGCATTCATCCGGAAATCATCAAAGATGCGGCAAAAGATATGAAGATCGTCTACACACCGCTTCACGGAACCGGAAATGTGCCGGTACGCCGCGTTCTGCGCGAGCTTGGCTTTAATCAGGTTTACGTTGTAAAAGAGCAGAAAATGCCGGACGGAAACTTCCCGACGGTGGCTTACCCGAACCCGGAAGACGAGAAAGCATGGACACTGGCGCTGAAACTGGCAAAAGAAGTAGACGCTGACATCATCCTTGCAACCGACCCTGATGCAGATCGTCTCGGCGTTTATGCAAAAGACAGCAAGACCGGCGAGTACGTAAGCTTCACCGGAAACATGTCCGGTATGCTGATCGCAGAGTACATCCTGCGCGAGCGCACCAAGAACGGAACCATGCCGGAGAACCCGGCTCTCGTTGAGACGATCGTTACCACAGATATGGCAAAAGCAATCGCAAAAGCCTACAACGTGGCACTGATCGAAGTTCTGACCGGCTTCAAATACATCGGCGAGCAGATCAAGTTCTTTGAGCAGAGCGGTGCACACAACTATGTCTTCGGCCTGGAGGAGAGCTACGGCTGCCTGGCTGGAACATATGCAAGAGACAAAGATGCCTGCGTGGCAGTTATGATGCTGTGCGAGGTTGCTGCATACTACAAACAGCAGGGCAAGACACTGTGGGATGCCATGGTGGATATGTACGAAGAGTACGGCTATTACAAAGAGGGTCTTGCAACGATGACCTTAAAAGGTATCGACGGTGCAAAAGAGATCCAGACCATGATGACCAACTTCCGTGAGAACCCGCCAAAAGAGCTGGGCGGTTTCCAGGTTCTTGCCGTACGCGATTACAAAGCAGACGTACGAGTGGATCTCGTAAGTGGCGAGAAGAGCGCGACCGGACTTCCGTCCTCCAACGTTCTTTACTATGAGCTGGAAAACAACGCATGGTGCTGTGTGCGCCCATCCGGTACTGAGCCGAAGATCAAATTCTATTTCGGCGTAAAAGGCACATCCCTTGAAGATGCAGCCGAGAAACTGGAAAAATTAAAAAATGCAATGGTAACTGCTTAAACGCTGTGTGATATAGAAACAAAAAAAGGCCTCAGCCCGGCGGGTGAGGTCTTTTTGTACAAAAATCGGCCCGGCGGATCAAGCTTACCTGAAATAAGGAGAAGAAAATGGCGATTTTATATTATGATGAGAAAAAGCTTTTTCAGTTAAATACAGAGAATACGACGTATGTGATCGGCCTGAGCCCGGAAGGCTACGTCGGACATGTTTACTACGGACCCCTTCTGCACGGAGAGCCGGATCTGTATCCGCTCCGCATGGATGAGCCGCCGTTCACCCCGTCCGTCAATAAGAGAGAGAAATCTTCGTTCCTCGACCGTTTTCCAATGGAATACCCGACCGGAGGAGTCGGCGATTACCGTGAGAGCTGTCTGAATATAAGAAATGCACAGGGCCGTATGGGATGTGAGATTTTCTTTGATTCCTATGAAATTTTCAAAGGAAAACGCCCGCTGACCGGTCTTCCGGCTTCTTTTGGAACCGAGGACGAAGTAGAAACTCTGGAAATCACCTGCAAAGATCCTGTTCTTGATCTTGTTGTTGTCCTTTCCTACTCTGTTTTTACAAAAGAAAACGTTATCACCCGAAGTGTCCGCGTGAAAAATGAAGGCAGTGAAGCGCTGAAGGTAGAGAAAATCTACAGTGCCTGCCTCGATATGGACAACGAAGACTTTGAGATGCTTTCTCTTCATGGATCCTGGGGAAGAGAACGCCACATCCAGCAGGGTGCGCTCCGTTACGGAAAACAGCTCGTTTCCTCCGGAAAAGGAGAGTCCAGCCATCAGGAGCACCCGTTTGTGGCCCTGGTGACACCGGGAACGGATCAGGAGCGCGGCGAGGTTTACGCAATGCACTTCGTATATTCCGGCAACTTTATCGGACAGGTGGAAAGATGCCAGTTTGATACCGTTCGTATGGTCATGGGTATCAACCAGGAGGAGTTCTGCTGGAATTTAAAAGCCGGCGATGAATTCCAGGCGCCGGAGGTTGTTATGGTCTACTCTGCCGAGGGACTTGGCAAAATGACGCGTTCCTACCATGCATTTTATCGCAGACATATGATCCGCAGCCCGTACAACCACAAAAAACGCCCGATTCTGATTAACAACTGGGAAGCAACTTACTTTGATTTTGATACCGATAAACTCCTCGATATCGCAAGAGAGGCAAAAAAAGACGGCATCGAGATGCTTGTTATGGATGACGGCTGGTTCGGAAAACGAAATAAAGACGATTCTTCCCTCGGTGACTGGGTTGTCAACGAAGAGAAGATCAAAGGCGGCCTGAAAAATCTGGTTGACAAAGTGAATGAAATCGGTCTTGAATTCGGTATCTGGTTCGAGCCGGAGATGATCTCCCCGGACTCTGATCTCTACAGAGAGCACCCGGAATGGGCGATTCAGATTCCGGGAAGAGAAGCGACTGAGATCCGCTGCCAGTACGTGCTGGATCTCTCCCGCCCGGAAGTGCAGGATTATGCGTATGAATGTGTGGCAAAAATCCTGCGCAGTGCAAACATCAAATACGTGAAATGGGATATGAACCGTCAGTTAAGCGACCTGGGAAGCACCTACCTGGACAAAGATTCCCAGCAGGAGCTGTTCCACCGCTACGTGCTCGGTATGTATGCGATGCAGGAGCGTCTGGTACAGGAGTTCCCGGATCTGCTTCTGGAGAACTGCTCCGGCGGCGGTGCACGTTTCGATCCTGGAATGCTTTACTACAGCCCGCAGATCTGGTGCTCCGACGACACCGATGCGATTGAGCGTCTGGAAATCCAGGAGGGAACAGCCCTCATTTACCCGCTCTGCTCAATGGGTGCACACGTCAGCGTATGCCCGAACCACACGGTTGGCCGTGTAACTCCGTTTACAACGAGAGGCCATGTGGCACTGGCCGGAACGTTCGGCTATGAGCTTGATATCACAAAACTGCCGGAAGAAGAGAGAAAGCTGATTCCGGAGCAGACCGCAATGTATCACAAATATCATGAACTGATCCGCGAGGGAGAGTATTACCGTATTCTTTCCTGTCGTGAAAACCACAGATCCGACTGCTGGGCAGTAGCATCGGAGGATAAAAGCGAAGTGCTTGTGACCTACGTACAGGTGCTGGCACAGGCAAATATGCCGTCCCGCAAGGTTCGCCTGCGCGGCTTTGATCCGGCGAAAAAATATCGTCTGGAGGGAACCGATGAGGTTTACAGCGGCGAGATGCTGATGAATGCCGGTTTCCGGATGAAAGATTTCTGGGGTGATTTCGTCAGCAGACTGTATCACTTTGTTGCAGTAGACTAAGGAGCAACGGATATGGCAAAAGTAAGATTGGCAGATATTGCAAAGGTGGCGGGCGTCAGCGCCGTCACCGTGCATAACGCGATTACAGGACAGAAAGGGGTCAGCGATGAGATGCGCGCCCGGATTCTGGAAATTGCAAAGGAAATGGGGTACCGCCAGCCGGGAAGCGGAGCGAGAAATACACAGGGAAAAAGCCTGCGCTGCATCGGAGTGGTGATTCCGGAACGGTATCTGGCAGAGTATACGACATTTTACTGGAAAATGTATCAGGAGATGGCACTGGCGGCGACGGAAAAGAGCTGTATGGTGACCGTGGAGATCCTGAAACAGGAGATGGAAGATGAGATGATCGTGCCGTGCATCGCCAAGGAGCAGACCGTCGATGCGCTGATCCTTATGGGAGACACGAGCCGCGATTACATCCACTATCTGAAGAAAAACGTGGATCTTCCGATCGTATTTCTGGATTTCTACGACAATGAGCTGGCAAAAGATGCCGTGATCGCAGATAACTTTCACGGAATGTATCTGATGACGGAATACCTGTATGAGCATGGCCTGACCAAGCTGGCTTTTGTCGGTTCGATTCATTTTTCCAGCAGTATCATGGATCGGTACTGCGGTTTTTCCAAGGCTGTTCTGGAACACCGCGATGTGACACCGGCGGAATGGATTCTGGAGGACCGTGATGAGCGGGGCCAGATCGAAATTCATCTCCCGGAACAGATGCCGGAAGCGTTCGTCTGCAACTGCGACCTGACCGCCGGCCTTCTGATGCTCGAGCTGGAAAAACGCGGCATCTCCGTGCCGGAGGATGTTTCCGTTGTCGGCTTCGACAATTACCTGTATCCGGGTTTCCCGGATCTCAAGATCACTTCGTATGAGATCAATACGAAGGCGATGGTAAAAGTAGCGCTCGAAAAAGCGCTGAAGCAGATCCGCGGCGCGGCATCCGGCAAAAATATGGAAATTGTCTCCGGACAGCTGGTGCCGAAAGAGAGCGTAAAGCTTTGATTTTTATAACTGAATTATAAATTAAGAAACGGGGCATTTTGAAATGCCCCGTTTTTGTACATATTACACAACAAAGTCACTTAAAAATTGACAGTATCTAACGGAACTTATTTTTTTAAGTGATTTCCAGTTGAAAAATTAATCATCTATGTTAAAATTAAGCTAAAGGACTGGGCGTGAGGGTGATAAAACACGGCGGTTCGGAGAAAAAAGAATTAAAAAACAAGATTCTGTCCACTAACAGAAACTTAAAAAAACAAAGTACAACTCATAAACAAACAATATTTTTCATGGAGGTTTCAAAAAATGAGCGAAGTTAAAATGATTGGAGATGCTGTCAAAAATATGCCATGGCAGGAAGGCCCGGCTGAGTTTTCCGGTGCACCGGTATGGAGATACAGCGAGAATCCGATCATCGGAAGAAATCCGGTGAAGGAAGTAGCAAGAATCTTCAACAGCGCCGTTATGCCGTACGGCGACGAGTTCATCGGAGTATTCCGTGGTGAGCAGACAAACGGAATCCCGTACATCTACCTTGGAAGAAGCAAAGATGCGATCCACTGGAATTTCGATGAGAACAAAATCCAGTTCGTTGACGAAGAAGGCAAACCGTTCATGCCGGTTTACGCATATGACCCGCGTCTTGTAAAAGTAGAAGATACCTACTACATCATCTGGTGCCAGGACTTCTACGGTGCAGCCATCGGAATGGCAAAAACAAAAGATTTTGAAACCTTCGTACGTGTGGAGAATCCATTCCTTCCATTCAACAGAAATGCCGTTCTCTTCCCGAGAAAAATCAACGGCAACTTCGTGATGCTGTCCCGTCCAAGCGACAGCGGCCACACACCGTTCGGTGACATCTTCCTGTCCGAGAGCCCGGATATGCTGTACTGGGGCAAACACCGCCACGTCATGAGCAAGAGCCCGGAGTGGTGGGAATCCTTAAAGATCGGCGGCGGCGCAGCTCCGATTGAGACCAACGAAGGATGGCTGCTGTTCTACCACGGTGTAAGCGGCACCTGCAATGGCTATGTATACAGCATCGGCGGCGCAATCCTCGACAAAGAGAATCCGTCCATCGTAAAATACCGCTGCCAGAACTTCCTTTTGACACCGGAAGAGTGGTATGAGGAGAGAGGCTTCGTTCCGAACGTAACCTTCCCGTGCGCAACCATTCACGATGCAGAGACCGGAAAGATCGCGATCTACTACGGCGCAGCCGATACGTATGTAGGACTGGCATTCACAACCGTAGATCTGATTGTAGATTATATCAAGAAAAACAGTGTCGTACGCGAGTCTGACACCGAAATTGGAAGAAGATAAGAAAGAAGGAAAGAAAAGATGCAGTCTTTGGCAAAGGAAGTAAAGCAGGAGCTTACTGGACGGATCGTTCCGTTCTGGGAGGGCTTAAGAGATGAGGAATACGGCGGATTTTACGGCTATCAGGACTTTGATCTGAACGTGCAGAAAACGTATGAGAAGGGCTGCATCTTAAACAGCAGAATTCTCTGGTTTTTCTCGAATGCGTACCTGACCTTAAAGGACGAGAAGCTGCGCGCCGATGCGGAGCATGCGTACCGCTTTATGAAACAGGCGTGTGTGGACCGCGAGTACGGTGGCGTGTTCTGGTCTGTCACCTACGACGGAAAACCGCTCGATACGACAAAGCATACATACAATCAGGCATTTGCAATTTATGCGCTGTCTACGTATTTTGATGCGACGGGCGACACCGAGGCGCTGGAGCTGGCAAAATCGCTGCAGCAGATCATCGAGACACACTGCACCGACGAGTACGGTTATCTCGAGGCATTTACCCGCGATTTCAAGCCGGAGAGCAATGAAAAGCTCTCGGAGAACGGTGTCATGGCAGAGAAGACCATGAATACGCTGCTGCATGTTTTCGAAGCATATACCGAGCTGTACCGCGTGACAAAGGATCCGTTTACCGGTGACCGTCTCCGCTTTATGATGGATCTCTTCGCGGATAAAGTATATAACAAAGAAAAAGGCCGTCAGGAAGTATTCTTCGACCGGACATGGAATACGCTGATTGATCTGTATTCTTATGGCCATGATATCGAGACTTCCTGGCTGATCGACCGGGGTACAGAAGTGCTCGGCGATCCGGCTTACCGGGAAAAACTGCTGCCGATCACCGGAGAGATTGCGGAAAATATTTACAATACGGCATATAAAAATCATTCGCTGATGAATGAGTGCGAGCGCGGTGTGGATGATACCACAAGAGTCTGGTGGGTACAGGCAGAAGCAGTCGTTGGATTTTTAAATGCATGGCAGAAAAAACCGGAGGAAACAAAGTATCTCGATGCGGCAAAAGACATCTGGGGCTACATCAAGGAATATGTGATCGACAAACGAGAGGGGTCTGAGTGGTTCTGGTGCGTGAATGCAGACGGAAGCCCGATCCATGAGCCGATTGTAGAACCGTGGAAATGCCCGTATCACAATGGACGTATGTGTATGGAAGTAATTGGGAGGTTAAAAGATGCTGAATAAACAGTATTATGTGGAAAAAGCCAAGGTAGACCGCCTTGTGGCAAGAAAGAACACAAAAGCAGATTTTTACAACGGTATTTATGACCGCTATGAGTATCCGGTGCTGACAAGAGAGTTCGCTCCGGTTCACTGGAGATATGATCTGGATGAGGAGACGAATCCGTACTTTATGGAGCGTCTCGGCATCAACGCTGTGATGAACTCCGGCGCGATTTATCTGAATGGAAAGTATTATCTCGTTGTCCGCGTGGAGGGTAATGACAGAAAATCTTTCTTTGCTGTTGCAGAGAGTGATACTGGTATCGACGGCTTCCATTTCTGGGATTACCCGGTTGTGCTGCCGGATACCTGCGCAGAGGAAACCAACGTTTATGACATGCGTCTGACCCAGCACGAGGACGGCTGGATTTACGGAGTGTTCTGCTCTGAGAGCAAGGACAAAAACGATCCGGATCTGTCCGCGGCTGTTGCTGAGGCTGGTATCGTAAGAACGAAAGACCTGAAGAACTGGGAGCGTCTGGACAACCTGAAAACCTTACGTTCTCCGCAGCAGAGAAACGTTGTTCTGCATCCGGAGTTCGTAGACGGAAAATATGCCTTCTACACCCGTCCGATGGATGGTTTCATTGAGACCGGAAGCGGCGGAGGAATCGGCTTCGGACTCTGCGATGATATCACACATGCTGTCATCGACGAGGAGAAGATCATCAGCAAACGTATTTATCATACCCTGACCGAGTCCAAAAACGGTGCCGGAGCAGTGCCGATCCGCGGTAAGAAATGCTGGATCAACATTGCACACGGTGTAAGAAATACAGCAGCAGGCCTTCGCTACGTTCTGTATGTCTTCGGTACCGATCTGAACGATCCGTCCAAAGTCATTGCAGAGCCGTCCGGTGTATTCCTGGTTCCGCTTGGAAAAGAGAGAGTCGGAGACGTTTCCAACGTTGTATTTACAAACGGCGCGATTGCGCGTGAGAACGGAGAGGTTTACATCTACTATGCATCCTGCGATACAAGAATGCATGTAGCAACCACCACAATCGACAAACTCGAGGACTATCTGTTCAACACACCGCAGGATCCGCACAGATCCCCGGACTGCGTAAAACAGAGATGCGAGCTGATCTCCAAAAACCTGGAGCTGCTGAAAAACGAGAAATAAAAGCGTCCGCTGCGGCGCATCGGGATCTGTAACGGGACCGTATTTTCTGCGGAAGAATGCTCCGCTACTTTCATCATTTTATCTGTATTCATATGCACTCCAGATCTGTAAAGGTCATGAAAACCTGGAAAGTGTTTCGAGAAGAACCGAAACGTCAACGGGTTTCGCGATATGGGCGTTCATGCCGGATTCCAGTGCTTTTCGGCGGTCCTCTTCAAACGCGTTTGCCGTCATGGCGACAATCGGAATTTCCCCGCGTTTTCCCGGGAGTGCACGGATCGCTTCTGCGGCCTGATAGCCGTTCATGTTCGGCATCTGAATATCCATCAGAATAACATCGTAATAATCTTCTGGTGCGTTCTGGACTGCTTTTAAGCAGAGGGCGCCGTCTTTTACGTGCTTGGCGTGAATGCCGTTTTCTTCCAGAACGGTGAGTACAATTTCTGCATTCAGGTCATTATCCTCGGCAAGCAGCACGCGTTTTTCGGAAAGCGTCTGCAGGGACTGCCCGAGAATCTCGTCTTTATGCTGGTGAGCCGCAAGCTGTTCTTCGGTCGGAAGTCCAAACGTGAGGCAGACCGTAGTTATTGTTCCGACACCGAGTTCGCTTTCCACATCGATCGTTCCGCCCATCAGATTCACGAGGGATTTGACGATCGGAAGGCCGAGGCCGGTTCCGGTGATGTGGCTTTCGGTGGAGGAATGTTCTCTTGTAAATTCTTCAAAAATATGCGGCAGATACTCTTTGCTCATGCCGATGCCGTTGTCCTTCACGGTGATGCGGTAGGAGGCAAAGCCCTTCCTTGGTGCCGGTGTCTCTTCGATTTTTACGGAAATTTTTCCGCCCTCCGGCGTATACTTGATGGAGTTGCTGATGATATTCAGCAGAATCTCCCGTATTTTTGTCCGGTCGCAGAGGATGGCATCGTGTTCCACCGTGTTGTAACAGAGATAGGAAAGCTTTTTGCTTTTTAACGAAGGCTCAAACACTGCATTCAGGGAATTGATCAGCTCGCTGTAGCTGCCGAGCTCGATTTTCAGCGAGGCCTTACCGCTCTCAATGCGCGCCATCTCAAGCACGTAGTTGATCAGGGAGAGCAGAAAACTGCTGGAGGACTTGATTTTTGCAATGTAGTCGACCGCGCGGTCCTTCTCGTCGATGTGCTTTTCCAGCAGATCCGAGAAACCGATGATGGCATTCATCGGGGTTCGGATGTCGTGGCTCATGTTGAACAGAAAACGTGTTTTTGCTTCGTTGGCAGACTGCGCTTCCTGTACGGCTTTTTCCAGTTCTGCTGCGTGAATCTCGTCTTTATAGCGGCGCATCTGGAACTGCAGAAAACCAATAGAGGTAAGCAGGGAAAGGATGAGCCCGAGTGCAAAGGAAACAAAAACCTGCAGCGGACTGAGCCAGCCGTTTTTCGGTACAATTTCAAAATGCCAGGTGTCGTTCGGCACGGTGCAGAGAACTTCTATGGCATCGGAACGCCGGGAATTGCCGGAGTGTGCGATGGAAACGTGTTCGCCGGTGGCCGGAGAAATTTTCCAGAGTTCGTAGGTGTAGCCGGCTTCTTCCAGTGTATCCAGTTCAATTTCGTTCAGAAACGATTCCCAGTCGAGAACGAGAATCGAAAAGCCCCAGAAGGTCTGGTCACCGTTGGCATCGGTGGTATAAATCGGGTCAAAGAGCAGTGCTCCGATGTCGCCCTGCTGCAGCTCAAACGGTCCTGCAATCGTGTATTCGCCGCTCTCTTTGGCAAGGCGTGCCTCCTGTTTCCGGGCAGGATGCTCGAGCATGTTAAGTCCGAGTGCGGCTTCGTTTCCACTCATCGGATAAATCAGTGTGACAATGCCGTCCTTTGCAAGCTCATGTGCTTTGATGACATTCTGGTCGTCCTGCATCAGCGAGGAGAGGACGGAAAACTCTTCGTCATTGACGGTATAACCGGCTTCAATCATGTGTTTCATCAGATTGGATTCGGCAAGATAATGGTTTAACTGCGATTTCACGCGGCCGATGGTCGTCTGTGCGGTATAGTCAGCTTTCAGCTTTGCTTCCTTTAACTGATTCTGATATAGAAAAACGGCGCAGAGCTCGACAAGAAAAAATGTAATAAAAAACAGCAGAAGCGCCTGAAATCGAATCTGTTTTTGCGTTAATTTTGTTTTCATATCGGATGCTCATCTAAATTCGTAATATTTCCGGCTTTTTCAGGTGATTTTTTTGAGTAAAAACGAAGGCCGGAGTTAAAAATATTATATCGGATTTACCCTGGGATTTCAATAAAAGAAGCGTTAAGTTTGAAAGAGAACGGGATGAAATGAATGGGAAATGTAATGCATAGGAAGAAAATTGCCAGAATGGGCGGAGAATGGAATTGCCAGATAGTTGCTCATTATATCAAAATCATTTATAATAGGGACAGACGACACAGAATGAAGGATTGACAATACAATGGACTATGTGATTTTTGACCTGGAATGGAACCAGTGTCCCTATGGAAAAGGAAAAGAGAACCCGAAGCTGCCGTTTGAGATTATTGAGATCGGCGCGGTGAAGATGGATGGTGAGCGGAATGTGGTGGGAACGTTTCACCGGATTGTAAAACCGGTGGTCTACCAGCATCTCCATCACCGGACGCGCGAGGTCGTCGGACTGACAGAAGAGGATCTGCAGAACGGAATCCCATTTGCGCAGGCCGTGCAGGAATTTTTTGCATTCTCCGGCGGTGCGTGCATGTTCGGCACCTGGGGACCGGGAGACCTGACGGAGCTCCAGCGGAACATGAAATTTTATAACCTCCTGTCGCTGATCCGCGGGCCGATTCATTTTTACGATGTACAGAAACTGTTCGCGATCCAGTACGAAACGATGAAGAGCCGCCGGGCGCTCGAGTACGCCGCCGACTTCCTCCATCTCCCGAAGGACGAGCATTTTCATCAGGCGCTTTCGGATGCAAAATATACGGCCGACATTTTTGCACGCATCGATATGGATGTTGTGCTGGCGTACGACTCGATCGACGTATATCAGAACCCGAAATCGAAAAAAGAGGAGATCCACGCCGTCTATAATGGCTACACGAAATTCATCTCCCGCGAATTCGACACAAAAGAAGAAGCCATGCACGACCGCGAGGTCTGCAGCACGCACTGCTGCATCTGCGGGAAAACGGCAAGAAAACGCTTACGCTGGTTTTCGGCCGGCGGGAAAAACTACTACTGCGTAGCCTGGTGCCCGGAGCATGGATATTTGAAAGGCAAAGCCCGCATGAAACATTCGGACGAAGGAAAACTCTTCGTCGTGAAAACCATCCGCATCAGCAGCGAACAGGAGGCGGGGGAAATCCGGCAGAAGAAAGAGAACCTGCGGAAGAAGAGGAATCAGAAGAGGAAAGAAATGTAAGAAAGGCAGAGGAAATGGAAACGGGATAAAAGGTTTCATTTCTTCTGCCTTTTTAATTGGAAAACAGAGCGGGATCGGTTATAATAAAAAATAATGGAACGTATGAAAAGAGGAGGCGCAGAATGGGAGCTTATTTAAACAGTCAGACACCGTATACCCTGTATCAGAGTGAGAGCCGCAGCCCGTATTTTGTGGATAAAACAATGCTGCTGCAGGAACTGTTTCCCTATGTGGCTGCAGGGAATCGCCATCTTTGCGTCACAAGGCCGCGCAGATTTGGAAAAACAATTGCGGCCAATATGATCAGCTCGTTTTTTCAGAAGGGTATTGATTCAGGTGAACTTTTTGACCGGCTTAAAATTTCAGAAGCGGATGACTGCCAGAAATACAAAAACAAGTATAACGTCATTCGGATTGATTTCAGTAAAATGCCGAGAAACTGTGAATCTTACCGACAGTATATCGAGCGTGTGGAAGAACTTCTGATCAGTGATCTGCGGGAAGCGTATCCGGATGCAAAAACCAGTGAAACAGATGCGATTGGAGATATTCTGGAAGAGATCTTTCAACAGTATCATGGCGAAAAATTTATTTTTGTTCTGGACGAATGGGATTTTATTTTTCACAGGGGATTTATAACAGAAGCGGATAAAGCAAAGTATGTGGCATTTTTAAGTAATCTGCTGAAGGACCGTCCCTATGTGATTTTATCGTATATGACGGGAATTTTGCCGATTGCGAAATATTCCAGCGGATCGGAACTGAATATGTTTGCGGAGTTCACGATGGTAAATTCACCAATGTTCGGAACATACTTTGGATTTACAGATGACGAAGTGGATGATTTGTATGAAAGGTACTGTAGAGAATGCGAAAAACAGAGAAAAATAAAAAATGTGACGCGAAAAGGTCTGCGAGACTGGTATAACGGTTATTATACAAAATCGGGAGAGCGGGTATACAATCCACGCTCCGTTGTTTTTGCACTACAGTTTAACAATCTGGCAAATTACTGGACCAGCTCAGGTCCATATGATGAAATTTATTATTACATTCGAAATAATGTATCCGACGTCAGGGATGACCTTGCACTGATGGCAGCAGGAGAGTCAGTTTCGGCAAAAATACAGGAATATGCGGCCACTTCCATGAACCTGTCTACGAGAGATGAAATTTACTCTGCGATGGTGGTGTATGGATTTTTAAGCTATTTGAATGGAAAAGTGTCTATTCCGAACAGGGAATTGATGGAGAAGTTTGATGAGCTGCTGATGAAGAATGAATCTCTGGGATATGTATATCGTCTGGCGAAAGAGTCCGAGAAAATGCTGAAAGCGACTCTGGCGGGAGATACGCATACGATGGAAAAAATTCTGGAACTGGTGCACGATACGGAAGTTCCGCTGCTGTCGTACAACCATGAGACAGAATTGTCAGCCATTGTCAATCTGGTATACCTGGCTGCGCGTGACAGTTACCGGGTAGAGCGTGAGGATAAGGCGGGAGTTGGGTATGTGGATTTTATTTTCTATCCATATGATCTGACCGCAGATGGAATTATTCTTGAACTAAAAGTAGACCACACTCCGGAAGAAGCAATTCAGCAGATCAAAGACAGGAAGTATGCATTAAAATTTGTGCCGCGGCTTGCAGAACAGAAAAAGTATACAGGAAAAATACTGGCTGTGGGAATTGGGTATGAAAAGACGGAGAAAAAGCACAGGTGTAGAGTGGAAAGCTTAAATTGAGTGCTTGAGAGGTAAGAGAACTATCGATAAAAGCAGGTTTGTCGGTAGTTTTCTGTTATAGAGAAGAAATGGGGGCAGAGCAATGAAAACAATCCATAAAATTTCCGGAATTTTTCTGTGGTGTGTCGTTGGCGTGTTTCTTGGAAAGAGCGTTTATACGTATTATGACTACACAGCACACCCCGGTTTGTATGAGACGTGGTCTGCACCGTGGTATACAGGGATTCTGCGGGATGGCGTAATTGCGGCGGTTCTGATTGCGGTGACGCTGGCGGTTCGGTGGGTGATTCAAAGAAAAATGAGGAAGGAATAGAAGGCGATGATTTTTAAGAGACTTGGCTTGATGAGGAGTCGTTTTTACGGAAAGAACTGAAAGAATAAGAAAAGACAAAAGGACGAAAAACAATGGCAAAATTATATTTCCGCTACGGCGCGATGGGCAGTTCGAAATCTGCTAATATTTTGATGGTTCGCTATAATTATGAGGAGCGCGGGCAGTATGCTGTCCTGTTGAAGCCGCGGACGGACAACCGCGACGGAGAACATGAAATCAAGTCCCGCATCGGGCTGGAGGCACCGGCGGAATATGTGGATGAATTTTTAAAAGAAATTTCAGAGACCTGGAGTGCAGACAGCGGGGAATACCGGTATCACGGAAAGAAAGTGGATGCGGTTCTTATCGACGAGGCGCAGTTTCTTTCTCCGGAGGAAGTTGATACGCTTTCGGACATCGTGGATTTTTATGGGATTCCGGTTCTCTGCTACGGTCTGCGTGCGGACTTCCAGACACATCTGTTTCCGGGTTCGAGAAGATTGATGGAAATCGCTGACATCATCGAGGAAGTCCCAACGGTCTGCTGGTGCGGAAGACGGGCGCAGTGCAATACGAGATACGCAGACGGAAAAATCGTTCGGGAAGGCGCGCAGATTTTCCTTGGATCGAACGAGAGTTATGTGGCGCTTTGCAGGAAACATTATAAAGAAGGAAAGCTGTGGAAGGAAGATGAGTAAGATAACAATATATGAAGTACAGGAGAGAATGCCGCGGATGGAAACGCTGGTGGAACTGTGGGAAGCTTCCGTCCGTGCGACACATCATTTTCATCGTTAATAGGAGCTTCTTTTGCAACAACATCCATTCGTATCAGTTTATCAAGAATATCCACAAGAGCAGGTCCGCTGGAAACATTTGATTGCTGCAATATAATCTTTTCTGGGATAATACTCCGTTTTGCACCATGCTTTTTATCGCTGGGGAACATCAGAAAAAGGATATGGAAAAAAGCCGATGGAGATGTTTTTGATTAAAAAACTTTAGGAATAACAGCAGGGGAGAGTGAAATGAAAAAAATATTTTTAATGAGGCATTCCATCCCGGAAAAAGGGGATATACCGAATGAGCAGATTCCTCTATCGGAAGAGGGAAAAGCGCTTGCTGTATCAAAAAGAAATATATTTTCAAATGTGGACAGATGCTTTTCTTCACCTTATCGGAGAGCAATGGAAACGGCTGAATTCATCGCAGATCACCCGGTCATTGTGAAGGAGCTGCATGAAAGAACGATCGGGGATGCCAGGGAGGATTTCTGGCTGAAACAGTATGAAGATCACGATTTTCGCAATCCGGGCGGGGAATCGTTAAATCAAGTGAAGGTGCGGATGAAAACCGCGATCGATTCTATCGTCGGACAGATGAAAGAAGGAGAAACAGCACTCGTGGTTTCTCATGCAACGGCAATCTGCGCATATTTGCTTTCGTATTGTGAGATCGAGGTGAAAGATGCGGAAAACAAAGTAAGAAAAATATCTTTCCATGGAAAAGAAATCCTGAATGGCAGATTTCGGCCGGCAGATGGATTTGAAATCCTTTTTGAAAACGATATTTTTTCGGATATTCGTGTTATGGGGAGAGAAAAATGAAAACATTATATTTGATCGGCGGAACGATGGGCGTTGGCAAAACGACAGTAAGCCAGCAACTGAAAAAAGAGCTGACGAACAGCGTTTTTCTTGACGGAGACTGGTGCTGGGATGCCGATCCGTTTCAGGTGACGGATGAGACGAAAGCGATGGTGATGGACAACATCTGTTATCTGCTGAATAACTTTCTGCACTGCAGCGCTTATGAAAACGTTATTTTCTGCTGGGTGATGCATGAGCAGAGTATTGTTGATGAAATCGTCAGTAAGCTGGACACGGAAGAATGCAGAGTGATTAAAATTTCGCTGATCGTGGATGAAGCAAATTTGCGGAAGCGGTTATTATCCGACATCGCAAATAAGATTCGTACGGAAGAGATTATGGACAAAAGCATTGCACGAATTCAGATGTATCAGGTACTTGATACGGTAAAAATTGATACGAGTGATAAGAGTGTCTGTGAAATTACAGAGGAAATTGCAGCACTTTAAGATCAAAAAACAAGGAGCCAAACCAAAATGACCGAACGAATCATAGACAATGAACTCCGGCTGATCCCATATTACAGGAATGACGAGGCCTCTCTTCCGTGGTATCAGGATCTGGACGTGTGTAAGCAGGTGGACAACCGGGAGGAGCCGTATGATGTGGAGCTGTTGCATCGGATGTATGATTATCTTACCGCGCACGGTGACTGCTATTATATAGAATATAAGGGCGTGCTGGTGGGAGATGTTTCGCTGAGAGAGAATAGTGAAATCGCTGTCGTTGTCTGTAAAGAATACCAGAATCAGCATATTGGAAGACGGTGCGTTCTGGAGATGCTGAAGCTTGCAAGAGAAAAGGGAATGGAGCGGGTAAAAGCCAATATTTATTCTTTTAATGGACAAAGCCAGCGCATGTTCCAGTCGGTCGGATTTGAGAAAACGGCGGAGGAATGGTATGAGTCTAAGCTGTAAGTGATTGCAGAGAAAGAGAGAAGAAATGAACATAAAATACAATCAGCTGTGCATTAGAAATGCCGAAAAGAAAGATTGTGAACAATTAGCCGTCTGGTGGAACGATGGAACCGTCATGGCCCACGCCGGATTTCCAAACGGGCTTGGGACAAGCGCAGCGGAAATTGAAAAACAGATTGCCGACGACAGCGATGAAACAAGACGAAGACTCATCATAGAATACAACGATGTGCGAATCGGCGAAATGAGTTTCTATGTATTCGAAAATCATCGATATGAAATCGGAATCAAAATCTGCGAATCCGATTACCAGGAAAAAGGCATTGGAAGAATTGTACTGAGCATGCTCATAGAAGAATTGTTCCGCATGGGAGCCAACGTTATTTTTCTTGATACCAACCTCAAAAACACAAGAGCACAGCATGTCTACGAAAAACTCGGCTTCCGCAAAACCGCAGTCCATTACAATTCCTGGAAAAATCAGCTGGGGGAAATGGAATCTTCTGTCGACTATGAGCTGACGGCGGATGAGTTTTGCAATCTGAAATAGAAATTGTAAAATAAATGAGGGACGAGTGTAAAGAAAGTTCGATGGGAGAAAGAAGTATGGTATCTTTGACATTGTCTAAAAAAGAAATGGGTTTTCACTGGGTAAGGTTTATGCCTGACAGGACTTGCTCGTTTCTTTTTTTGCTTTATAAACGATTATGATTTATCCATTGCGGCAGTGTTAATGTAAAAACAGCAAGTCCTCTTGACAATGTGATTAGCCTGAACTAACATGAAGCTATAAGAAACATAAACGGTAGTCTGAGGAGGAATGTGAGATGCTGTTGTTGCAAAACATATTATACTGTCTTCTGTTTATTCTGATGGTAAAGTGTCTGGTAAGAAATGATGGAATGAACTGTGTTTATTTTTACCCAAAGGAATATATAGAAGAAGCCGATAAACGTGGACTGATCGACAAAGATGCGGTCATGAAAAAAGGAAAGCAGGTTATGATTCCATTTTGCATCATTTTGTTCGTGGTGCTGATCGCGATCATTTTTGTCTGGAATAAAGTCACCGATTTCAAGACGGCATATCTCCAATCCTACCTCTTCCTTGTGGTGATGAACTGGTTCGACGGAATTATGCTTGACCGGGTGTGGGTTGGACACAGTAAAATATGGGAGATCAAAGGAATGGAAGGGATTCCGTACATAAAACCATGGAAAACCGTGCTGACAAAACGAGGCCTGGCGACGATTCTGTATCTGATCATTGCACTTGTGACAGCTGGGATTGTAGTGCTGGTTGGGAAAATCTGTTAAGAGACAGCATTGAAAAAAAGAGAAGAATATTATATACTACTCATGAGTAGTATTTTTGCGTAAGGGACTTTCGGAATATATAGGAAGTTAAATATCTCTGTTTTACTGGAGCAAATCAGTAAAACAGAGATATTTTTATGCCGCAGGCGTACCAAATTTGATTCGAAAAATTTTTGGCATTGAGAACGAAGGGCGGAGACGGTATAATGGAAGCAGAATTTTAACATCAGTAGACAAGAAGTCCCCCGCTTCTAAAGCGGTGGGATGAATTGTTAAAAGAAACATAACAGCAGTGGCGGGCGGAGAGAAATCGGTATCCTCCACTGACATGAGGTAAGTCACAGTCGAACTATTTTCGACATGTCAGACTCCGTGAAAATACCGACTGTGAGGTTCACACAACAGAAAAGGTATAAAACATGAGATATCAGATCAGAAATGCAAAAGTACAGTTTGGCGCGGATACGATTTTAAACAGTGTGAATTTCGAAATTCACGATACAGAAAAAATTGCAATTGTCGGTAGAAACGGCTGTGGAAAAACGACGCTGCTGCGGCTGATTGCCGGGGATATTGAGATGAGTAATCTGGACAGCGACGAGACCTGCGGGATTACAATGAGCGGAAAACAGAACATCGGTTTTCTGCGCCAGATTAATTTTACCGATGGAGATGTGCCGGTAAAAGAGGAGCTGGAGAAGGCTTTCTCAGAAGTCTTTGCGTGCGAGGCACGAAAAAAGGAAATCGAAAAGCTGCTCGCCGAGACGGAAGATCACAAAAAGCTGCTGGCGGAGTACGATTTTCTGGAGAGGAGAATCGAGAGTCTGCACGGGTACAGCTGGAAAAAAGATATGGAAACGATGTTCCAGAAATTTGGTTTTGCGCTCGAAGATCTGGAAAAACCGATCGGTGAATTTTCGGGCGGACAGCAGACAAAAATTGCCCTAATTCAGCTCCTCTTACAGCGCCCGGACATCCTGCTTCTGGACGAGCCGACCAACCACCTCGACATCGCTGCAGTGGAGTGGTTGGAAAATTATCTGAAAAGCTACGAAAATGCCGTTATCATTGTATCACATGACCGCATGTTTCTGGACCGCGTGATTGATGTGACGTATGAAATCGAATACGGTGACATCAAACGGTATCCGGGAAATTATTCGGCATTTGTGAAACAAAAAGAAGAAGCACAGATCAAACAGGAAAAAGACTATGAAGCGCAGCAGAAGGAAATCGAGCGTCTGACGGCGTGGATTGAAAAATGGAAAAACACACCGACAAAAGTTGCGGCCACCCGTTCGAAACGAATGGCGATCGAGCACATGGTAAAAATTGAGAAACCGCGGCGGTTTGACACGAGGACATTCCACGCCTTATTCTATCCGGTACGCGAAAGCTATACGGATGTGCTCACGATGAAGAAACTGAAAATCGGATACGATACCGTCCTGAGCGAGGTTTCGGCCGTCATCAAAAAAGCAGAACGGATTGTGATCATCGGAGAAAACGGAAAAGGAAAATCGACGCTTCTGAAAACCGTTGTGGGCGAAATCAATCCACTGGGCGGAAGTTATCAATTTGGAAACCGCGTGGATTTTGCCTACTTCGATCAGCACAAAGCAGTCAACCAGAAATTCGACCCGGAGCAGACGGTGCTCGACTATTTCTGGAGTCTTTATCCGAACCTGCTTCGCAACGATGTCCGAAGCGCACTGGGAGCCTTTCTGTTTTCCGGTGAGGATGTCGAAAAGAAAATGGGGCAGCTCTCCGGCGGTGAAAAAGTGCGGCTGGAGCTCTGCCGGATTTTCTATACGAAACCGAATTTCCTGATCCTGGACGAGCCGACGAATCACATGGATCTGGCGGGAAAAGAAGCGCTGGAAAAAATGCTGACCAGCTACGAGGGAACCGTTTTGTTCGTATCGCACGACCGTTATTTCATCAACCAGGTGGCAACCGGTATTCTGGAGTTCGGCGAGAGCGACGTACAATTTTACGAAATGAATTATGCACAGTATCTCGAAGAAATCAAACGGCAGACGCCGGGCAGAGAAACGGGAAATGCGGGAGGAGCTGTACGAAAACCGGCCGACGTTCCGACGCTGGATGATGTGTTTGACAAAAAGAAATATTATAACCCGGGAAAAATTCTGTCCCGCTTAAAACGGCAGCTCGAAAAATACGAGGAGCAGCTTGCGGAGAGTGAGAGCAGAATGTCAGAACTTCAACTGGAAATGATGGACCCGGAACTTTCCGCAGATTACGAACGGCTGATGGAGCTTCAGACGAAAATAGACGAAGAAAATCAGACACAGGAATCCCTGCTGGAACGCATGATGGAAACGGAACTGGAACTCGAAGAGATGGAAACACAGGACGAATAGAGAGGTGAGTACCATAGAAAAGATAGATCAGTCTAAAAATGGACTATCATGAAAATGAAGTTTTTCTCGTTTTAGGATATTCGGTTTGTTATATTTTGTAAAGTATTCTGCACCCATGACTGGTATGCATTCGTAAGCGGGGCTGAAATCTTTCGGATAAAAAAGTCAAATTTTGTTGACAACCCCGAAGACATTTGATAGTATTTATCAAGTAATGTAATATTCCATGAGGGAGTAGTTAGCACGAATGTGTGATTTGTCAACATTCTGATTATAAGAAAAGAGTATAATCTGGCAAATCTTAAATAATGAGACTCATGTATATCGATGAATCACCGGTGTATCGCATATCGGATGTTCCTTGATATACATGAGTCTTTTTTTGCGGATAATGAGTAAAACCTGCTTCTGTTAACGATACTATTTTGGAATATATGCTTGGAAAACAAAGGAGGAAAACATGGAAAATTTCATCAACAACGCCCCGTTTGCTCTTGTGCTTGTCTGTCTCGTCATCGGTTTTGTCCTGCTGATCAAAGGTGCGGACTTTTTCGTAGAAGGAAGCTCAAGCGCAGCAAAGAGACTGCACGTTCCGTCGATCATCATCGGACTGACCATTGTTGCCATGGGAACATCACTTCCGGAGACCGCGGTCAGTGTATCGGCTTCACTTACCGGCAACAACGAGCTCGCAGTCAGTAATGTCATCGGTTCCAATATCTTTAACCTGATGGTTGTCATCGGTGTCTGTGCCGTACTGACCACCATAGAAGTTGCAAAGGAAACCATCAAAAGAGACATCCCGCTGTCCCTGATTTGCGCCGGACTTTTAATGGTTTTAGGAATCAGCGGACTCGGCGATAAATCCGGTATGATGCTCGGTCACCTGGACGGTGTGATCTTAATTGGATTCTTTGCAGGTTACATTGTCTACATGGTTCAGATTGCCTTAAAGGCAAACCGCGAAGGAAAAAAAGTCGAAATTGAAGGCGGTTCCGACGAGGATATCAAGCTGCTTTCCGTTCCGAAGAGTATCGTGTTCATCGTCGGTGGAGCAGTCGCCATTGCAGTCGGCGGAGATGTGACCGTAGATGCCGCAGCGAGAATCGCGGGCGATCTCGGAATGAGCCAGACTCTGATCGGACTGACCATTGTTTCCATCGGAACTTCCCTTCCGGAACTCGTAACTTCTATCGTTGCTGCGAGAAAGAATGAAGTTGATATGGCACTTGGCAACGCGATCGGTTCTAATATCTTCAACATTCTTATGGTACTTGGCATTGCATCCGCAATCAGCCCGATGGCCATCATTACGGAAAATATAATTGATTTGTGTGTATTGATCGTATTCACGGTATGTGTATGGATTTTTGCAGGAACCAAAAAGAAAATCGGAAGAGTCGAAGGTTTCTGTATGGTCGCATTTTATGCCGCATATGCCATTTATATCATTATAAGATAAGGGGAATGGAAAATGGTGTTATTTCTAAAGGTGTTTCTTACCGAGTTCATCGCAGAGATGGGCGATAAGACGCAGCTCATGCTGATTGCGCTTACTTCGAAGTACAAGCTGAAAGACATTATCCTGGGAACCGCAGCCGCGATTCTGGTACTGAATGGAATGGCGGTTCTCGCAGGCGGCCTCGTCAGCGAATTCATTCCGGACTGGCTGATTAAGACGATTGCAGCACTCGCATTTCTTTACTTCGCAGCATCCACCATTTCCGGTGATGATGACGAGGAAGAGGAAGAAGGCGGCAAATCCAAAATTCGGTTCGCACCGCTCGCCGTTTTCTGTACGTTCTTCGTAGCAGAGCTCGGAGACAAAACACAGCTTACCGCAATCACCTTTGGTGCAAATGAAGGGATGGGATCCGCATTCGTTGTATGGATCGGATGTTCTCTCGGACTGTTCGCAGCGGATATTCTCGGAATGCTGGTCGGCTATCTCTTAAAGAGCAAGACACCGGATGGGCTGCTGAATACACTGGCGTTTGTCATCTTTTCAATTTTCGGTGTATACACACTTTACCAGGGACTGAAACTGATCAGCGCAAGCGTCTGTCCACTGCCGGTATGGCCGGTACTGATCGCTGCAACGGCTGTTTTTGTTGTTGCATGTGTCTGTCTTTTTGTGAAAAGAGAGAAGAAAAAAGCAAAATAAAAACTGCGTGCCGCATACTCATGATTTTGATGAAAACTGCGGTGCGCATTTTTTATGCGGCAAAATGAAAGTTTACCATTGAAGCATTTATAGGGTATAATATTTTGTAACTATTCAGAGCCCCATCTCGCCATATGAAATTCCAGAAAAATAGCTCATTCATGTAAACATGATTCGCGATTTTTCTTCCATTTCGCATGGCTCTGAATAGTTACAATATTTTCAAATCATTATTTACGAGGATGAAGGATAATAACATGTCTGATTTTAGTATCAACGAAATGCAGGAAATGCAGAAAGCGGGAAAAATGCGGACTGAAAAACAGAAGACCGGAATTGTATGGGATTCTCACAGGAGGACGAAAGTGAAAAACCGGAAGCTGCGTGGGAAAATCCTGTCCTTGTGATAGTCAGAGGGATCAAGTATAATGAGTCATATAAAATGTTGACGGGAGGGATTTGCATGGGAAGTTATCTGAATCCGGGAAATGAAGCATTTGCGGTTGCATTAAATTCTGAGATTTATGTTGATAAAACAGGACTGCTGACTTATACGAATAAAGTCATGAACACTCTGCAGGGATATATCTGCAACAGCCGCCCGCGGCGGTTTGGAAAATCAATTACGGCAAACATGCTCACCGCGTATTACAGCAAGGGCTGCAGTTCGAAAGAAATGTTTTCCGGGCTGGAAATCAGCAGGGCAAAGGATTTTGAAAAACATCTGAATCAGTATGATGTGCTCCACTGGGATATCCAATGGTGTATGGAACCGGCAGGCGGACCGGAGCGGATTGTTTCTTATATCTCAGAAAAAACGATTTCGGAGTTAAAAGAATATTATCCCCATATACTTCCAGAAGGAATCCGGTCACTGCCGGAGGCGCTGTCGCGGATCAACGCGGCATCCGGGACAAAATTTATTGTGATTATAGACGAATGGGATGTTCTGATTCGTGACGAGGCGGCGGATCTCAAAACACAGGAAGAATATATCAATTTTCTGCGGGCGATGTTCAAAGGGACGGAGCCGACAAAATATATTCAACTGGCATATCTGACAGGTATTTTGCCTGTAAAAAAAGAAAAGACACAGTCGGCGCTGAACAATTTCAAAGATTATTCGATGCTGCATGCCGGACCGATTGCACCATATGTAGGTTTTACAGAAACAGAAGTTCAAAAACTATGTGAAGTATATGGTCAGAAGTTTGAAGAAGTCAAACGATGGTACGACGGTTATCAGATTGGGAAATATCATGTATACAATCCAAATGCCGTTGTGAACCTGATGCTCGAAGGCGAATTCCAGAGCTACTGGTCCGGAACCGCATCCTATGAGGCGATTGTTCCGCTGATCAATATGGATTTTGATGGCCTGAAAAGTGCCGTAATCGAAATGCTTTCAGGAGATCATGTTCCGGTTGATGTTACCTCTTTTCAGAACGATACCGTTAGCTTTGCCAATAAAGACGATGTGCTGACGTATCTGATTCACCTTGGATATCTGGCCTATGACCGGACATTTAGAACTGCTTTTATTCCGAATGAGGAAATCCGTCAGGAATTGATTCTGGCAACGAAAAGGAAAAAATGGAATGAGTTGATTGTATTTCAAAAAGAATCAGAGCAGCTTCTGAAAGATACAATTCAGATGAATGGAAACGCAGTAGCAAAAGAAATTGAAAAAATTCACAGGAAATATACTTCTGTGATTCAGTATAACAATGAAAACTCACTCAGCAGTGTTCTGTCCATTGCCTATTTGAGTTCCATGCAATACTATTTCAAACCAATCCGCGAATTTCCCGCGGGTCGTGGATTTGCAGACTTTGTGTTTATTCCAAAGCCGGAGTTTCAGAATTATTACCCGGCGCTTGTTGTGGAACTGAAATGGGACAAAAGCGTCAGAGCAGCATTAGATCAGATCAGAGACAGAAAATATCCGGAGTCTGTTGCATGTTATGCAGGGGAGCTTTTGCTGGTGGGAATTAACTACAATGAAAAAACAAAAGAACATGAATGCCGGATTGAAAAGTATGAAAAATAAGGGCATATTTCAATTTCAGTTTACAGAGATAAAAGAGTATGGATAAGATAGAGATATATCATTATTTAAAAAGGCAAAATATAGCGTATGAAATTACGGAACATAAGGCAGTTTTCAATATGGAAGAAGCAGATGCTGTTGATTTGCCGTATCCAGAGTGGGGCGCTAAAAATTTATTTGTTCGCGACGATAAAAAACGTAATTATTATTTGATAACGATGAAAGGGAACAAGCGAGTAGATTTGAAAGCGTTTCGCAGGCAACGTGGTCTGCGTGCACTTTCTTTTGCAGCTGCGGAGGAATTATTTGATATTATGAAACTGATACCCGGTGCCGTTACGCCGCTTGGTATTCTAAACGATGCCGAACACAGAGTTCAAGTCTTCATGGACGTGGAATTTGTCGGAAATAAAATTGGTGTTCATCCAAATGATAATACAGCAACCGTTTGGATGCAGGCTGATGATTTAATGAAAATAATTCAGAAGCATGGAAATACTGTGGAATACGCATGTATATAATCGAAAGGTATTGCTGAAAAGTCTGAAAAAAGAAAAGTTCACAAACAAAAATGGTTCTCATTCTGCACTAAATATGTTTACCGAGTATTCCATGACAGATCCCGGTGATCTGGCGGAATATTTTGGCTTCACAGAGCAGGAGATATATGCCCTCTGTGAAAAATATGAGATGAGTTTTGAAGAAGCAAAAACGTGGTACGATGGTTATCAGTTGATTGCGCATCGGCAGACGGGAGACGAAATTTATTCCATGTATAGCCCGAAATCTGTGGTAGAAGCCATGCTGCGCCACAGATTCGGAACCTATTGGAACCAGACGGAAACGTATGAGGCCTTAAAAATTTATATTCAAATGGATATGGATGGCCTGAAAGATTCTGTGGTTCGAATGCTTGCCGGTATCAATTATAATAAAAAACGAAGAAACATGAATGTGTTATTGAGGCAATGCAAAAATAAAAAACGGAAGTCTCATATCTGCGTAGTAAGGGCGGCGGATATGGGACTTTTTGATAAAGACAATTAAAATTTATGGAGGAGAAAGAATGATTATTGATTCTTATGATATCAACAGCGAGCCGATTGTAAAGCTGGAGAATTTTTATGGGGAGAAGCAGCATCTGGTAAAAAAATGTATGGTAATTTTTTCAAAAGTAATATATGAATACATGCTTGAAAAATTCCCATGCCGACAGATTGCAGAAGTAAGAGCATGCAATGGAAATATACCGGTTTGGACTCTGCCATATGAGGAAGAAACGATTGCTTTCTACCTGACACCAATTGGTTCCGCTCTTGCAGCAGGAACGATTGCCGAAGTCAATCATTTAACAGGAGCATCCGTCTTTATCATGTTTGGCTCGTGCGGCAGTCTGGACAAAGAAGCAACCGATGGAAAGTTTATTCTCCCAACGGAGGCATACCGGGGAGAAGGACTGTCCTATTATTTTGCAGAACCGCAGGACTACATAAAAATAAAAAACACGGACAAACTGGCGGAATTTTTCAAAGAAAGGAAACTGCCATACGTTCAGGGGCGCGTATGGACGACAGACAGTATGCTTCGGGAAACGGTAAATCTTGTAAGAAAACGAAAAGAAGAAGGATGCATTGCCGTGGAAATGGAACTCGCAGGCGTTCAGGCGATCAGTGATTTTTATGGATTTGAACTGTATGATTTTCTTGTTGCGGGAGATGTGCTGATCGAAGGAAACTATGAAACGGATGGATTATCTGCCGCTAACCACGATCTGGACAAGCTGTTTCTGGCGCTGCAGATAGCGGAAAGTGTATAAAATTACAATGTTTGAGGAAAAAGAAATATTTCAGAGCCGTTTGCAGAAACTTTTAGATAATACGAAAGCGGGAATTATGTATGGAGAATGGAATGACAATGGGCGATTGCTTACGGACGAATAAATTAATCATTTTAAGAGGAAATTCCGGCAGTGGAAAAACAACTATTGCAAAGGAATTACAGCAAGTGTTCGGAAATAATACAATGCTGATCTCGCAGGATGTTATCCGAAGAGATATGCTCAAAGTCAAAGACGGAGAAAATACAAAGGCGCTGCCTCTTCTGGAAGAACTTCTGCGATATGGAAGAAAACACAGCGAGATTGTTATTCTGGAAGGAATACTGAATGCGGAATGGTATCGTGCATTATTTGAGCTGGCAGTAGCTTTATATGGAAAAAATATATACGCATATTACTTCGACCTCCCCTTCGAGGAGACCGTGAAGCGCCACAAAATAAAGCCGAACTGCAATGATTTCAGTGCAGAAGATATGCAGAGATGGTGGAACGAAAAAGATTATATATCCGTTCTGCATGAAACCAGAATAACGGCGGATCAGGACAGAGAAAGCATAGTTCGTGACATCTGTCAAAACATAATATCCAATGGAAAATAATTGCTTCGGACAGGGAATGATCTTTGTTCTGCCAGAGAAATATGATAAAATAGAAACAGAAATAAATTTTTGCAAGCCTGTCGGTGGTAAAGGATTTAGGAAGGAGCAGACCCATGAAATCAGTAATTTCCATTGGAAATCAGGATTTTATATCCATCAGAAAGAATAACTGTTTTTATATCGATAAGACAGATTTTATCAGGGAATGGTGGGACAATCAGGACAGCGTTACCCTGATCACACGCCCAAGGAGATTCGGCAAGACCCTGAATATGAGTATGGTCGAATATTTCTTTTCCGTAAATCATTCCGAATGCAGCAAATATTTTGAAGACCTTGTCATCTGGAAAGAGGAAAGATTTCGTAAGCTGCAGGGAACGTATCCGGTGATTTCCCTCAGCTTTGCAGATATCAAGGCAACCACATATGAGACTGCAAGAAGAGCGGTAATTCGTAAGCTGGTGAAATTATATAGTACTTTTGAATTTGTCAAATCCAGCAAAGTATTGAATGAAAAAGACCGCGCCTATTTTGATTCCGTTGAAGAAAATATGTCGGATGATGCGGCAGCAGTAGCTGTCAATTATCTGTCCGATTATCTGAGCCGCTATTACGGAAAAAAGGTGATTATTCTTCTGGATGAGTATGATACTCCTTTGCAGGAATCGTATATTCATGGGTATTGGGAGAATCTTACTGCGTTTATCAGAAGCCTGTTCAATTCCACATTCAAAACGAATCCCTATATGGAACGGGGACTGCTGACAGGAATAACAAGAGTCAGTAAAGAATCTATCTTTTCCGATCTGAATAATCTTGAAGTTGTAACAACAACATCGGAAAAGTACAGCGGCTCGTTTGGCTTTACAGAAGAAGAAGTCTTTCATGCGCTGGAGGAAAATGGGCTGTCCGATGAAAAAGGAACCGTCCGCTATTGGTATGATGGATTTTCCTTTGGAAAACGGAAGGATATTTACAATCCGTGGTCCATTACAAAATATCTGGACACGGGAGAATATGGAACGTACTGGGCAGACACCAGCGGAAATATGCTGATCTCCAATCTGATCCGTCGAAGTCCTGCAAAGATCAAGACGGAAATGGAAGATTTATTAAACGGCAGAGTGATCTGCACAGAATTGGATGAGCAGGTTATTTTTGAACAGCTTGGCAGAAAGCGGGGAGCCATCTGGAGTCTTATGCTTGCGAGCGGATATCTGAAAGTGGATCGGTACGAAATGGATAACCGAACAGGAAAGCGCCAGTATGATTTGAAAGTGACAAATCATGAGACAATGCTGATGTTTGAACAAATGATAGAGGACTGGTTTACAGAAGAAGATTCTGCATATGGCAATTTTAAAGATGCTCTGCTTGCCGGAGATCTGGATTATATGAACCAGTTTATGAATCAGGTAGCACTTCAGACCTTCAGCAGTTTCGACACGGGCGGAAAACCATCAGAGGAACTCGAACCAGAAAGATTTTACCATGGATTTGTCCTTGGGCTGATTGTTGATCTGGCCGGAAAATACAGAATCACTTCCAACAGAGAAAGTGGATTCGGAAGGTATGACGTAGTAATGGAGCCATTGAAAGAAAACCTGGATGCGATCGTAATGGAATTTAAGGTTCAGAACACATCAAAAGAAAAGTCGCTGGAAGAGACGGTGGAGCATGCACTTCGTCAGATTCAGGAAAAACAGTATGACACAGAATTGCTTGCCAGAGGAATCGCAAAGGAGCGGATCAGGTATTATGGATTTGCGTTTCGGGGGAAGAAAGTGTTGATTGGAAATTAAAATGAGAGAAAATATGAAAATCAGAAAAGCAGAACTGAAAGACCTGTCCAGAATTGCGGAAATTTTCGTGTTCAACAACCGAATCAATTATTTCCCGATTTTTCACGAGGAGGCCTATTCCTTCGGTGAAATGCAGGTAGTTCCGATGATTGACCAGTACTTTAAGAAAGAAGAAATCTTAAACCGCATCTATGTCTACGATGATGGAATTATAAGAGGTTTTACAGAAATCAACGGAACCGAAATCTGTAAACTATACGTAGATCCATGTCTGCAGAACAACGGAGTCGGCCACGGGCTGATTACCTTTGCAATTGAAAAGTTTGACGCAGACCATCTATGGGCATTGGAGAAAAATACGCGTGCCATTGCGTTTTACAACCGCCACGGATTTCGGTGGACAGGAACGAAACAGCTGGAAGCAGGAACGACAGAATATCTGCTGGAATTAAGACGATGAGAGCACGACGTGTTTTCTGTCCTTCCTGCAAAAATTAAAGCAGGAGAAAACGGTCTTGTATTTTAACCGACTCAAGCAAGTAGCGAAGCGGATTGCGAATATCCGCTTTACTGAAGCAAAAATAGCCGAAAAGCCTGTTCTACCGTATCGGTCATATTTTCTGCCGCATTTTTCACATCCATAGCTTCTTCGAGTGAAACGACGCTCCGCAGAATCGGGAAAAAGGCATCAATTCCGGCGGCGTTGCATGCAGATGCATCTTTTGTAACACAGCCTGAGAACGCAAGGACAGGTTTGCCGTATTCTTTTGACAGTTTTGCAACTCCAATCGGCGCTTTTCCCATCACGGTTTGCCCATCGAGCTGTCCCTCACCGGTGATGACAAGATCAGCGTCTCTCACATCATCACGAAGTCGGGTTTCATCCAGTATGATCTGAATGCCGGGTTCCAGTGAAGCAGAAAGAAACGTCTGAAAAGCAAATCCAAGTCCGCCCGCAGCACCCGTTCCGGGAAATTCCGCGTCAACGTTCGGGAATGTTTTCCGGCAGAGTGCGGCGTAGGAGGCAAGCGATGTGTCCATACGTTTGATCATGACAGCATCCGCGCCCTTCTGCGGTCCGAAAACGGCGCTGCAGCCGTTGGAACCGCAGAGCGGATTCGTTACATCGCAGGCAATACGGAAGGTGCATTCCGAAAGTTCCGGCAGAACGTGATCTGCCGTAATCGCGGTAAGAGATTCCAGTCCGACAGCACCAAAAGGAACCTGTTTTCCTTCTGCATCGAGCAGTCCGAAACCGAGTGCCTGTAGCATACCAATACCGCCGTCATTTGTGGCACTTCCGCCGATTCCAATGATAAAGCGGTGGCAGCCATTGCGGATGGCATCGCAGATAACCTCACCGACACCGTACGTTGTGGCGTACAGCGGATTTTTCTCATCGCCGTGTACCTGCGTAATACCGGCAGCCCCCGACATCTCGATAATGGCGGTCTGCGTCCGGTCGATGATGCCATACGGGCAGATAACCTGCTTTCCGGCAGGACCGGTCACCGAAACGGAGACAAGCCGTCCGCCAAGACCTTCGGTCAGTGCCTGAACGGTACCTTCACCGCCATCGGCAAGCGGGCGCACAACCGTCTCCACCTTCGGATCGACACGATAAATCCCGGTGGCGGCCGCTGTTCCAGCCTGCAGAGAGGAAAGGCTTCCTTTAAAAGAATCAATTGCAATCACAACTTTCATCATTTTTCTCCTGATTTCAAATATTTTTCAATCCGACACTCATGCACCTTCGTCTTCTTATCATAATTAACACCAACCAGCAGAATATCCCCTGTATAAGATGCAATGGAAGCCGGGTAATGCTGTCTTTTAATCTGATCCAGTGCCGTTTTCGCATTCTTGTTCCATTTCAGTTCTACTACAAGCGCCGGAAAATCGTATCGGTATTCCGGCTTTGGCAGAAAGACAAAATCGGAAAAACCGCGCCCGGTCGGAAGTTCACGAATGGGTTTGAAGTAATATTGTATGGAACTTAAATAAGCAATCGTGAGCACACAACTGAGTGAATTTTCATTATGATACTGAATCACAGAAGTATATTCCTCATGGATCTTTCCAATTCCTGCAGCAACCGCATTTTCATCCATAGCAAGTGTAGCATCCAGAAGCTCTGCAGATTCCTGCTGAAAGGTAAGAAGTTCATTCCAGCGGTTGGAAGTAACCGCCGTCAGAAATTCCCGGCGGATTTCTTCATTTGGAATGTATGCCATCTGCGTCTGCTGATTATAGGCAAGATACCCTAGATGAATCAGCAGCGTCAGAACATCATCTTTATTCACAAAGCTGACCATATCATTTTTAAAGGAAGTAACCAGTACGGGAACTGCGGCGCCGGAAAGCATCTCCAGAATTGCTGTTTTCAATCCGTCAAAATCCATATTGATAAAAGGAACCATCGAGTCGTATGTGCTCGTCTCCGACCAATAGCTTTGGAATGTCCCATCCAGAAGCAGACTTGTCACCGCGTTTGGATTGTATACATGGTAATTTCCAAGCAGATAGCCGTCGTACCATCGTCTGACTTCCTCAAAATTTTGTCCGTATTTCTGACAGAGAGCGGAAACTTCATCTTCTGTGAATCCAATATAGGAAGCCAGCGGGCCTGGATTCAGCATGGAATACTGATGAAAATTATTTAAGGCAGACTGCGTTTTCAATTTTTTGATCGGAAGAATACCCGTGAGAAACGCAAGCTGGATATATTTCGTCGGTTCCGTCCCTTTGAACATTCCACGAAGAAAATTAATGTAATCATCCTGAATTTTCTGGTTGGAGGCCTCATCACGAATCAGGACATCCCATTCATCAATAATAATCACAAATTTCTGTCCGGTCGCCTCTTTGATCCGGGACAGAGCGTCGGGAACGGTGGAAACTTCCGGCGGAAGCTGATCTGCATAGACGGTACGCAGCTCGGCCAGTGTACATTCTGTAATGTAGGCCACAATCTGTTCCGGATCGCTGACATTCGAAAGAAACCACTGGATGTCCAGATGAATCACATCGTACTGGTTCAGATGCTTCTCAAAGTCTGCCGTCTGGCTGATCGCAAGGCCAGAAAACATCTTTCTGGAATCACAGCCCTTGCTGTAATAGGCCGCCAGCATATTTGCAGCAAATGATTTTCCAAACCGCCGCGGGCGGCTGTTGCAGATATAGCCCTGCATGGTGTCCAGAACTTTGTTGGTATACGATAAAAGTCCTGTTTTGTCCACATAGATTTCGGAATTGAGAGCAACCTGAAATGCACTGTTGTCCGGATTCACAAATCTTCCCATGATTTCACTTCCCTTCCGTTTTTTGATTATACCCCGATTTTACCATTCCCCCATCCAAATAGCAACGCACACCCCCGAAAATCCCGTAAAATCGCGGAAAAGAACCGATAAAATATGCTTTCCACTCTTGACAACGCTTACAGCCCCTAGTTATAATAAGGCATGAAAAACAATGACGAAGACAGTAGTCTGCGCGTGAACGGTCTGTGGAAAGCGAGCCGGGGATGGTGGGAGTCCGGTACAAGTAGCGGCAGGTGAACATCACTTCCAAGTTGCAGTTCTGAATCTGCGTACCCGGCGCATAAAATATAGAAAGCCGGAGAGCAGTGGTAAGAAGTTGCCGGCCGTTCCCCGTTACAGGAAATGCATATGATAGTATGTAACAGGTGGTTACGATAAGTACAGCTTTCGTCCTATTACAGGGCGGGAGCTTTTTCTTATTTTACGCGAGCAAATCAAACGAGAAACTTAAGTTTCAGGAGGTACAAGCATGTACAAGAAAGTTTCAACCGACATGAACTTTGTCGAGAGAGAAAAACAGGTTGAGAAGTTCTGGGAAGACAATCAGATCTTCGAAAAAAGTATGAAAGTGCGTGAAGGAAATCCGTCCTACGTGTTCTATGACGGACCGCCGACCGCAAACGGAAAACCGCACATCGGCCACGTAGAGACCCGTGTTATCAAGGATATGATCCCGAGATACCGTACCATGAAGGGTTATCAGGTGCCGAGAAAAGCAGGCTGGGATACCCACGGACTGCCGGTAGAGCTGGAAGTTGAGAAAAAACTCGGTCTGGACGGAAAAGATCAGATCGAAAAATACGGCGTAGAGCCATTCATCGAGCAGTGTAAAGAGAGCGTATGGAAATACGAGGGAATGTGGGAAGACTTCTCCCATACCGTTGGCTTCTGGGCTGATATGAAAAATCCATACGTTACGTATCATAACGATTACATCGAGTCCGAGTGGTGGGCATTAAAAGAGATCTGGAAGAAAGGTCTTCTGTACGAAGGACACAAAATCGTTCCTTACTGCCCGCGCTGCGGTACCCCGCTTTCTTCTCACGAAGTAGCGCAGGGATACAAAGATGTCAAAGAACGTTCTGCCGTTGTCCGCTTTAAAGTAAAAGGCGAGGACGCTTACATCCTGGCATGGACCACCACACCGTGGACCCTTCCGTCCAACGTTGCGCTCTGCGTCAACCCGGATGAGGATTATGTAAAAGTAACAAGCAAAGGATATACCTATTATATGGCAGCCGCTCTGGTAGACACCGTTCTCGGTGAGGGCGCTGAAATCCTGGAGCATTATCAGGGCAAAGATCTTGAGTTCAAAGAGTACGAGCCGCTGTTCCCGTACGCTGAGAAGAGAATCGGAAACAAAAAAGCATACTATGTAGTCTGCGATACCTACGTAACACTGACCGATGGTACCGGTGTTGTTCATATCGCTCCTGCATTCGGTGAGGACGACTCCAAAGTCGGTCACAGATACGATCTTCCTTTCGTACAGTTAGTAAACGAAAAAGGTGAGATGACCGAGGAAACTCCGTGGGCAGGCACCTTCTGCAAGAAAGCAGATATGGCGGTTCTGCAGGCACTTGAAGACAAAGATCTTCTGTTTGATGCACCGCTGTTTGAGCACAGCTACCCACACTGCTGGAGATGTGATACTCCACTGATCTACTATGCGCGCGAGACCTGGTTCATCCGCATGACTGCAGTAAAAGAGGATCTGATCCGCAACAACAACACCATCAACTGGATTCCGGAGAGCATCGGAAAAGGACGCTTTGGCGACTGGCTGGAAAATGTTCAGGACTGGGGACTTTCCAGAAACCGTTACTGGGGAACTCCGCTTCCGGTATGGCAGTGTGAATGTGGCCATCAGGACTGCATCGGCAGTATCGAAGAGCTGAAAGAAAAAGCCGACAACTGCCCGGATGACATCGAGCTTCACCGCCCATACATCGACGCAGTGACCATCAAGTGCCCGAAATGCGGTAAAGAGATGCACCGTGTACCGGAGGTTATCGACTGCTGGTTCGATTCCGGCTCCATGCCGTTCGCACAGCATCACTATCCATTCGAGAACAAAGAAACCTTCGAGAAACAGTTCCCGGCACAGTTTATTTCCGAGGCTGTAGACCAGACACGTGGATGGTTCTACTCCCTGCTTGCAATTTCCACTCTGCTGTTCAACAAAGCACCGTACGAGAACGTTATCGTTCTTGGTCTGGTACAGGATGAGAACGGACAGAAGATGAGTAAATCCAAAGGAAATGCGGTAGATCCGTTTGACGCACTGCAGACCTACGGTGCCGATGCGATCCGCTGGTACTTCTACACCAGCAGTGCTCCGTGGCTGCCGAGCCGTTTCGCAGGCAAGACGGTCGTGGAAGGACAGAGAAAGTTCATGGGAACCCTGTGGAACACCTACGCGTTCTTTGTCCTGTATGCAAACATCGACAACTTCGATGCAACAAAATACAGTCTGGAATATGACAAACTGGCTGTTATGGATAAATGGCTGCTGTCCCGTCTGGAATCCACTGTAAAAGCAGTAGACGACAACCTGGCAAATTACCGTATCCCGGAGGCAGCAAAAGCACTGCAGTCCTTCGTGGATGATATGAGTAACTGGTATGTACGCCGCTCCCGTGAGCGTTTCTGGGCAAAAGGCATGGAGCAGGATAAGATCAATGCTTACATGACTCTGTACACCGCACTGGTGACCGTTGCAAAAGCAGCAGCTCCGATGATTCCGTTCATGACAGAGGATATTTATCAGAACCTCGTAAAGAGCATCGATGCAAGTGCACCGGAAAGTATCCATCTGTGCGACTTCCCGGAGGTACATGAGAACTGGATCGATCCGAAGATGGAAGAGGATATGGCAGACCTGCTGGAGATCGTCGTTATGGGACGTGCCGCAAGAAATACTGCCAATATCAAAAACCGTCAGCCGATCGGAACCATGTACGTGAAGAGCGAGTTCCAGCTTTCCGAATTCTACAAAGAGATCATCGAGGACGAGCTGAATGTCAAAGAAGTTGTATTTAAAGATGACATCGCAGATTTCATCAGCTACAGCTTCAAACCGCAGATGCGTACCGTAGGACCAAAATACGGAAAACTCCTGAACAAGATCAAAACAACCCTGTCTGAGCTGGATGGAAACAAGGCTATGGCAGAGCTCAAGAGCACCGGCGAACTTAAACTTGACATCGATGGACAGGAAATTGTATTATTAGAGGAGGATTTGTTAATTGACATGGCACAGATGGAAGGCTATGTATCGGAATCCGACCATACAATCACCGTTGTTCTGGATACCAATCTGACTCCGGAACTGATCGAGGAAGGTTTTGTTCGTGAGCTGGTAAGTAAAATCCAGACCATGCGTAAAGAGGCCGGCTTTGAGGTTATGGACAAGATCAGAGTATATGCAAAAGACAACGACAAGATTGTAAGCATCATGAAAAACCATGGTGATGAAATTAAATCTGAAGTTCTGGCAGAAGAAATCGTGACTGGAGAGACAAAGGGCTATGAGAAGGAGTGGAATATCAACTCCGAAAAGGTTACCATGGCAGTAGAGCGTATCTAAGAATACTTCTGGATGCGTTTCCACGACGATCGTTAATATAAAAATCAGCCTGCGAGCGGGGATGCAGACAAGCTCTCCGCTCGCAGACTGCTATTGAGGAGGACGCAGATGTTAAACGCCGAGTTCAACAAAGAAATTTTTAAGAACAGTGTCAAAGAAAACGTAAAAATGCTGTACAGAAAAAATCTGGAAGAGGCTTCCCAGCAGGAAATTTACCAGGCAGTCTGCTACGCAGTAAAAGACGTTATTATTGACAACTGGCTGAAAACCCAGAAAGCAATGGATGAGCAGGATCCGAAGATTCTGTACTATATGTCCATGGAGTTCCTGATGGGACGTGCGCTGGGAAATAACCTGATTAACCTGACTGCATACAAACAGGTACAGGAAGCTCTTGATGAGATGGGACTGAACCTGAACCTTCTGGAGGACCAGGAGAGAGATCCTGCGCTTGGAAACGGCGGTCTTGGCCGTCTGGCAGCATGCTTCCTGGATTCCCTGGCTACACTGGGATATCCGGCATACGGCTGCGGTATCCGTTATAAATACGGTATGTTCAAACAGCAGATCCGCGACGGTTATCAGGTAGAAGTACCGGACAACTGGCTGAAACACGGCTATCCATTCGAGCTGAAACGCCCGGAATACGCAAAAGAAGTAAAATTTGGCGGATACGTAGCACAGGAGTATGATGAGGCTACCGGACGCGTAAACTTCGTACAGAAAGATTACCAGTCTGTAAACGCAATTCCTTACGATATGCCAATCGTAGGATACGACAACGATGTTGTAAACACGCTGACCATCTGGGATGCAGAGGCTATTCAGGACTTCTCCCTGGATTCCTTCGACAAAGGTGATTACCACAAAGCGGTTGAGCAGGAAAACCTTGCAAAAACCATCGTAGAGGTTCTGTATCCGAACGACAACCATTACGAAGGAAAAGAGCTGCGTCTGAAACAGCAGTATTTCTTCATTTCTGCAAGCGTACAGAGAGCAGTTGCAAAATATAAAAAACATCACGATGATATCACAAAGCTGTATGAGAAGGTTACCTTCCAGCTGAACGATACTCACCCGACCGTGGCCGTTCCGGAGCTGATGCGAATCCTCATGGACGTAGAAGGCCTTGGCTGGGATGAGGCATGGGAGATCACCACAAAGACCTGCGCATACACCAACCACACCATCATGGCAGAGGCACTCGAGAAATGGCCGGTTGACCTGTTCTCCAGACTTCTTCCGCGTATCTATCAGATCGTAGAGGAGATCAACCGCCGCTTCCTGATCCAGGTAAGAGAGCAGTACCCGGGTGATGAAGAGAAAGTCCGCCAGATGGCAGTGATCTACGACGGACAGGTTCATATGGCCCGTCTGGCTATCGTAGGCGGCTATTCTGTCAACGGTGTTGCACAGCTTCATACCGAGATTCTGAAAAAACAGACCTTAAAAGACTTCTACGAGATGACTCCGGAGAAGTTCAACAATAAGACGAATGGTATCACACAGCGTCGTTTCCTGCTTCACGGAAACCCGCTCCTGGCTGACTGGGTAACCGAGTACGCCGGAGACGGCTGGATCACCGATCTGCCGAAGATCGAAAAGATCGCTAAGCTGGCAGATGACACCCAGGCACAGAAGGAATTTATGGAAATCAAATATAAAAATAAAGTTCGCCTGGCAAAATACATCAAAGAGCATAACGGCATTGATGTAGATCCGAACTCTATTTTTGACGTTCAGGTAAAGCGTCTGCATGAGTACAAACGCCAGTTTATGAACATTCTTCATATTATGTACCTGTATGACCGTCTGAAAAAGAACCCGGATATGCCGTTCTACCCAAGAACCTTCATCTTTGGAGCGAAAGCTTCCGCAGGCTATGAGCGTGCAAAAGCAATCATCAAACTGATCAATTCCGTTGGGGATGTCGTAAATAACGATCCGACCATCAAAGGAAAGATCAAAGTTGTATTTATCGAGGATTATCGTGTCAGCAACGCAGAGCTGATCTTTGCCGCTGCTGATGTTTCCGAGCAGATTTCCACCGCAAGTAAAGAGGCTTCCGGTACCGGTAACATGAAGTTCATGCTGAACGGTGCCCTGACTCTTGGAACCATGGACGGTGCAAACGTAGAGATCGTTGAGGAAGTTGGAAAGGAGAACGCCTTTATCTTCGGACTTTCCGCAGATCAGGTTATCGAATATGAGAACAACTACACCTACGATCCGATGAGCTACTTCATCCACGATCAGGACATCCACAACGTAGTGATGGATCTGATCAGCGGAAGATACTCAAACGGCGACACCATGATGTTCCGTGATCTGTATGACTCCCTGCTCACACCGAAGAATGCTCCGCGCCCGGATATGTACTTTACCCTGGCAGACTTCAAGTCCTATGCGGCAGCACAGGAGCGTGTTGAGGATAAATACAGAAATACTTCTGCATGGGCAAGAAGCGCGATCCTGAATACCGCACACAGCGGCAAATTCACATCCGACCGTACCATCCAGCAGTATGTAGATGATATCTGGCATCTGGACAAGATTACTGTCAGAAAGTAATCGGAATCAAATATAAGTAGTTAGGGGACACCTGCTTTTCCGGGAAAAACCGGAGGGGCGGGTGTTCTTTTTTTAATGCCCGCTGGAAGGATTTGCATCCCGAAAAATGCCTGCAAAACAGGCATTCTTTTGACATTCTACGGGGAGTGTGGTACACTGTTCGTGTCTATGAACTAAAACAATCTGAAATGTATTGAGGTGAAAAGATTGGATAAAGCTGAATATCAAAGCCGGCTGGAAGAGCTGAACAGTCTGGTAAAAAAAGAGGACTATGAGGGGGCACTTGCAGTTGTAGAAGCCGTTGACTGGCGGCGTGTCAAGAGTCTGCGCACGCTCGGCATGGTAGCGGATGTCTATGAGGCGAACAAACGATATCCGGAGGCGAAGAAGATTCTGCTGATGGCGTATGACCGTTCTTCCATCGGAAAGGGCATTCTGTACCGCCTGGTAGAGGTCTCCGTAAAAATGAAAGACTTTGATGAGGCGATTGACTTTTACAACGAGTTTGAAGCAGTCGCACGTCACGATAATTCCCGGTATCTGCTGAAATACAAGATTTTAAGAGGACAGAAAGCGCCGCTTGAGGAGCAGATTTCCCTTCTGGAGGAATACAAAGAGCGGGAATTTACCGAGAGATGGGCATATGAACTGGCAAACCTTTACAGCAAAGCCGGAGAGACGCAGAAATGCATCGATGCCTGTGATGAGCTGATCCTGTGGTTCAGCGAGGGCAAATATGTGACAAAGGCAATGGATCTGAAAATGAAGTACGAGCCGCTGTCACCGTCCCAGCAGATCAAATACGAGCATCGTTTTGACTACAAAAAGAATGAAGAGCCGTCCGAGGATCCGGAAGCACTTAAAGTGCGGTTAGCCGGAGAGAGCGGAGCCGGTGAAATGGCTGCGACGAAAGAGCCGGCAGAGACGCCGGAAGTAAAACCGGTAAACGGCGGTGTGATGAGCCAGTATGTGGCCGGTGAAGAAGAAAAAGAAGCCGGTTCGCCGTACGAAGCATATGAGAAAACACAGCAGGCCGAGGCAGATGCAGAGCAGGTGCAGGAGTACGAAGCACTGCAGCAGACAGAGGAGCCGATCGAGGAGATTCCGGAAGAGCAGGCGTATGCAGACAGCACGCCGACGTACCTTGGAAATACGATCGATCTTCACGCAGAGCTTGCAAAGAGCATCCGCGATGTCTTCTCCTTCCGCGGAAAGAAACAGGAAGAGACGGCAGTCGAGGAAGAGACAAGCGAAGAGCCGGTACAGTACGAAGTAAAAGATCTGGAGCCGGAGCAGCTTGATGTAAACGTAGAGGTATCCCCGGATGCCAACACGACGATCAAGACAAGACCGCAGCCAAAACCGAAGGAAAAAGCCGAGCCGGTAATGCCGAAAGCACCGAAGCCGGAGAAGAAATACGAAGAGCCGGACCTCGAAGCACTGTTCCAGGAGACCGCAGCAAACCTGTCGGAGGAAGTTGCGGAGGAAGAAGCAGAAGAGCCGGCTGAGCAGGCAGCAGAAGCCGAAACTGCAGAGCAGCCGATGGATCCGGAGTCCGAGGCAGAGGCACGGGAAGCGGCAGAGGAGCCGCAGGCGGAAGCTGAGCCGGAAGAAGCAGCAGAACCGGCAGATGAAGCGGAAACCGAAGAGATCACAGAACCGGCGGATGAGGCTGAAACCGAAGAAGCTGCAGAGCCGATGGATGAAGCTGAGATCGAAGAGATTATAGAACCGGCAGCCGAGGCTGAAATCGAAGAAGCAGAAGTTACAGAACCAGCAGTGGAAGCTGAAACAGAAGCAGCCGAGAAGGCTCAGGCGGAAGCCGAAATTGAGGAAACCGTAGAACCGGCGGAGACGCCGTCCATGGATGCAACGGTTGTCATCCCGGATCTGAAACCGGCAGAGGAGACACGGCCGACCATCGATTTTAGTGAGCTTCAGGCAGCGCTGAACGCAGAAGTGCAGGAAGCTGAAAAAGCATCGGAAATCGAACTGCCGGACGAGCCGGAAACTGCGGAAGCAGAACCTGCTGATGAGCCGGAAAGCGAAACAGAGCCGGAAACCCCGGCCGAGACTGAGCCAGCCGATCCGTTTGAGCCGGCAGGAACCCAGCCGATCGAGATTACCCCGGAGGAAATCGAAATCGAAGTTCCGACCGAGCCAAAGCGTGAGCGCGTATCCGATGCGACGATCAACATGAGCATCGAAAAAACAACGGATGCCACCGTTCAGCTGATCCGCGACAACATTCCGGAAGGAACTGTTGCGAAATCGATTGAAGAGGTGCTCCGCGAGGAGACGCCGGAGGAGGCAAGACTCCGCATCCTGAACGACACCCAGCCGGATAAGCTGAGTGATGAGCAGAAAGCGCTGTTTACTTACTTTGCGAAAGTTCCAGGCATGGATATCCAGATTCTGGATGCAATGCATGGTGTTTATCATTACGCAGGCGACCGTACTTCCCGTCATGGAAACATTGCCATTATGGGCGGATACGGTACTGGAAAAACGAAGCTGTCGGAGGATCTCGTCCGTGCAATCTGTGCTGACTTAAAACTTCCGGCAACGAAGATGGCCCGTCTGGATGCATCTGTTCTGAACAAAAAGGACTGTGCGCAGATTGTTTCAAAGCTGGCGGGAGGTTTCCTCCTGATCGAGCGTGCCGGTCTGATGTACCCGGAGACGATCGAGAAGCTGTCGCAGGCAATGGATTTCCGTACAGACAGTCTGGTTCTGATCATCGAGGATGAGAAGGTCAGCATGAGAGGTCTTCTGCGGAATTACCCTGATTTTGCGAAGAAGTTTGAGACGGTCATTTCGATTCCTGTTTTCACGAACGACGAGCTGGTTACGTTTGCCCGCACGTATGCACGTGAGAATGGATACAAGATGGACGAGATGGGTGTGCTTGCTCTGTATACACAGATTGGCAACAATCAGAAGGAGGGCGAGCCGATGACGATTTCACAGGTCAAAGATATGGTGGATCGTGCCATCGCCCATGCAGAAAAGGGAACCCGTAAATTCGGAAGACGCATGTCCAGAAAGCATACCGATGCGGACGACCGCGTGATTCTTTACGAGAAAGACTTTGAGTTCTAAATACATGGAGAATTTATGGAGAAAGTAAAACCGTGGCTCGGGGAGCCGCAGAATACCATAGCCGTACTGCAGAAGTACGGCTTTGTATTTCAGAAAAAGTATGGTCAGAATTTTCTGATCGATCCACATGTGCTGGATAAGATTGTAGCCGCTGCAGGTATCGGACCGGACGATTTTGTTGTGGAAATCGGACCTGGTATCGGTACGCTGACGCAGTATCTTGCGTATGCTGCGCGGAGTGTGTGTGCGGTGGAAATTGACAAGAATCTGATCCCGATTCTGGAGGATACGCTGTCGGATTATGATAATGTTGAGGTTATCAACAATGATGTTTTGAAGGTGGATCTGGCGGCGCTGGCGAAGGAGAAGAACAACGGACGGCCGATCAAGGTTGTGGCGAATCTTCCGTATTATATTACGACGCCGATTATTATGGGATTATTTGAGAATCATGTGCCGGTGGATTCGATTACGGTTATGGTTCAGAAGGAGGTTGCGGACCGGATGCAGACGGGGCCGGGATCGAAGGATTACGGGGCGCTGTCGCTGGCGGTGCAGTATTATGCGGAGCCGTATATTGTGGCGAATGTGCCGCCGAACTGTTTTATGCCGCGGCCGAAGGTTGGAAGTGCGGTGATCCGGCTGACGCGTCATGAGGTGATGCCGGTGGAGACGAAGGATGAGAAGTTGATGTTCTCCATTATTCGGGCGTCGTTTAATCAGAGACGGAAGACGCTGGCGAACGGACTGAAAAATTCGGAGCTGCTGCATTTTTCGAAAGAGGAGATTGAGGCTGCAATCACAGCCTGCGGCTGGCCGCTTACGATTCGTGGGGAGGCATTGAATTTACAGGAGTTTGCGCGGTTGACGGATGAATTGTGTAAATAGAGGGGACGCCTCGCCGTCGCCCGTCCGCCCTTGCGTGATACGCATGGCAGCGGTGGAAAAGCGGGAAAAGGGCATGAAAAAAAGCACCGTTGGCGAAACAGTGCTTTCTTTCATTTTTATTTTTAAAGGAAGGAGAGCCGATTTTCTAATCGGCAATATGAAAAAGAAAATTGTGTAAATAATGTTGGCATTCATTATTTATGCTTTTAGTATACGGGTAAATTATGTTGAAAGCGTGTTCATGTTGTAAAAAAATCATGAACAAATTGTGACTATTCAGAGCCATGCGAAATTTCAGAACAAATTGCGAATCATGCTTGCATGAATGAGCACTTTTTTCTGAAATTTCATATGGCGAGAAGCCACATCAAGATGCAGCGCAGCGGAATCGAGATGGGGCTCTGAACAGGGACTTATTTCTGAGTTACAGGTCCAGCAGCTTAAAGGTGGAAATTCCGAGGAAGTTCCGGGAGCAGAGGCTGATTCCGCCCATGAGGACGGAGACATCCTGCAGGTGAGCCGGGAGGACGTGGAGGTACCAGCGGAGGCGGTTCTGGATTCCGGAGGTGATTTCGTCGATCAGACCTGGGATGTAGTTGGTGAAGGAGCTGTTGATGACGATGACGTCCGGGTTGAAGGTGTGGAGAACCGTGTTCAGGCTGATTCCGATGTAGTGGGTGAAATCCTGCATTACTTTGCGGGCGTTGGGGTTGCCTTCCTGGTAATACTGGATGAAGCGTTCGACGGAGACGTTTTCTAAGCCTTCGGCGGCGGCAAAATCGTTCAGGACGGCGGCTTCGGAGATGTACTGTTCGAGGCAGCCGTGGTTGCCGCAGGGGCAGGGCCGGCCATCGGGGAAGAGGATGGTGTGGCCGAATTCGCCGGCGTAGCCGTTCTGGCCGGTGTAGAGTTCGCCGTCAATGAGGATTCCCATGCCGACGCCTTCGTGGATGTTCAGGAAGATCATATTTTTAAAGTGCTCTGCGCAGGCGGCTTCGCCGATGACGGAGAGGTTGGCTTCATTTTCTACGATGACAGGGACCTGAAATTCTTCTTCGAGGTAGTTTTTCAGGTTGGAGTGTTTTAGATCGTAGTAGGGTGTGAATAAAACGAGGTCGTCGCAGACGACGCCGTAGATTCCGATGGAGATTCCGACGAGGCCGCACGGGGTCTTGGGGAGGTCGGATTTGGTTTTGTGGAGGAGGGAAATCAGGTATTCCTCCAGGGAGAGGGATGGATCAATCGGGTATTCTTTTACAGTACATGATTTTCCCTTCAGATCTCCGGTGAGAATGGTGATCTTTTTTACGCCGAGATCGACGGCGATGATGGAACCGCAGCGATTATTAAAAGTAAGCAGAATCGGTTTTCGACCCATGGAAGTTTTTTCGGCGCTGCCGAGTTCTATGACGAGCTGGCGGTCGAGCAGTTCCTGGACGATGGTGGATACGGTTGCTTTTGTCAGATGCAGCATTTTCGCCAGATCTGCGCGGGAAAGCGGCGGATGGTTGGCGATTGCCTCGAGAACCAGGGCGCGGTTCATGTCTCGTATATATTCCTGATTTCCGGTACTCATAAAAAATCCTCCATTCTGCCGCATTGGCTGTACATCAATCTTAACATAAATGAGAGAGAAATGACAGGGAAAATCGGGGATGGGCAATACGAATAGAAAAATTAACGGAGAAAAACGATTTCTAGACAGAGTAGAGAGTAAGGGACAGAATTAGAAATAAAATATGTGATAAATACACAAATAAAATATAAAATAATTCTAAAAAATGTACAGATTCACAGAAGATTCACTGCACGTTCATAATCTGTTCATAATTAATTGGTATAGTTATCTCAGTTCCAAAAGAACAGCGTGTATGCAATCACTACACAATTAAGATTTTTTCATAATAATAGCCCAGGCGCCGAGAGGTTCCTGGGCACTCCTCGTTTTTGGGGAATTTTTGATCTTGGGACAGACGGAAATCTGTGTAGACAGGGTAGTGATCTTTTTCTTGACTTTTGCGAGAAGCAGCCTTATAGTATAAATATAATAACAATTACTGTTATCGAAAGACACGAAAGGAAAAGAACTATGTCAACACTCAAGTATAGCAGACAAAGAGAAAGCATCAAAGTCTGCCTTCAGGGACGAAAGGATCACCCGACCGCAGATATGCTCTATACCGATGTACGGAAAGAATTTCCCAATATCAGTCTTGGCACAGTATACCGGAACCTGTCTCTTCTTTCTGAATTAGGAGAGATCAAGCGTCTTACAACAGGAGATGGCCCGGACCGGTTCGATGGAGATACTTCCACGCATCACCATTTCATTTGCAGAAAATGTCACTGCGTGACAGACCTTACAATGCGTGACATCAGCGAAATCAAGAACGTAGCAGCGGAAAATTTCAGAGGTACGATCGAAGATTACTCTGTGAATTTTTACGGCATCTGCGAGAACTGCAAAAATCACCCGGGGAACGTATAGCATCCCCAGGAAGAAAGAAAAAATTAAAAATAGGCATTGACAAAAAGGGAAGCTTATGTTAAAGTAATATCAGTAACAGTTACTAATATCAAAAATAAAAAACTGTTATAAACCACAAAATTGGAAATGATAAAATTAAATACACAACAAAAAGAAAGGAAAGAAAGACTATGAAAAAATTTGTATGCAGCGTATGTGGATATGTTTATGAAGGAGCAGAAGCACCGGAAGTCTGTCCGATCTGTAAAGCACCGAAAGAGAAATTTATCGAGCAGGGCGAGGATCTGACCTGGGCAGCAGAGCATGTAGTTGGCGTAGCATCCGATGTTCCGGAAGATATCAAAAAAGACCTGAGAGCCAATTTCGAGGGCGAGTGCTCCGAGGTTGGTATGTACCTGGCAATGTCCAGAGTAGCATTCCGCGAGGGATATCCGGAAGTAGGTCTGTACTATGAAAAAGCAGCTTACGAAGAAGCAGAGCACGCAGCAAAATTCGCAGAGCTTCTCGGCGAAGTCGTAACCGACAGCACCAAGAAAAATCTGCAGATGCGTGTAGAGGCAGAGAACGGAGCAACCGCTGGCAAAACAGATCTTGCAAAACGTGCCAAAGCCCTGAATCTCGATGCAATCCATGACACCGTGCATGAGATGGCAAGAGACGAAGCTAGACACGGAAAAGCATTCGCTGGTCTGCTGGCTAGATATTTCGGTAAATAAAAAATTTTTAGTAAAATAAATTTATTGAAGAGAGAATGGAGAAATCTGTTCTCTCTTTTTGTGCGTTTTTTCTGCATTTCCTATGTCTTTTTCGTGTACAGCTGTCTTTTTGATAAATCCCAAGGAAGAAAATGTGCTTTTAATTTTAAATGGAGAGCAGTGTGAACAGGATATTTGCAACACAAAATGTCGGCAAATAATACCGATTTAATGCCGGAAATAATACAGTGCATGGGACATTAAGTAAAGAAAAGCTGATAAGCTGGGATTTTTATGATTTATTCACAGCTTATCAGCTAATACACATCAATTATTGAGACAGTTGTATATTGAACAGTGTTGAAAAAACATAATAGAGTAATCTGATTTTATTCTTCTATTCGTTTTTTGTCATAGCAGATAAAGGTATAAGTTCCATTATCTGCGAGAGGATGTGTTTCACCAGAAAAAACAAAATTGCGATCCGTAACATTTCCAGAACGAATATCCTGACATACTTTGAGCACATCTTCTAAAGTGGTTGGCTTGGAATCTCCATTTCCATGTGAGATCAGGACTCGGTCATATTTTCCGGCAATTTTTTTCTGTAGCGCTTGTAAATTTTTTTCATAGGAAGCAAGTCCCGTGGAAAATTTGTCAAACAGGAATAAAAATGGATTGCAGGCATCACCGAGAAGAATTGTCCGCTCCTCCGGAATCAGCATGACAACACTGCCCAGGGTATGACCGGGTAATTCATAAATAACAACATGAATTCCACCAAGCTCAAAAACATCACCTTCCTGCAGATTATGAAATTTTTCAAATGGAGCAGATGGTATCATATCTGTTTCTTTGATAAGCCCTTTTTCAGGACACAATCCTTTCGCGCCTTCCAGACGGAAGCCTTTTTCAGAATGAAGCTGATATACGGATTTATCCTTATGATTCAGATAAATTTCTTCAAATTCATTGGCGCCCATGGCGTGATCTACATGACCGTGGGTTATCAGGACTTTTAATGGCTTGTTAGTCAGGTTATGGATACAGTTTTTTAAACTATAGAATCCGCATCCAGTGTCGATTAGGACAGCTGCTTTGCTGCCTTCAATCAGATACATAAATTCTGTGCAGAATCCATGAATTCTTGTAATGTGTTCTGAAATTTTTTCAGTTTTAAATTGCATAGTAGAACCCCCATTCTTTTTGCTTTAAATCTAAGTATAGCATAGAAATTAGTTGAAAAGTTGTTGAAAAACAGCAAAAACATAGGAATAAATTTATAAAAACACAGTATAGAAAATGTGTATGTGTCAAAAAACACAAAAAAATATAAAAACAAGATCAAAAATATCATATAAAACAAAAAGCATATTTGATATACTGAGATTATTCAAAATCATATGAGTTTGTAGAAACTGAAATTTGCAAATTTAAAAGGGAGAATTCTTATTGTCTAATATCAGACAGGGTTTTAAAGGAGGTTTTTATGAAACGAAAAATAATATCAGTGATGCTAACGGGCACTATGATCGCAGGAATGCTTACAGGCTGCGGTTCAGACAGTAGCAGTAAAAGCAGTTCAAGTGTAATTTCCGGGTCGTCAGAAACTGAAACGGAGACTACAGAAGCAGACGAAAGTGATGATAAGACACCAGTCACATTTGAATATTTCAATGCAGACGGCAAAAATGGAAATTGGGATAATCCGGTAGCAAAAGCGATCACAGAGGCGACTGGTGTTACGTTGGATGTCAGCTATCCGGTTGCATCGCAAGGAGATGCAAAAGAGGATGTTGCGTTGATGATTGCAAATGATGAATATCCGGATCTGATTTATGCAAAATCAAATGCAACGGATCTGTATGCAGCCGGTGCCTTAATTGATATGACAGATCTGATTGAAAAATATGGACCCAATATAAAAAAAATGTACGGAGATGAGCTGGAAAAATTACAGTGGAGCAAAGATGATCCGGGAATATATCAGCTGTCTTATGCGGGTGTAAATCAGAAAACACTGACAACAGGAGGAACCTGCCAGATTCAGTGGGCTGCACTGAAAGAGAATGATTACAAATATCCAAAAACAATAGATGAATATGAAAAAATGATCAAGAGCTATTTGGCAGCTCATCCAAAGACAGAAGATGGTTTGGATATGATTGGAATTACTATGAGTGCAGCAGACTGGCATTGGCTGATTACACTGAGTAACCCGGCAGGCTTTATCGCAGATGCAGCGCCGGATAATGGACAGTGGCTGATTGATGATGACTATACAGTACATTTAAAAACGGTTACGCCGGAAGAAAAAGAGTATTTTAGATGGTTATGCCGTATGTACAATGAAGGAATTCTGGATCCGAATTTTGCAACACAGACGGATGATGACTATATTGCAAAGGTTGCCAGCGGCCGTGTTGTTGCCTTGACAGATTCAGAATGGCACTATAGTCAGTGTGAAACAGCATTGATGGCTGATGGAAAAGTAGATCAGACATATGTTGGACTGCCGGTAACCTTAAGAGAGGATCAGGTCTGCAAAGCTCTTTTGTATCAGGGAACAACGGTCGGATATGGAATGGCAATTACAAAAAGCTGTGAGGACCCAGTTCGTGCAATCAAATTCATGGATTATCTGTGCTCAGATGAAGGACAGATTTTATATCATTGGGGAATTGAAGGAGAAAATTATTTCCTGGACGAAAATGGAAAGCCGTATCGTACCGATGAAGAAGTTGCCAAAGCACAGTCAGATCCAGACTATCATAAGAACACAGGTATTGATAACTATACTGGATTTCCAATCTATGGAGCAGGTTCTTATACTGAGGACGGATTCCCGTATACTCCAACGACGAAAGAATCTGTGATTGCAAATTATAACGAAGCGGAAAAAGCCGGATGCGAGGCAATGGGAATTGAAATGCTGACAGATATGTTTCCGCAGCCAGAAGAATTTGAGCTTCTTCCATATTCTGCACTCTGGGCATATCAGCAGCCACAGGAACTGACCGAGCAGCAGAATACAATTTCGGATATTAGTTGGCCAGGGCTGGTAAAATGTGTTTCGGGTACGGAAGAGGAATTTGACGCAAATTGGGACAACCTGGTAAACGAACTGGAAGAAAATGGTCTGGCGGATACAGAGAAGGCTGTTACTGAATTTCTTGCTACGAAACTTGTGAATACTGATAAATGAAAAATCTAAATTTCCCGGCTATACTGGGAAGAATAGAGTAGTTGAAAACGTTAATGATTGCAATAAAAACGCCAAACTTCTATGCAGCAATGAAGTTGACACTGCAAGCTAAATTTACGTATAGAACAGGTACGAATTTTACATACAAGTCGCTGTATACCAGTGAACTGTAATCAGCTTTAGTCCGCGATTATGATAGCCTGGTTGATTTTTTACTTGAAGTGAGTATAATTAGGTAAGAACAGAAATGTTCTCGATGTAAGAGCATCGTTAAAAGTTGGACTGCAGATGGAGCAGGATAAATTTCCATCTATTTAGGTCCTTTAATAAGACATTGAGTCTGACAGCTTGGAGTAAGTTATAGTCCACGTGGGGGACTTAATGATTTCCATGCCGTTAAAGGTATCTTAACTGGATACCGAGGCTGACAACCAGCAGAAAACTCTTTACAAAAGATGTTCTTAGAGGAGTGTGGTTAAGTATCACACTCCTCGTTACATATGAGATATGGATAGTAAAAAAGAAAGGGATTTCAATATGGAAAAACAGACAGGCTGTGTCCACATCTACTGTGGGGATGGAAAAGGAAAGACGACTTGTGGTATGGGACTCTGTACGCGTGCGGCAGGGTATGGATACCGTGTTTTGATTTATCAGTTTATGAAAGATAACAGCACGAGCGAGCGGAAGGTGCTCTTACTGTCGCCGAATGTGACGTTTGTGCCGGGGCAGGACAAGATAAAGTTTTCGTTTCTGATGACACCGGAGGAGAAGGCAGAGCAGAAACGGTATTATGAAGAGCAGTTTCAGAAAGTGACAGAAAAAGCAGTTCAGGAAGAATACGATGTACTGTTTCTGGACGAGCTGGTTTATACGATTGGAAGCAAACTGTTTGATGAGCAGCTCCTTCTGGATTTTCTGGATCACAAGCCGGAGAAGCTGGAAGTGATTCTGACAGGGCAGGGACCATCGGAGGCGCTGATTGAGCGGGCGGACTATGTTTCGGAGCTGAAAAAAATCAAGCATCCGTTTGACAAGGGTCTTGCGGCAAGAGATGGAATCGAGCGGTAACGCTGAAAAAACAAGAAAAAAGATACTGTTTTGCGGGGAAGATGATTCCATGCAGAACAGTATCTTTTTCTTGATTTTGCGGGCAATGAACCAAAATCTGTGATGGAACAAGTTTCTGGTGATTGCCGCGATAACCTGAGAAGTATCTGGAAGCCGCTGTAAGACAGAAAATAACGTTATTATTTCGCACCGCGATCCGCAATCATCTTCGTAGATTTCTTCACGCAGTACAGACATGTCGGTGCGATATAGCAGCAGGCGGCGAGCCACGCAGCCTGATCCGAAAAGCAGATTGCGGTGAAGCCAAACGCACCGACAAATCCCAGGCAGACAATCGTTCGTGCCAGCATCTCCATTACGCCGGAGAAAACGGCTCTTCCCGAGTAGCCAAGTCCCTGCGTTACCATACGGCAGACATTCAAAATACCAAGCATCCAGTAGAAAAATCCGAGGCAGCGCAGATATTTTGCCGAAGCGTTGATTGCTTCGAAAGCAGAGCTGACAATAAAGAGCTTTGTCAGCGGCCGTCCGAACAGAATCATGATGACACCCGCAAACGCACCATAGCCGACACCGACAAGCACACCCTGGCGGAGTCCCTGACGGATTCGTTTTGCCTGGCCTGCTCCGAGATTCTGACTGCAGAAAACGGAAGCCGCGGTACTGATCGCATCAAACGGGCACATCATAAACTGTTTGATTTTCATAGCAGCTGTGAACGCCGAAACATAAACACTGCCAAGTCCATTATTCGCTGACTGCATTACCATACTGCCGATCGCCGTGATCGAAAACTGCAGTCCCGTCGGAATGCCCATTGCGAGGAGTTCCTGCGCGGCATCCTTTCGCAGAGTGCGGTTTTCTTTTGTCGGAAGCAGGAGCTTTACCCTACGGGAAATAAAAAACAGACATAAGAGTCCGCTGATCGCCTGGGCGGAAATCGTCGCAATCGCCGCTCCTGCGCATCCCAGATGCAGAATGATAATACAGAACAGATCGAGGAAAATATTCAGGATTGCCGAAAATGCCAGAAACAGAAACGGCGTGCGGCTGTCCCCGACGGCACGCAGGATGCTGGAAAGATAATTGTACAGAATCGAAAACGGAATCCCGAGGAAAATCACAAGCTGATATGCGTAGGCATCCGCGAAGATATCGGACGGAACCGACAGCAGGTGCAGAATCGGTACACAGAGTAAACTGCAGAGTGTGGTCAGAATGGCCGCAATCAGGACAGCAAGTGCAGCACCATTAAAGATATAATCGCGCATTTTATCAAGCTTTCCGGCGCCGAAATACTTGGCAACCGGAACACTGAATCCCGTGCAGCTTCCCATACAGAAGCCGAGCACCAGAAACTGTACACTGCTGCTTGCACCGACGCTGGCGAGCGCCTCCGGGCCAAGTGCCTGGCCGACAATCGCCGCATCAATGATGTTATACGTCTGCTGCAGCAGATTTCCAATGAGAAGCGGAAAGGCAAACGAGAGCATCAGCTTTACCGGATTTCCCTTTACCATAGATGTTGCCATAAAAAACGCCTCCCCTGCTTAATATGCACGTGAATTATAAACGAGTGCCGTCTTATTCAGGTTCTGGATCATGAAATAGTCGGCAACGAGCTGGCCGATTCCGCCGGTCAGGTAGCCAAGCAGCGTCCACAGAAGAATGGCGGAACCGTTTTCCTCAATCATCACACCGTAGCGGTCGTAGGATTCGCGGTACATGCGGTTCGCCTGCTTGTAACGCCAGTAAACGCCGTAAATTCCACAGGTAACCCAGGACAGAAGCAGCACAATAATGTAGTTCGGGCTGTCTTCGCCGTCACCGTAAAAGATGGTGTTCAGGTCTTCCACATAAACATACCAGAAGTAGATCGAGTAGAGTCCGCACGTCAGAAATGTGAGCAGAAGATAGAACCAGAAACTGCGGTTGTCTTTTACATTCATTTGTAAATACCCCCTTTAATTAAGATAGAACCATTGTAGCACGCGCCCGAGAGAGGGGTCAATAGAAAGGAGCGGGTCGTGGTAATAAATGCGCCAGGCATAAACGGCGAGAAGCAGCACGACAAGCACCGTAATGATCCCCTTTTTAAAACGCCGAAGTCCCGCCGTCTGTTCCGGCCCGAAGAAGAGCCATATCCCTGCGGGCAGTACGGCATAGACGAGCGGATGCATCCGAAATGCCGCCCGAAAATGACCGGAGAGCATTAACAGTACCGCGCGGCTCATCCCGCAGCCCGGGCAGGAAATGCCGGTGGAAAACCGGATCGGACAGCCGATGCCTGTGAGGGTGATGAAGGCGACGTAAACGCCGAGGAGCAGGCAGAAGAAAAAGAAATCGCGGCAGCGTTTCTTCAGAAAAGAAAGATACGCGCTGCCGCGGCCGGGATCACGTTTCATGGAGTTTGGTGACGGCGTATTCATATAAAGCCTCCTTGCGCTCGCTGTCGGTCGTGAGAAAATGCGAGTACAGAACGTCGATCATAACGAGAATCGGGAACTGCGGAGAGATTGCGCCGCCGTTTTTCAGATGCTCTTTGACCGCAAGCAGCAGGACTTCATCGCAGAAGGCATCGTAATCGCTGGAGCTGCGGGAAGTAAAGAGAATGGTAGAGGCTCCCTTTTCCTTTGCGGCTCCGAGCGCACGCAGCACCTCCGGTGTCTGTCCGCTGACGGTAATGCCGATTGCAGCGCAGCTCTCATTGAGCAGAACGGCATTCATTTTCATGATGTGAATGTCGGTAATTGCTTCAATATCCACGCCTGCAAGCATAAAACGCAGCTTCATTTCCTGGGCGGAAAGTCCGGAGCTTCCAAGACCGTAGACATACACCCGACGCTTCGAAGTGAGAATATGGCAGATGCGGTCAATCTGCGCGCGGTCGGCGAGCGAGTAGCTTTTATTCAGCAGCTCCTGATACGTATTCAGCACCTGTTTGATGTGATCGTCCGTACCGGGCAGTGCGGCGTTCAGACCTTCCTGGTAACGGTAGACAAATTCGCGGTAGCCCGTGTAGCCGCATTTTTTCGCAAAGCGGGAGAGCGAAGCCTCCGAAACATAGAGCAGTTCCGAAACGTGGCGCGCGGACAGATCCGACTCGTCGGTATTATGAATAAAAAAATCTGCTACCGTCCGTTCCAGGGGAGTGAACGAGGGATAGACAGACTCAATGACAGGAATAATCGATTTTTCAAAGTGTTCCATGGAACGTAAGTCCTCCTGGTATCTGTAAATATCTGAAAAAAATTCAGATCAGTTCTTGCTTTATTGTATCACAGGCAGAGTGGTGAATCAACTTTCAATTGTGTGTGAATTGTACGGGAAAGCGGGCGGAAAAATGGAAAGAACTTTAATGACGTGAAAGTAATTTCTAAAATATAAAAATAGTTGAAAATAAAATCAACATAAATTATAATCAGAACAGATCAAAGAAAGAAGGCAAGACAATGATTATCAAAAACGGACGTGTATTTCAGGAAGACGGAACGTTTGCGGAAAAAGATCTTTATATAGAAGGAAAACGTTTCGTTTCCACAAAAGAAGAAGTGATCGATCAGGAAGTGATCGATGCGAAAGGCATGATGGTTCTGCCGGGACTGGTTGACGTACACAGCCACGGCGCTGCCGGACATGATTTTTCAGACGGAGACGTGGAAGGTTTAAAAGAGATCCTGCGCTACGAGAAAGCGCACGGCATTACCTCTTACTGCCCGACATCCATGACACTGCCAAAAGACGATCTGCTGAAAATCTTCGGAACCATCGAAGCAATCAAAGATGAGCCGGAAGCAGAAGTGATCGCCGGCGTCAACATGGAAGGACCGTTCATCGATCCGATCAAAAAAGGCGCACAGGCAGAGGAGAACATCGTGGCTCCGAACGCTGAGTTCTTCCGCGCATGCAATGCGGCGAGCGGCGGAAAAATCCGTCTCGTAACCCTGGCCCCGAATATGCCTGGCTCACTGGAATTTATCAAAGAGGTTTCCGATGAAGTCATGGTTTCCATCGGCCATACGACAGCAGATTATGACACCGCGCTGGCTGCCATGAAAGCAGGAGCACACCATGTCACCCATCTGTACAACGCCATGCCGCCGTTCGCACACCGTAACCCTGGTGTCATCGGCGCCGCATTCGACGATCCGGAGTGCCGCATGGAGCTGATCTGTGACGGCTATCACATTCACGGTGCTGTTGTCCGCGCGACCTTCTCCATGATGGGAAGTGAGCGCATGGTTCTCATCAGCGATTCCATGATGGCAACGGGAATGCCGAACGGAACGTATTCCCTCGGGGGACAGGCTGTCTGGATGAAAGACGGAAAAGCAACCCTGACCGACGGTGAGACCATCGCGGGTTCCGCTACGAACCTGTACGACTGCATGAGAAAAGCAGTTTCGTTTGATATTCAGCTGGCAGATGCCATTTTTGCGGCAACAAGAAATCCGGCACAGAGCATCGGTATCTACGATGAAGTAGGATCCATTGCACCGGGCAAAAAAGCGCATGTACTTCTGGTGGACGACGAACTGAACCTGAAACAGGTTATTATGTAATTTATTATATACAAGAAATTTGGAGGAAAAACAAATGTTATTAATTGAAGCAAAAGATTACAATGATATGAGCAGAAAAGCAGCAAACATCATCTCCGCGCAGGTGATCATGAAACCGCACGCAGTGCTCGGCCTTGCAACCGGATCTACCCCGGTCGGCGCTTACAAACAGCTCGTTGAGTGGTACAACAAAGGCGACCTTGATTTCGCAAATGTCACCAGCGTAAACCTGGACGAGTACAAAGGACTCTCTCCGGAGAATGATCAGAGCTATCGTTACTTCATGAACACCAACCTGTTCAATCATGTCAACATCAACAAGGAGCGCACCTTCGTTCCGAACGGGCTGGAGCCGGACAGCGAAAAAGCATGCGCAGCTTACAACGAAATCATCCGCAGCGTCGGCGGCATTGACCTGCAGCTTCTTGGACTTGGAAACAACGGCCACATCGGATTCAACGAGCCGGGCGCAGCATTCGAGAAAGAGACACACTGCGTTGACCTGACCGAGAGCACTATTCAGGCAAATAAACGTTTCTTTGAAAAAGTAGAGGATGTTCCGACTCAGGCATACACCATGGGAATCAAGAACATCATGCAGGCGAGAAAAGTTCTGCTGATCGTCAGCGGCGAAGGAAAAGCAGAGATCCTCGACAAAGTTCTGTACGGACCGGTTACTCCGCAGGTTCCGGCTTCCATCCTGCAGCTTCACAACGATCTGACAGTTGTAGCAGATGAAGCAGCAATGTCTGTGATCAAAGCAAACCACAGATAATTGTTACGATGAATGAAAGGTCCGCCGAATGGGGAGAATATGAAAAATCCCCGTACGGCGGGCTTTTTTGCGGTTTACAAATCCATGTAAATGTGTTAGCATAAAACTAGTGCATAAAAACAAAACACAGTGACGAAGAGAGTACATCTGCATGTGCGAATTTACAGAGAACACCCCCGAAAACCATTCCGGTTTTGCAGGCTGAGAGGGGAGGAGGAGCGGCAGATCGAACATGGCTTCCGAGAGGCGCACCGAACCGTGAGAACAACAATCTGAAACGGTAAGGCTGCGACAGGTTCCGCCTGTTACAGCGGAGAGGTATAGCACATGTACCTGCAGAGGTTTCTGCCGTGAGGCAGGGACGAAAAGAAGTGGTATCACGGGTAAACAAACCTGTCTTCTTCCGACTACAAGAGAGCGGAATAAGGCAGTTTTTTTATTTGAAAGGAGAAATGAAAGCAATGGAAAAAATCAGACCGAAATATTATATCACCACGGCGATTGCCTATACATCCGGCAAGCCGCACATTGGAAACACCTACGAGATCGTACTCGCAGACAGCATCGCCCGCTTCAAACGTCAGCAGGGCTACGATGTATTCTTCCAGACCGGAACCGATGAGCATGGCCAGAAGATCGAGCTGAAAGCAGAAGAGGCAGGTATCACGCCAAAAGAATTCGTAGACAACGTATCCACCGAGATCAAGAGAATCTGGGATCTGATGAATACGTCCTACGACAAATTCATCCGTACCACCGACGCCGATCACGAGGCACAGGTACAGAAAATCTTCAAAAAACTGTACGATCAGGGAGATATCTACAAAGGATATTATGAAGGTCTTTACTGTACACCGTGTGAATCCTTCTTCACCGAGTCCCAGCTTGTAGACGGAAAATGCCCGGACTGCGGACGCCCGGTTACCCCGGCAAAAGAAGAGGCATATTTCTTCAAAATGAGCAAATATGCACCGAGACTGATCGATTATATCAACACCCATCCGGAGTTCATCCAGCCGGTTTCCAGAAAGAACGAGATGATGAACAACTTCCTTCTTCCGGGACTGCAGGATCTCTGTGTATCCAGAACCTCCTTCACCTGGGGAATCCCGGTATCCTTCGATCCGAAGCACGTTACCTACGTATGGCTGGACGCACTGACCAACTACATCACCGGAATCGGTTATGACTGTGACGGAAACAGCTCCGAGCAGTTCAACAAGCTGTGGCCGGCAGACCTGCATCTGATCGGAAAAGACATCATCCGTTTCCATACCATTTACTGGCCGATCTTCCTGATGGCACTCGATCTGCCGCTTCCGAAACAGGTATTTGGTCATCCGTGGCTGCTGCAGGGCGACGGCAAGATGAGTAAATCCAAAGGAAACGTGATCTACGCAGACGATCTGGTAGACCTGTTCGGCGTAGACGCTGTCCGCTACTTCGTTCTGCACGAGATGCCGTTTGAGAACGACGGTGTCATTACCTGGGAGCTGCTGGTTGAGCGTATGAATTCCGACCTGGCCAATACTCTTGGAAACCTGGTAAACCGTACCATCTCCATGAGCAACAAATACTTCGGCGGCGTTGTGACAAAGACCGGCGCAGCAGAAGAGGTGGATGATGATCTGAAAGCAGTCGTTACCGCAACAAAAGCAAAAGTTGCTGCAAAGATGGAAGAGCTGCGTGTGGCAGATGCGATGACCGAAATCTTTGGTCTGTTTAAACGCTGCAACAAATACATCGACGAGACGATGCCGTGGGCACTGGCAAAAGACGAGGCAAAGAAAGACCGTCTGGAAGAGGTTCTGTACAACCTGGTAGAGAGCATCACCATCGGCGCATGCCTGCTCGAGTCCTTCATGCCGGAGACTACTGAGAAGATCCTGGCTCAGCTGAACGCAGAGAAACGCAGCTACGAAGAGCTCGATCAGTTCGGACTGTACGTATCGGGCAATAAAGTAACCGATCAGCCGCAGATCCTGTTCCAGAGACTCGATGTCAAAGAGGTAATGGAAAAAGTAGAAGTGATCCAGGCAAAACAGAAAGCTGCTATGGCTGCTGCATCCCAGGAAGAGGAAAAAGAAGAGGAAGCAGTGATTGACCTTGAGCCGAAGGAAGAAATCACTTTCGAAGACTTCGGAAAAATGCAGTTCCAGGTAGGTGAAATCATCTCCTGCGAGCCAGTCAAGAAATCCAAAAAACTCCTCTGCTTCCAGGTCAAAGTAGGAAGCCAGGTAAGACAGATCGTCTCCGGAATCAAAGCATATTACAAACCGGAAGACACCATCGGAATGAAGGTTATGGTTCTCACCAACCTGAAACCGGCCAAACTGGCAGGAATGATGTCCGAAGGAATGCTGCTCTGTGCAGAAGACGCCGAAGGCAACGTATGCCTCATGACCCCGGAAAAAGCAATGCCGGCGGGTGCGGAGATCTGCTGATGGATTAAAAGAAAAATAGAGTAAATAGAGAAATCCCTTTCCATGCGTGATGTGTGGGGAGGGATTTTTTGCGTTTTAAAAAGTTAAGGAAAACGTCATATAAAGATTCTGAATCTTATGATAATATAATGATAAAGAGAGAATATTTGAACGGGTTTATCGAATATGACAACAGGAAGGAGGAGCGTTGTATGAGAAAAATGCGGACGTTATTTCTGGTTTTACTTTGCTGCGGACTGTCATTGTATGCGGGGGTATCTTATGTGAAGGCAGAGGAAAAGGTTCCTTCTGATTACGATGCTTATTTGCAGGAAACAGGGATGCCAGAGAATGAGATACAAAAGCTGGATGAGCATGTGAAGCAGTTTATCGTCGATGATTTAAAAAGCGGAGATGGAAAATTCGGGTATATGAAAATCAATGCAGAAGAACAGATGATGAATGGAAGTGCGGAAGATTTTACGGGAATTGAATTTTATGCATCAGCCTTCAAAAATGGTTCGGCGATTTATGTTTATCCAACCTATGGATTCACAGAGAACAAAAAGCCCTGTGGAAACGACAGCTTCTCGTTTTTACTAGGAGAGGCGATCAGACCGTATGAATTTGGCGGAACCTTATGGTACAAAGACAACACAATGAGCGACTGGGCAGTCAGTGGAAATCTTATTGCAAACAACCAACAGCTAAACGGCGCCAGCTACTCCGGAAGCCAGCTGGGAACACCGAGATCTGCGATGAAATTCATGGGAACCACATATTGCCATGCGTCGGTGGGGACGGGGGATGATAACAGAATTTTGATGGGGTATTCGTATCAGCCGAAGGAAGTAAGAGTTGAGTTATTCGGATGGAGGCTTTCGAGAAAACAAATAATTTTTGTGCTGGCGGGAGGAGTTGTTGTAGGAAGCGTATGGTGGAGAAAAAATAAGGGTAAGACGCAAAAATAGCCACCCCTGTCTGCAAACTAGGCGACCATTTTTGACATAATTAGTAAACAGGCTGACCGTCTGTCGGCAGCGCTCTTTTTCGACATCATAGCATCACGCTTTTGTAAAAATGTCAAAAGTTCTTTCAAACATATTTTCTGAATCCAAATTTTTCTATTTGTTGTTTTTATACGCCTTTAGGAGTATAATTTGAAGCAGAGGTGGTAAAATGAAAAAAACAGTTTATCATGGTTCGGATCATATTATTGAACGGCCGAAATATGGTTATGGAAAAATTTATAATGATTATGGTGTTGGATTTTACTGTACAGAAAACCAAAATATGGCCAAAGAATGGGGTGTCAGTGCGGATAAAAATGGTTACGCAAATAGATATGAGATTGAATGTGATGGATTGAAAGTTCTCGATTTGAATATGCGCGACTATACAATGCTCCATTGGCTTACGATTTTGTTGGAAAATCGAGAATTTGATGCATCCACACCGTTGGCGGCAGAAGCAAAAGAATATTTGCTACAAAATTTTCATCTTGATTATGAAAAGGCAGATATTATCATTGGATATCGTGCTGACGACAGCTATTTTTCTTTTGCAGCGGATTTTATTAATGGTGCAATTTCTTACCGTCAGTTGAGTAATGCAATGCGTCTGGGAAAACTGGGACAGCAGTTTGTTTTAAAAAGCAGAAGAGCATTTGAACGTTTGGAATTTACAGGGTATGAGATTGCAAGTGTGCAGGAATGGTATAAGAGGAAAGCATCCCGTGATCATATGGCGCGTCGGCAATATTTTGATTTGGAACGAAACCGCCGTCAGCGGGGTGATTTATATATCACCACAATTTTAGATGAGGAGATGAAACCAGATGATCCACGCTTACGATAAATTATATCTTTCTGTTGCACAAAAAAATCTTGCCTGCATGCTGGATTATATGGTCAATGATTTAAAACGGCCGTTGGAAACTGTATGGCAGTGGTTTTGTATGAGTAATACAGCGTCACGGTTTGAACGAGGTGACTGTTCTGTGGTAGCGGGAATGTCGGGAGTTGAAATTGCATATGAAGTATTACAGGAAGCAGGGGAACCAAAGCCGGAACAAGCCCCCTCTTATTCTTACGATCGCAGCCCTGAATATTGGACAGGCTGGGCGTTGGCCTATTATCAGTGGAGTACCAGTTTGTCTTTTGCGGAAATAAACCAGGCTATTCCTGTAACTGAAGTGCGAATGCTCTACACGCCATATCATGAAATGGATGTTCGTCAGTTTGTAGATAAAATGAATGAATTATATCGTGAAGCAAAACCGGAGACAAACTTGAAAGAATTGCGTACTTTTGCAAATCTAAGTCAGAGTGAACTGGCACAGCAGGCAGGTGTTTCGGTTCGGACCATTCAGCAGTATGAACAGCGAAGAAAGGATATTAACAAGGCGCAGACAGAGACCTTGTTGAAGATTGCGCGGGCATTAGTATGTACGGTAGAAGATCTGGTGGAGAAAGTTCCAACTTGATAAAATGAATAAAAAGTTTTTTGTTCAAAGTTTCAGAAAACGTCATAAACTTTTCCCCTACGCAAGGTTATATCTTCAGCCCCGGGAGGCCGCTGGGAGAGAGCTTAAGCAAAACTCGATTATCAGAACAAGCGAACTAATTGAAAATAGACGCTCCCCTTGTGTTATAGATACTAGGGGAGCGTTTTTAAATAGCGGTAGAGAATTTCTATAAGGGATGTTGTTGCTTTTTCTTTGATTTAAATCGAATGCATAAGAAAAATGTAAGAAAATTTTCACCAAACGTCATAGATTTTCAGAAGAATATATGGTAGTATAGGGCTAACAAAAAAAGTATGTGAAAAAAAATAACAAAGCGGAAAGGAGATGCAGGTGTATGAATAAAAAATTAGCAGGTATTTTTGCAATGTGTGCTCTGTTGCTGACTGGATGTCAGGGAGCGAAAGAGAGCAGCAAGGAAATTACGCCGCCGGATACCGGATGGGGGAAAACGGTGGATGAAGTGCTTGCCGACTGGAATCTGGATCGGGACCAGGTGGAAATTTTCTCCGAAACTAACAGTGCAGCCGCGATCGCAGTAGATACAGAAGCCACTGTTTTCGGCGAGCAAACTTCCAGAGTCATGTTTCAGTTTATCAACCTCGATCAGACCGGAGCGACGGGAAAACCAGTATTGTGCGAAGTAGACATCACCTACCCGGATGATGCCGATATGGATACCGTGAAAAAAGAGATGGAAAAATCCTACGGAAGTTCCAAAGACTCCATTACCCGCTATGAGCTGTACCAGTCGCTGGGCGACGATCAGCTCCCGGAATATACTTACAAAAAAGCAGATCAGCTTGCCGTCTGGTCCGGCGAGAGCCTGAAAGATGCGATTCCTTCCGATAAGAGCACCGAATACGAAACTGCCTGGGAAGCATACCAGCCTGGCCTTACTGCCGACAACTGGGAGAGCTACACTGAACAGACAAGCATGGCAACCGCCGTATGCGCATCCGGCGCAGAAGCATTTCCAATGTTTGAAAAAAACGGTGTCAGCCTCGAAGCTTATCCGGGACTGGTATATGAGCAGGTGAAAAAGTAATATGAAATGTAACTATTCAGAGCCATGCGAAATGAAAGAAAATCGTGAATCATGCTTGCATGAATGAACGGTTTTCTGGAATTTCATATGGCGAGAAGCAACATCGAGATGCAGCGCAAGCGGAATCGAGATGGGGTTCTGAATAGTTACTATGAAATAAGAAAGTCATAAACTCCCGGCAGTGCTGGGAGTTTTTCCGTGCATAGGGAGAGGGAAAAGAGTGTGTCCCGGAAAAATTCATGATATACTGAAAAGAGAAAATTCAACTTTTGGAAGGTTCCCGGAATGTCTGTTTTGGAAGAGAGGTGATTTCCTTGAAACGTATGAAAAAGAGAAAAATCACTGTGTTAGCTGGAGTGATCCTTTGCGTGATTGCAGGATGTCTGGTAAAAAGAATGACGGCGGTGTATACACAGAAAGAAAATCCCATTGGTCCTGAGCGGGGTACGACAGATGTTTTCCTGACGGCAGCAGATTTCATCTCAGAAAAATCGGATCAGGAACTGCTGCAGGAAATCGAAACCTTTGATACGGACAAAGCCGAGATGATTTATCTTTATATCCCGGAAGACACCGGAGCCGGAATGTCCTTTGCGATCACGCGCGAGGATCATCCGGAGGAGATGGACGAAATTCTCTCGACCATTTACGGAGAAAAAATTTCCTGCCAGAAGCCAAAACAGGTATTCAACATGACAGAGAGGATTTTGTATGATTATAACTGGTATGTTCTGATCTACGATCATGAGATGAATCAGATGGCGCTTGTATTTCTGTATTCCGATGATGTGATTGTATACAATGGTCATGTACTTCAGACAACAGAAACGTATGATGAAAGCATTCGCCCGTGTATTTTAAAACTGAAAGAGGAGAATCAGGAAAAACTGAAAAGCGGAGAGGCAACACAAAGAAGGGTTGCGATTCCATAGAAAAATAGAGAAAAGCGTGCCTGGAGAACAGACACGCTTTTTAACGTCATGCAGAATGAAAAAGTCTGATGAATATTTGGAAGTACGATTTTAATTTGCACAATTCCGCTCACACAGGAACGCCAGCCCTTTCAGCAGAAGGTTCGGGTCATAGATATGAGGATGTAAAACGAGCGGTTCGACGAAGCGTGCCGCGCCGCCGGTGAGGATGAGGGTGGCGGGGGAGCCGAGTTCGGCTTCGATGCGCTGGACCATTCCGTCGAGCATCGCGGCCATGCCGACGATGGTGCCGGAGAGAATGCATTCTTCGGTGTTTCTGCCAATGATGCGTTTCGGGATCTGGAGGTCGAGCCGCGGGAGCTGGGCGGTCCGCTCGGAGAGGGCGCCAAGTCCCATATCGAGTCCCGGTGCGATGGCGCCGCCGCAGAAGACGCTGTTTTCCCGGATGACATTGAAGGTCGTCGCTGTTCCAAGATCCACGGTGATGACCGGCAGCGGATAATGTGCGGCGGCCCAGGCTGCATCAACGAGGCGGTCGCGGCCTACTTTTTCCGGTTCCGGGATGGAAAATGTCATGCCGAGATCACTTTCGGATGTGACGAGCAGCGGTTCTGTGCCGAACAGATTACGGACACATTCCTGCAGAAGCGTCAGAACCGACGGAACAACGCTGGAAATGATGACGCCCCGAAAGTCGGACGGGGAAAGATTCTTGTCTTCAAAAAGCTGCTCGATCGCAGATTCATACTGGCTGGCAGACCAGGTGTGGTTGATGTCAATCCGGGCTGTGAATTCGAGGGAATACGCTTGCTGCGGTGCGGTCCGGACGCCGCCGAGCGTAACGGTTGTGTTCCCGATATCAATGGCTAAAATCATAAAAATACCTCGCGATTATTTTAAAAGTAGAGCTCTTTTGTCCTTTTATTATAAAGCCTTTTTGCATCAATGGCAAACAGGATTGGTTGTAATCTGTTTTTCTGTCTGCTATACTTAAAACTATCATAGGAAAAAAGTTGCTTCGAGGCAGCAGAACGGAGTTACAATGGAAAATCTTGACGGAAAATGTGTTGTACTTGGTGTGACAGGTGGAATTGCCGCCTATAAAATGGCAAATGTGGCGAGCGGTCTTCGGAAAGCCGGAGCAGACGTGCATGTCATCATGACCGAAAACGCGACGCAGTTCATCACCCCGCTGACGTTCGAGACGCTGACCAACAACCGCTGCGTGGTCGATACGTTTGCGCGTGATTTTAAATATGAGGTGACGCATATTTCGCTGGCAAAAGCGGCGGATCTGATTATGATTGCCCCGGCTACCGCCAATGTGATTGCAAAAATGGCACACGGCATTGCAGATGATATGCTGACAACGGTGGTGCTCGCAGCGAAGTGCAAAAAGCTGGTCGCTCCGGCGATGAATACGGCGATGCTGGAAAATCCGATTACGCAGGATAATCTGGCGACGCTGAAAAAATACGGTTTCGGCATCATCGAGCCGACCGTGGGAATGCTGGCGTGCAAGGACGTCGGAAAAGGAAAACTGCCGGACCCGGAGGTGCTGCTCGATTATATCGCGATGGAGCTTGCCCGCGAAAAGACGCTCGCTGGTGTGCGTGTCACCGTGACTGCAGGCCCGACGCAGGAATCCCTCGATCCGGTGCGGTATCTGACGAACCATAGCAGCGGCCGCATGGGATACGCGATTGCGCGGGAGGCGATGCTCCGCGGCGCGCAGGTAACGCTGATTTCCGGCCCGGTTTCATTAGCCCCGGTTCCAGGCGTTGTGATGCGACCGGTGACGACGGCGAAGGACATGCTGGAGGCGGTGCGGGAGACATTGCCGGAGACGGATATTCTGATTAAGGCGGCCGCGGTTGCTGATTACCGGCCTGTGACGGTGGCGGATCAGAAAATCAAAAAGAAGGACGGTGACATGAGCATTCCGCTGGAGCGCACCGACGATATTCTGGGATGGGTGGAAAAGAACCGTCATCCGGGGTTGTTTGTGTGCGGCTTCTCGATGGAAACCGAGAACATGGTGGAAAACTCGCGTGCAAAGCTGGAGAAGAAGCATCTGGACATGATCGCGGCAAACAATTTGAAGACAGAGGGTGCCGGCTTCGGTGTGGCGACGAATGTGGTGACGCTGATCACGAAGGACGGCATCAAGGAGCTTCCGCTCATGGGAAAAGACGAAGTGGCGGGCTGCCTGCTGGATGAGATTGCGGCGCGGCGGTGATCATGTTGAAGTGTGACTTTTTTTCGTTTCCTGGTTGACGCGGGAAAAATGAATGCGTTATAATAAGCACAGGCGCAGCGGCGCACTTTACTTTTACGAAAACAACGAACGATAGGATGGATAAACGTGGAAACGGAAACAGGGGAAGGCTATGCAGAGCTTTCTTCCGTTTCTGTTTCGTTTTTTTAAGGAGAAATTCGGATATGATATTTGAAACACATGCACATTATGACGATGAGAAATTTGATGAAGACCGCGCAGAGCTGCTTTCCTCGATGCAGGAAAACGGGATCGGGCGTATCATCAATGTCTCGGCAAATCTGGAATCACTGGAAAATACAAGAAAACTGATGGAAGCGTATCCGTTCATCTACGGCGCGTTCGGCCTTCACCCGGATGAGGTGGGCGATCTGAACGAGGACGTGATGGCGCGGATGCGGGAACTCTGCCGCATGGAAAAGGCGGTCGCGGTCGGTGAGATTGGCCTTGACTATTACTGGGACAAGGAGAATCATGAGAAGCAGGAATACTGGTTCCGCCGTCAGATTGCGCTTGCTCGGGAAGAAAAACTTCCGATGATTATTCACAGCAGGGAGGCGGCGGCCGATACGCTCCGCGTCATGAAAGAAGAAAAATCGGAGGAGATCGGCGGCGTCATTCATTGTTTTTCCTACTCTGTGGAGATGGCAGAGGAATACCTGAAAATGGGATTTTATCTTGGCATTGGCGGCGTGGTGACGTTCAAAAATGCAAAGAAGATCAAAGAAGTGGTTCAGATGGCTCCGATGGAGCGCATTCTGCTGGAAACAGACAGTCCGTATCTGGCACCGGTTCCGTACCGGGGAAAACGAAATTCATCTCTGTATCTGCCGTACGTTGTGCAGGAGATCGCAGAACTCAAGGGAATTTCGGAAGAAGAAGTCATTGAGACGACAGAAAAAAATGCGGTCAGACTGTTTCGAGCAGAGGAATAGGAAGCGATACCAGAGGTGTTTCTTCTGTTTTATTTGTTCGGATCAATTCCGTCTGGCCGGACAAATTGAATAGGAGAAAGCGAAAATGGTTGATAAAACAATGATGGGCGACAAATGCGCCGAGCTGGTGCGCGCCGCGATGATCGGTGCGCTCGCAGTGACACTGGGAAACCCGACAGCCGTTTATGCAGCAGAAGAGGAAACGGCCGATCCGGGACAGATTGGAATTGAGATTGCAGGGGAAGCAGCCGTTGGGGCTGCTTCTTTTTGCGTGGAGGAAGATGCGGCGGAGGAGGCACCTGCGGAAGCGGAAGAGGTGACAGAACCGGAAGGTACGCAGAATGATGAGATGGAAGAGGAAAGTGGATCCGAGGGAAAAGAAGATGAGACAGTCCCGGAGGAACCGGAACCGCAGGAGCCTGACGGCGGAGAGAATGCAGGAATGACGGAACCGGGAAAAACGGGCGAGACAGAACCAGAGGGGCCGGAAAATGCAGAACCGGGAGAGGCAGGCGAGACAGAGCCAGAGGAGCCGGAAAATCCAGAACCGGGAGATCAGGGAGACATGCCGGAAACACCGGGAAACAGTGAAATGGATGGACCGTGGCCGGGCGAAGGGGAAGATATTTCCAACGATCCATGGCCGGGGCAGGAAGAAATCGGCGGCGGAGATGGGGAGCAGATGGAACCGCCGGAGGAAGAAAACGGATCTGCAGGAAGTGATGATGCAACTGGTGGGGACAAGACGGCAGAAGTCTCTTCGGATTCTGACTTATCACAGTCTGCGGAACCGCCAGCCGCCGAGGCTGAACCCGTCTTTTCGGCAGAGCAGGAAGCTGAGCGCACGCGGGAAAGCTACAGTGAGTGGCAGGCGGCAGAAGCTGAAAAAGTCACGATTTCCCGTATGCCGTGGCTGTTTCATACGGTTGAAAAAACATATGCTATCGCCGATGTGAATTCCTGGCTTCACGTCCGCGAAGGAAAAGGCACAAATCAGAAAATCGTCGGAATCCTGCCGAAGGGAAGCCTCTGTTATATTTTAGCGGATGCGGATTCTGACTGGGTTTATGTGGAATCCGGCGATGTCCGTGGATTTGTCTGCGCGCGGTATCTCCTGCGCGGAGAAGAGGCTGAAAAAGAGGTAAACCGTTGGCAGGAGGAAAGTTTTCCCATGGCGGAAATGTGGGTGAAGCCATGGAATAATAAGGCGTACACCTATACATATGCAACGACGAGAACACTTCTTTCTTCTGACGAAGCGCGCGGCGAGGTCCTGCAGTACGCGAAAAAATTCCTGGGAAATCCGTACGTCTGGGGCGGGACGAGTCTTACAAACGGCTGCGACTGTTCCGGCTTTGCCCAGCAGATTTTTGCTAATTTCGGGTATACCCTTCCGAGAACCTCACGCCAGCAGGCGAAAGCTGGAACACGCATTCCGGTGCAGGAGGCAAAGCCTGGTGATCTGCTGTTTTACCAGCGGGAGAGCGGGTTTATTTACCATGTCATGATTTATCTCGGTGATGGAAAAGTAATCCACGCTGGAAGCGAGGCGACGGGGATTCTGATTTCAGATTTTAACTATGAGAAATCGACAGAATTTGCTGTGCGGGTGATTTCGGAGGAAATACGTGAGAGCAAAGTAGAAACGGGAGATGTGGATAATGGGAGAAAAGAAGGAAACTCTGTGGATAACCAGACAACAGAAAACGGGAATGGTGGAAAACAGAAGGCGGGAGCAGAAAATGTGCAGAATACAAGTGCAGAAAACAGTACCGCAGGTGATCGGTTGGAAAGCGCTTCGGGAAAATATCTCGGCAATTTTAAACTGACCGCTTACTGCAACTGCGCCGTTTGCTGTGGCCGCTGGGCGGGCGGCCCGACCGCATCCGGAAAAATGCCGGTGCAGGGCCGGACCATTGCAACCGGCGTTCTGCCGTTTGGAACGAAGCTGAATATCGGCGGAAAAATTTACACGGTCGAGGACCGCGGCACGCCGTACGGCCACATTGATATCTATATGGAACGCCATGCAGACGCAGAGGAGTTCGGCGTGCGCTACGCGGATGTATATCAGTCAGAAGAAATCTGATAAAATTTGCCGATCACGGCGGCATGTGCATCCGTGCCGTGGCCGATATACGGAGTCCTTGCAATCGGGAGATCCGGTCCGGCCGCCTGGCGGACAAGCTGCGGCATATCCGGCGTCAGCTGGTCGCGTTCCATCTGGGAAAATGTTCCGAGGAGAATACCATTGATCTGTTCAAAGGCATGCATCATTTTCAGCTGGGACAGAAACGTAACCATCTGCGGAACGCCGCCGCCCATGGCTTCGAGGAGCAGGATTTTTCCGCGGAAATCCGGCTGAAAATCCGTTCCGGCGAGCTTCAGAAAACAGCGGATATTTCCGCCGATCATCACACCTTCCATGTGATCGCCCTGCAGAAATGTGCAAGGGAGGTCGAAGAGGCTGGGAGACTGCCCGGAAAAAGCGTTTTGGAACAGAGTGATCTGTTCGGCGCTGTGGTCGTACAGCAGATTTCGAACCTGATACAGCATCGACTCATTTCCAGTCGCAGTCGTGACAGCATTGACAATCGTTGTGAGATCACTGTATCCCCAGAAGCGCTTGCCGGAGGCGGCGATGACAGAAAAATCCAGATACGGCAGAACTTCATTCGCCATATCGCCGCCGGAAACATCAAAAATATCCGTGATTTCTGGGTCACAGTAAAGGTTCATCAATGCATCCGCCCGCTCCGCGCCCGTGCCGGAAAAGCCGGAACCGTTGTCGAAGAGGCAGGGGCTTAAAACAGGATCGAAGCCCAGCTTCCGCAGAATCTGACAGAGACGCGCCAGATCGGCGGAAAAGGAAGGATGCATGGGGTTGGAGCAGGCGGTAATACCAATTTTATGAGACATAAAGATTCCTTTCTCGGAGTAAAACAAGGAAAAATCTGCATTTTCGTGGCACACCGGTACAGCTTTTTCTTTGAATTTGCAAAGCAGATTTAGAGATCGCCGGTGTTTGCAGAATGCCGTTTTGGACAAAAATTATAAAGCTTTGAGGTCATCAATCAGTGTCTGCACTTCCTCTTCCGTCGTTGCCCAGCTGGTGCAGAACCGCGCAATATTTCCGCCGTCCGCGGATTTCCCCATTGGCTCGAAAATATAGCGTTTTTCCAGAGTTTCCTTCTGCGCATCGGTGAGAATCACAAACTGCTGATTCGTAAAACTCTCCACCCAGAATGGAATCCCCTGCGCCGCAAATGCTTTGCGGAGTTTCATGGCAAGTTCATCGGCGCGGCGTGTCGCAGTGAAATAAAGATCATGCCCCAGCAGGCAGTGGAACTGCAGTCCGAGCAGCCATCCCTTTGCGAGGACAGCGCCGTTCTGTTTCATGTAGGCTTTGAACCGCTTTTTCAGCGAGTCAGCTGTAAGCACAACGGCCTCACCAAACAGCGCACCGCATTTCGTTCCGCCGAAATAGAAAACATCTGTGAGAGCAGCGAGATCCTCGAGAGAAACATCATTCTTCTCTGATCCAAGCCCGTATCCAAGCCGTGCCCCGTCCACAAACAGATACATATCATACTTCCGGCAGACCTCGTGAATCTTCGTCAGCTCCTGCAGCGAATACAGCGTTCCCTGCTCAGTCGGAAATGAAAGATATACCATCTTCGGCTCCGTCAGATACTCCGGCTCACCGCCTTCATAATAAGCCGCCGCACACGCCGCAATCTGTTCCGCCGAAATTTTACCATCCGTATTCGGCAGCTCCAGAATCTTATGCCCGGTATTTTCAATCGAAGCCGCCTCATGGCAGTTAATATGTCCGGTATCCGCCGCAATCACACTCTGCACCGGCGAAAGCGCTGCCGCCGTCACAATAAAATTCGCCTGCGTCGCCCCCGGAAAAAAATGAACCGCCGCATCCGCACAATGAATCTTCTCCCGAATCAGCTCCGCAGCCTTCTCACACCATTCATCCTCCCCATATCCACCATAACTGTTCCCATTAATAGCCCCCAGCGCCTCCAGAATCTCCGGGTGCGCACCGTGATTGTAGTCATTATTAAATCGTATCATCAGTTTATGTTCTCCTTAATTTGAATTTGAAAAATGCTGTTTCCATTATACGGCATCTGAAGGAAAACAGCAATTGGAGAACAAAAAGAGAAAATGCAAAAAAATGCAGAAGGAGGATTATCTGCATCGTACAATATTGGAGCAAGATATTTTATCCGTGAAATTTTAAAACCCTTACCGGCAACGGAAAGGTCTTTGCTGGAGGCAAAAGTTCCTGCAGTAAAGAGTAGAACCTCATGTGTTTATGCGGATTTGAGAGACTTAATTTCAGAAATGGAACTGCGAAAAGCAGCATAAACACAGGCGGATATACCGTGGACTACCTGTTATGTGGAGACCTGCCGTATCCGGCATGGAAGAAGCGCGTATCCGCGCAAGATCTAAGAAACAGGCGTATCCGCCGATATTTTGTCTGCCGCCTAAAGCGGTCTGAAGCACGTGACTTTAGTCATGTGAGGTTCAGTTCGTATAAAAACAGTATCGGAAAATAAGAAAAGAACCGACAGAGAAATCTGAGAACTAAACTAAAGATTTCCCCGCCGGTTCTTTTTCTATGCATCTATTTTCATCCATTATATATTTCGCATTGACTTTTTATATACCGATTGGTATAATGATAACAGAAACACACATAAGAAACCTGCAAAATCCAACAAAATTCGTCAAAATTGCCAAAAACTCACGCAATTCGACCATCACACACAAAAGCAGACTTCTTAAATACAAAATCAACAAAAGCATTTTAAACCAAAACAAATGCCAACTCACACGTAACAAACAACCACCCAAACACACCGCGGCCAGGCGAACTCCAGAGAGCGTCCCTTCCGCAACAAAGAGGATTCAAAATGGACAATCGTCAGCTAATCATGAACTCAGCTCTGACCCTCTTCTACGAAAGCGGGTACGACGCCGTCGGTGTTCAGCAGATCGTAGACTCCGCCGGAGTATCCAAACCAACCCTGTACTATTACTTCGGCAGCAAACAAGGCCTCCTCGAAGCCCTGCTAAACGAGCACTTTCAGCCCATGGAACAAAAACTCATCGAAGCCTCCGAAACCGGGAAAAACATCCCCGAAAAACTGTACCGCATCGCGCGTGCCTTCTTCAACGGAGCCTCCGAAGACCCGAAATTCCATATGCTGATGATGGCACTGTTCTATTCCGGAAGAAAAAGCGAAGGCTTCCGCACCGTATACCCCATGATTGACCGGTTCTATCACCTGTGCGTCGACGTCTTCGACAACGCCAGCGCCGAACTCGGCAACATGAACGGCCGTCAGGAACAATTCGCCGTAGGCTTCTCCGGAATCCTGATGCACTACCTGATGATGACAGCAGGAGATCAATCCGATCTTTCCAACCTCGTCGTCCGGGACGAAGAAGTCTACCGTCTGGTACACCAGTTCATGTATGGAATTTACTCATAACCCAAAAACAAGGAGGACAAACAAAATGGCACCATGGTATGAAGAGGCAGAATTTTATCACATCTATCCGATCGGACTGACCGGCGCGCCGAGAAAAAATGAATCGGAAGAAACCGTACACCGCTTTTCCACACTGGAACAGTGGCTTCCGCACATCGCAGATCTCGGTTGTACCGCAATCTATATCGGCCCCTTGTTTGAATCAACCACACATGGATACGACACAAAAGATTACAAACAGGTAGACCGCCGCTTAGGCGACAACGCGGACTTTGCCGCATACGTAAAAAAAGCCCACGAACTCGGCATCAAAGTCGTCGTAGACGGTGTCTTCAACCACACCGGCCGCGAATTCTTTGCCTTCCGCGACATTCAGGAAAAAAGAGAACAGTCCCCGTACTGCGGATGGTACAAAGGAATCTGGTTCGGCGGAAACACCTGCTATAACGACGGATTCTCCTACGAAGCATGGAGAAACTGCTTCGAACTCGTCAACCTGAATCTCCAGAACCAGCAGGTCCGCGACTATCTCCTTGATGTCATCGACTTCTGGATCGACGAATTCGACATCGACGGCATCCGTCTCGACTGCGCCGACTGCCTGGATTTCGGCTTCATGGAGCAGATGCGCGCACGCACATCCGCCAAAAAACAGGACTTCTGGCTGATGGGCGAAGTCATCCACGGCGACTATGCGCGCTACATCGGAGACGGCCAGCATCTGCTGCACAGTGTCACAAACTACGAGCTTCACAAAGGACTTTATTCGGGACATAACGATCATAACTACTTCGAAATTGCACATACGATCCGCCGCGAATTTGACGAAAACGGCGGCATTTACAAAGGAAAGAAACTGTACAGCTTCGTTGACAATCACGACGTAGACCGTCTGGCCAGCAAGCTGAACGTAAAAGAAAACATGATTCCAATTTATGCGCTGCTGTACTTCCTGCCGGGCATCCCGTCCATCTATTACGGATCGGAATTCGGCATCGAGGGAAGAAAAGAAGGCGGAAACGACGATCCGCTGCGTCCGGCGCTGAATCTGGAAGAACTGGAGAAAAATCCGCCGGCAGAAAAACTTCCGGCATGGATCAAAACATTATCAGACGTCAGAAAAAAACATCCTGCAGCACGAACGGGAAGATACCGCGAACTCATGCTGACCAACCGCCAGTATGCCTTTGCGCGCCTGGATGAGACAGACGCTCTGATCACAGCAGTAAATAATGATGAAAACCAGAGTGCGGGAGTCTGGATTCCTGCATCTTGCGACGGAACATGGAAAAACGCGGTAACCGGAGAAGCCATTTCTCCGGAAAATGGAAAACTTTTTGTTGAAGTACCTCCGTGCGGCTGTGTTCTGATTGAAAAAGAAGCATAAAGGGGATTTTTTCTATGAAGGAAACTGCGAAAACAACGGCAAAAACAACAGCGAAAACCAGAAAAGCGCCAAAAAAACCGGCGGGCTATCAGCCAAGATTTTCTGAACTGGATCAGTACTTATTTGGCCAGGCAACCCATTACGATATTTTCCGGAAAATGGGTGCGCACCTGGACAAAAAAGACGGCAAAGTAGGAGCCTGGTTCACCGTATGGGCTCCGCATGCGGCGGAAGTATCTGTCATCGGCGAATTCAACGGCTGGGATGCCCATGCCAATGTGATGCGGAAAGTCGGCGAGGACGGCGTTTATGAAGTGTTCGTTCCGGGCGTGACCGAGGGAATGATGTATAAATATTACATCCGCACACCGGACGGAAGAGAACTGTACAAAGCAGATCCATACGCATTTGCATCCGAAAAACGGCCGGGTACCGCGTCAAAAGTAGCGGAAATCGAAGGCTACCGCTGGGGTGACAGCGAATGGCTGACGAACCGCAAAAAATTTGACGTTCAGAAATCCGCGCTCTCCATCTACGAAGTGCACCCGGGCTCCTGGATGAAACATCCGTGGTCCGAATCCAACCCGGACGGATTTTACAATTACGTTCAGTTCGCACATTCGCTTGCCGATTACGTAAAAAAAATGGGCTATACCCACGTAGAGCTGATGGGAATTGCAGAGCATCCGTTTGACGGTTCCTGGGGCTATCAGGTAACGGGCTATTACGCACCGACCTCCCGCTACGGAACACCGAAAGAGTTTAAATATCTTGTTGATTATCTGCATAAAAATAAAATCGGTGTTATTCTGGACTGGGTACCGGCACACTTCCCGAAAGATGCGCACGGCCTTGTTGATTTTGATGGTCAGCCGCTGTATGAGTACGCCGACCCGAGAAAGGGCGAGCACCCGGAGTGGGGAACGAAGATCTTTGATTACGGCAAAAATGAAGTGAAAAACTTTATGCTGGCAAATGCGCTTTATTGGGTAGAAGAGTACCACGTAGACGGTCTCCGTGTCGATGCTGTTGCTTCGATGCTGTATCTCGACTACGGAAAAGAGCCGGGCCAGTGGGTGCCGAACAAGAACGGCGGAAATGAAAATCTCGAAGCCGTCGAGTTCTTCAAACACCTGAATACCCTGGTGCGCGGACGAAACAAAGGTGTCATCATGATTGCCGAGGAGTCCACAACGTGGCCGAAGGTAACGGGAAGCGTAGAGGACGGCGGCCTGCATTTCTCCTACAAATGGAACATGGGATGGATGCATGACTTCCTCGATTACATGAAGCTCGATCCATACTTCCGCAAATACAACCATAACAAGATGACCTTCGGCATGACCTATGCATTTTCCGAGAACTACATTCTGGTGCTCTCGCACGATGAGGTTGTCCACTTGAAATGCTCGATGATCAATAAAATGCCGGGCGATCTGGAGGAAAAATTCCAGAACCTGATGGTAGGCTATGCTTTCATGTTCGGGCACCCGGGCAAAAAACTTCTGTTCATGGGACAGGATTTCGGACAGCTCCGCGAGTGGAGCGAGGAACGCGAGATCGACTGGTTCCTGCTGGCAGATGAGGGGCATCAGCATCTGCAGACCTTCTTTAGTGACCTGCTGAAAATGTACCGCAAGTACCCGGCACTCTACGCGAACGACTGCGGCTACGAAGGCTTCCAGTGGATCAATGCCAACGACGGCGACCGCAGCATTTACAGCTTCGTCCGCTGGTCACCGACAGGAAAAAACAACCTGTTGTTCGTCTGCAATTTCACACCGGTCGAGCGTCCGGATTATATGTGTGGCGTACCGCGCAAAAAACAGTACCGCCTGATACTCGACAGCTCCGATATGAAATACGGCGGCCCGACCGAAAAACGCCAGGTAGCCTACCGTGCCAAAGAGGGAGAATGCGATGGCCAGCCATATCGGATTGCATATGCACTTCCGGCGTATGGTGTGGCGGTGTTCAGCTTCTAAAATAAGATAGCTACTAATTTTCATTAATATCATGACCGGCAGAGAACGAAAGAGATTTCTTAAATCTGTCGGTCATTGTGTTTTGTGTTCGAAGGAAAAGAGGTGTTGATTTGATGAAAGAAGAAAGAAAAGAGCCGATACAGATTCCGCACATCCAGACAATCAACGATCACATTTCCTATCTTACACCGACAGAACATCCACTTTCGGCAAATGTTGTGATCATCGAGGGTGATGCATTTTTCTGGGTATATGACGTGGGAAATCATCCTGCGGTTTCAGAAATTCTGCAGAAAAAGTCAGAACAGACAGGAAAAGAAATTCGGGTGATTTTATCCCATTTTCATCCCGACCATATCGGGAATCTGTCGGAGATTTCGTGCGAAGCGGTTTACCAGGGGAAAAATACGTTTCGTTATACAAAAACAGGAACTGTGATAGAAGAAGATACGTGGTTTCAGGACGGTGACGTGTGGTTACATTTATTTCCGATTCCATCGAGTCATGCCAAAGGATCGCTTGCATTGGAAGTGGATGAGACGTGGTGCTTTCTCGGGGATGCGGCATATGCGACGCAGAAAAACGGACAGACCGTTTATAATGCCGAGCGCCTGCTGGCAGAAATCCGAGTTCTGAAAAACGTGCGTGCGCCGCATTTTTTCCTAAGTCACAGCGAACCGTTTCAGCAGAACAAAGAGGATGTGCTGGAATGGATGGAAGCGATTTATGAGAAACGGAAACGAGATGAATCATATATAAAAACACCCCAGCGCTTATGACAGGGAGTCCTTCGAGGCTGAATCAGTTATGCCACTTCGGCAATTCACTTTCTTTCACCGAAACTGATTCAAGATCCATATTCGACCAATATGAGCCGATATCTGAATTTGTGAAGTATTCAAAATTGCCCGTGGAAGATTTCAGCTTTCCATTCTTGACTCCATTGCAGACATAAACCAGTTCGTAGTTTGTCCCATCCGAAAGGTTAAATCGAAAACTGGTCACATCTGCGCCTGTGATTTCCTCGACTTGTTTGTCTGTCAATGATAAGTTTTCAAACATATGATACAAGTCTGTTATATCAGTTTTTGCAACGACTATTTTCTTTTCTGCTGATACCGGTGCTCCCGCATAGTGGTACATTTCGACATTTTCAACATCTCCAACTTCAAAAGGAAAGTCGATATGGACCGTTTCTTTGCTACAGCCGACCAGTACCATCATTAAAATCAGAAAGGATATCAAATTTGTCGCTTTTTTCATATCATTGCACTCCTCGTCATGTTTTTGACAGGTCAAGAGTTCAAAAATCCTCTTGCAAGCGAGCTTGCATTAGCTTTTTGAGCCTGGTATCATGATGATTTGAGTATATCATAGTTTAACCGAATCAAACAAGTCCCCTGCTTCCATTGCGAAAAGTAATAAGCAGTGGGTGGGGACTTGCTTGTATCAGGAGTGGTACAAGCCACTTCTGATAAGCTGCGAAGCAGCTATTCGGTTATGAGCAAGTAGCGAAGCGGATTGCGAATATCCGCTTTGACCCGAATCAAACAAGTCCCCTGCTTCCATTGCGAAAAGTAATAAGCAGTGGGTGGGGACTTACTTGATTCGGTTAAAAAAACAAGGGAGATGAAAAAATGAATGAAATTATAGCTTTACAGAAATATGAAAACGAAGCACAACTTGCAAAAGAGCTGATTCGAGGCTTTTGGCTGGCTCATGGTGATTATGTTATAACCGACGAAGAGGCCGCGGAGAATCTTGCTGCCTGGACAGACAAAGGGCATGTGTTTTATTTTATCTTAAAAGAAGAGATCCCCATTGGATTTGTGCATCTCGGAAGCCGCGGGGCGGAAGTTGACTGGATCGAAGATCTTTTCGTACTTCCGGAATACCAGGGAAACGGATACGGAAGTCATGCGATTGCGCTGGTTGAAGCCGAGATAAAAAAGTATTCTGAATCTGTCTATCTTGAGGTAGCTGCGCGAAATTTTGGAGCGATGAAACTCTATCATAGATTGGGATATCATTGCCTGAACACTGTGACGTTACGCAAAGATTTTCAACCGGAGAATTTTGAAGTGATTCGCAGCGAAGAGCTTTTGGGGTATCCGTTGGAAGTTAAGAAGTATATTAAGTAGAATCTCACGCCGATTTGCGCAGCAAATCCAGACCTCTCCACCTCCCGCCTCAATGTCAGCCCGGAAGTGCGTCTGTGTCGTCTGGGACTGTGTCCTGGGGCGGCGCAGGTGCACTTCCGGGTGTCCGTTTTTTAAACAACCGCAACCCCCGCCATCCCCAGTACCGCCGCAATCGCAAACAGCACCAGCAGATGCACCGGATAAAACGCATAAAACGGATACTTCAGATTCAATCCCCGTTTTCCGTTATAAAAATGCACCGGAATCATAGCCAGAAAACAGGTGATTTCATTCAGACTCAACAGCGTAAGCACCGCACACCCGATTCCGATACAGTACATTTTATTCTTTCTCATATTATACATCAGCACAATCGTCAGAATTCCCATTGCACTGTAATCTGTCTTCAACAGCGTGGCCACTGCACAGGCTGCCACAATCACCAGCAGCTTGCCAACCGAAACCTTCCAGTTCGCCCTCTGCCATGCACCGGCATCTTTTTGCGCTTTTGAATCGATTTTCTGCAGAAAAATCATCATCACAAGGCCGATAAATAAAGTGAAAAATACATTCTGATAATTCAGATAAAACGGTTTTCCTGCAAATGCCAGATCGAACGGGATCTCCGAAACCAGTGCAAAAATCCCAAGATTCAGCGCATACTTTTTCACATCATGCGTATGCATGAACCCTTCAATCAACAGAAAACAGAAAATCGGAAAACTGATCCTTCCGATTGCGCGCATAATCATATCCGCATAATAAATCACAGCTGTGTTTCCGGTAGAGAGAAATGATGCGCCTCCGTCCGAAGCGTTCACCGCATTCAGAAGACCGCGGGAAATCAGGATTCGGTCGAAAAGTACAGCTGCAGTGTGGTCGATCAGCATACAGACCATCGCAATGATTTTCAAGGTACTGCCGGGAATTTTACCGGCGCTTTTTACGGGTTTCGTAGTAGTAGCTGCCATATAAAACATCCTTTCTGGAACGCAAACGAAAGGCAGACTGTGCAAGCCGTCTGCGGATCAGGTTCCTGTAACGACAAACAGCAGAAAATCCTGCTGTTTTGCCAGAGTTGTAATACTATGATTATACGTTCTGAGGAGGTTAATGTCAAAGAAAAAACAGTTCTGAAATAACGCAGAGTATGGTAGAATCTGCCAGTCGGGTAAATGAAAATAGAAAGCGTCTCCGGGCTCATCCCAAAACGAACGGGGCAGCGTACCAATTCGTAAACCAGAATTGGTACGCTGCCCCGTATTTTAAAATACATCCAGGTCTTTTCCGTTCACGACATATCCGTCATACCCTGCATCCCGGATTTCATCCAGAATCGCGGCATCGCGCCATGCCATCTCGGCGGCAAGGTTTTTGTGGTTATCCTGTACATTCATATGGTAAATCCGGTGATACGTAACGAGCAGTTTCGGATTTGCCTTTTTTGCAACACCGGCAAGATCCGTGCTTAACGTATGCACTTCCCGGTGGTATTTCTGCCATTTTGGTTCGCGGCAGGAGATTCCGGCGGCGTATTCCACTTCGTGCAGCAGGATATCACAGCCTTTCGATTTTTCTGCCACGAGATCCAGCGGAGCGGTATCGCCGGTGATGACGATTGTGCGGTCCGGTGTGGTGAATTTATAGCCGTAGCATTCCAGTGTTCCGTGGCTGACCGGAAAAGCCTCCACCGTAACCAGGTCATCCCGGTAGACAATGCCGGATTCAATTTCTGTTACCTCAACGCGGTAGCCGGATTCGTTTGCTTTTTCGAAACCGTGAATTCGGAAATCAATGTCGGTTTCATAGGCCTGTAAGATATGATCGGTCATGTGCTGTAAGCCCTTTGGCCCGAAAACTTTCAATGGAACCGGGCGCTCCAGCACCCACGGAGTAAAAATCAGATCCGGGTATCCGGCGGTATGGTCTGTGTGAAGGTGCGTACAGAAGGCAACGGTCAGAAGATCCGGCCGCAGGGCATCCACGCCGTTAAAATAGGCGGCTGAGGCCTGGCGGACAACGCCAGGGCCAAAATCTACCAGATAAGCACGGTCACCGACCACGACAGCGGAGGAAGGTCCGTTGGCATTCGGACACGCATTTGGTGTGCCGGTTCCGAGAAGAACAAGTTTTGTCTGCATTCTTTCTCTTTTCCTTTTCTTTTTTTGTTTCTGTTTATGATTTCCTGTTACGATTTCTGCTTTTGCCTTATTTCTCTTCTTTTGATTCATTGTTTTTGGTTTCCGGAAGATGCTTAATGGAAATTCCGGTAAATCCATAGAAAATACTGAAAACCGGGGTCAGGTAAAGCAGGAATAAGTACGGGAAAAATGCCGACCATGCAACACCAAGTGTGCCGGCCATGTATACGCCGTAGCCATGCCATGGAATCATAGGACCAGCCATAGTTCCGGAGTCTTCGAGGCAGCGGGAAAGAATTTCCGGTGCAACCTTGCGCTCTTGAAAGACAGGTGCCATCAGACGGCCGGTCAGAACGTGTGCCATCGGCTGGGAGCAGCTGATGAGGCTGGTCACGTAACCGACAATCATCGTTGCCAGGATCATACTTCCATCGCTGTTGATTCTCTTTACAATCGCCTGAAGAATGTGATCCAGTACACCGAGTTTTTCCAGCATGCCGCCCATGCCGACAGCAAAGCAGATAATGGCTACGTACTGGAGCATGCTTCCCATGCCGCCGCGGTTTAAGATGGATTGTAATACCGGTTCTTCGATTGCGGTTGTGTAACCGTTGTAAGCTGTGCGGATGATGTCCTGCAGAGTATCGTGCTGCACAAAATAGGAAACAAATCCGGCAGCGAAGCTGGAAAGACCAAGTGCAGAGATCGCATTTACTTTGCAGAGGAGCAATACAATAATCAGGATGGCAGGGATCATGGTAATCCATCCGAGCTGGAATTCACCGTTTAAAGCATCGATGTAAACGGTAATGCTTCCCTCGGTATAGCTTCCGCTGGTCTGCTGGAAACCGAGAATAGTAAAAAGAATTAAGGTAATCACATACGTTGGAAGGGTGGTCCAGAGCATCGAGCGGATATGATCGCCAAGTTTTGCATCTGCAACGGCCGGAGCAAGGTTTGTGGTATCGGAAAGAGGACTTAATTTGTCACCGAACATGGCACCGCAGATGACAGCACCGGCTACCATGCCAGGATGGATACCCATGGCGTTTCCGATCGCCATCATGGCAACACCTGCGCTTCCGACGGAACCATAGGAAGTACCGGTTACAATACTCAAAATGGAGCAGAACAGCAGCGTCAGAGGCAGCAGCCAGGACGGGTTAATCATTTTTAAGCCCCAGGAAATGATGGTGGCAATGGTGCCACTCTGCAGCCAGGTGCCGATCATGACACCGATGGCCATCAGAAGGCAGAGCGTCGGGACGACCATACGGATGGCATCGTATGCGCCGGCAACAATTTTGGCGTAAGAAATACCGAAAATTTTACAAAACAGATAGATAAAAATCCAGCTTGCAAACAGGCCGATCATAGGACCGCCGGTTTTCAGGCGGATACAGACTGCGACGGATACGATGATCAGCAGCAGCAAAAGCAGTGACTGTGGCAGATTGAGTTTTTTTTCTTTCGTTCCACTCATAAAAAAAGTCCCCCATTCATAGGTAAAATGATTTGCTCATTCAACGCGTTAAAGTAGAAAAGATATGTAATATATTATAATGGTGAAATGCAGAAAAAGCAAGGGAAATCCCCTTGATTTTTTGTTCTATGGTTGCTATAATAGGCGTGAGTGTGGGGCGGAGGATAAACTTCGGCCCTTTTATAGCTAACTATAAACGGAATCAACAAGATAAAGAGGTTAAATCAATGACAAGAATAGACATTATTTCAGGTTTCCTGGGCGCAGGAAAAACAACCCTGATCAAAAAACTCCTCGGAGACGCACTGAAAGGCCAGCAGGTTGTCCTGATCGAGAACGAATTCGGTGAAATTGGAATCGACGGAGGCTTCTTAAAAGATGCCGGTATCGAAATCCGTGAAATGAACTCCGGCTGCATCTGCTGCTCTCTTGTGGGAGACTTCGGCGTAGCATTAAAAGACGTTATCACCAAATATCACCCGGACCGCATCATCATCGAGCCGTCCGGCGTAGGTAAACTCTCCGACGTCATCAAAGCGGTAGACGGCGTAGAAAAAGAAGCAGGCGTAGCCCTGAATTCCGCAACAACCGTAGTCGACGTTATGAAATGCAAAATGTATCTCAGAAACTTCGGCGAATTCTTCGAGAATCAGGTAAAGAGCGCAGGAACCATCATCCTGAGCCGTACCGATAAAGCCGATACGGAAAAAGTAGAGGCAGCAGTAAAGATGCTCCGCGAACTGAATCCGGAAGCACACATTATTACCACACCGGTTGAAGTACTGGGTGGTAAGAAAGTACTCGATACGATGGAAGGTGCCATCATCAACCTTGCGCAGGTAGAAGAGGAAGAGCATCATCACCATCATCATGACCACGACGAGTGCTGCTGCGGTCATGACCACGATGAGGAGCATGAGCACCATCATCACGATCATGATGACGAGTGCTGCTGCGGTCACGATCACGAGGAGCACGAGCACCATCATCACGACCATGATGACGAATGCTGCTGCGGTCACGATCACGAGGAACACGAGCATCACCATCATGACCATGATGACGAATGCTGCTGCGGTCACGATCACGACCATGAGCATCATCATCACGATGATGCGTGTGGCTACGGTCACGAGCATCACCATCATCACCACGCAGACGAAGTTTTCACAAGCTGGGGTCAGGAGACTGTGAAGACCTTCACCAAAGAGCAGATCGAAGGCATCTTAAAGAAACTTTCCGAGGATACCGCTTATGGTATGGTTCTTCGGGCCAAAGGTATGGTAGCAGGCGCCGATGGACAGTGGATCTATTTCGATATGGTTCCGGAAGAGTACGAAGTACGTGACGGAGCACCGGAATTCACCGGAAGAATCTGTGTCATCGGTTCCAAATTAGCAGAAGATAAGCTGGCAGAGCTGTTCGGACTGTAAAAATACAAAGTAGCTGCGAAAATTACGGTCCGCAGGGTACCTGTGAACTGTAGTGAAGCTGCCGCATCAGAAACAAAATCCGATGTGGCAGCTTTTTTCTTGATTTAGAGACAAAGCAAAAGGCACGCCCGGAATCTCAGCCGCAAAAGCAAGTGCAGAAAGATTCCGGGAGTACGTCAAAGACAACGGAGGTACAAAATGTACGAAGAAGACGAAGTAGAAATTCCGATTTATCTCATAACAGGATTTCTGGAGAGTGGAAAAACCTCTTTTATCAATTTTACCGTAGCACAGGAATATTTCCAAATTGACGGGCCGACCCTTCTGATCACAACCGAAGAGGGTGAGGTAGAGTATGACGAAAAAGAACTGCTCAAACACAATACAGTACTGGAAATCGTAGAAGGACCGGAGCAGTTTACTTTAGATTACCTGAAAAAACTGAACCGTAAATATCGCCCGGAGCGTATTATTCTGGAATACAATCCGCTCTGGAGTGTAAAAAAACTCGAAGAAATGGAGCTGCCGCGCGGCTGGGGCATTGTACAGGAGATTGTGACGGTCGATGCAAGCTGCTTCCAGATTTATATGCAGAATATGAAATCTGTTTTCATGGAGATGGCAAAAAATGCGGATATGGTTATGTTCAACCGCTGTCGTCCGGAAGATCCGCTTCCATCCTTCCGCCGCAGCATCAAAGTAGTCAACCAGGCGTGCGACGTTCTGTTTGAGAACGAAGAAGGCGAAATTGACAACATTTTTGAGGATCAGATGCCGTTTGATACCGATGCCGATGTGATCGAGATTGATGACGCCGATTACGGAATCTGGTATGTCGATATGGGCGACAACCCGGAGCGTTACGAGGGCAAGACTGTTCATTTCCGCGGTATGGTATTAAAGAGCAAGGATGTCGGAGCCGATTTCTTTGTTCCGGGTCGTATGGCAATGACCTGCTGTGCAGATGATACTTCTTTTATCGGCTATGTCTGCAAATGCGCAAGCGCCAAATCTCTCGTAATGGGTTCCTGGGTTGACGTGACTGCAACGGTAAAATGGGGCTATATGAAGGTTTACGACGGCGAAGGCCCGGTTCTGTATGCAAAAGAAATCAAACCGGCCAAAAAGCCGGAGAGCGAACTGGTATACTTTAACTAAACATTGCCGAAGCATTTCAGCGAATAAAAGAGCAGGAAAAAGGCTGCTCTTTTGTTCGTGTTCTTTCTTTATGACAGATGGAAAAACAATATATCATTTTTCGGTGCGGCGAAGCAGCTATTCGGTTATGCGCAAGTAGCGAAGTGGATGGAGAATATCCGTTTTGACCGTGACGTGAACAAAAACTGCGCCGGAAAATGGTCTGATGACAGGAGAATTTATGTATATTATAGTAGGTCTGGGAAATCCAACGCGCCAGTACGAAGGGACGAAGCACAATGTCGGATTTGATACCATCGATTATCTGATCGATGAATATCAGATCCCTTCCTCCGGTACAGGCCACAAGGCTCTGTTCGGAAAAGGCATGATCGCAGGTCAGAAGGTTATCGTTGCAAAGCCGATGACATATATGAACCTGAGCGGTGAGTCCGTGCGGGAGCTGGTGAACTATTACAAAGTGGATCCGGAGAGCGAGCTGATCGTGGTTTACGATGATATCAGCCTGGCGCCGGGACAGATCCGTATCCGCAAAAAAGGAAGCGCGGGCGGCCACAATGGCATCAAAAACATCATCGCTAATCTTGGCACCGACCATTTTATGCGTGTGAAGGTCGGCGTCGGTGAGAAACCGAAAAACTGGGATCTGGCGGACTACGTGTTAAGTCCGTTTACGAAAGACGAACGTCCCCTTGTAAATCTGGCGATCGAGCATGCGGCAAAAGCAATCGAGCAGATGCTGAACGGGGATGTGGACGCAGCCATGAACGAGTATAACCGCAAATCTGCAAACCCGGCAGAGTAAGGAAAATGAAAGCGTTATTAGAACCGATCAAAGAAATTGCCCGTTTTGACGAGCTGTTCCGTGATCTGAAAAAAGGAACCGCAGGTGTGACGGTGATCTCGGGCTGTCTGGAAAGCCAGAAAGCCCATATGATCGCAGGTCTCTCCGAGGATGCCCCGGTGCGGCTTCTGATCGCGGAAAATGAATTAAAAGCAAAAGAATTATATGAGGATTACCGGCTGTACGATGCGGAGACGCTGTATTATCCGGCGAAGGACCTGATTTTCTATCAGGCAGACATTCACGGAAATCTGCTGATCCGGCAGCGGCTTCAGGTGATCCAGGCACTTCTTGAGCGGAAGGAAGTTACCATCATCACCAGTGTAGGGGGATGTATGGACTTTCTTCTGCCTCTTGGCGTGTTCGAAAAACATTGCATCCATCTGCGCAATGACAGCGAACTCGATCTGGATAAAATAAGAAAAGAGCTGGTGCGGCTCGGCTATGAGAGTACCTTTCAGGTGGAGTCGACCGGCCAGTTTTCCGTCCGCGGCGGCATTCTCGATATTTATCCGCTGACGGAACAGAACCCGATCCGGATTGAGCTATGGGGCGATGAGATAGATTCCATCCGAAGCTTCGATGCGGAGAGCCAGCGGTCGATTGAAAACCTCGAGGAAATCATAATCTATCCGGCATCGGAGCTGATTTTAACAGAGAATACGATTGCGCGCGGTGTGAAAGCGATTAAAAAAGAGGCGAAAGCGCAAAGCACAAAATTCCGCGACAAAATGATGACAGAGGAAGCGGCAAGGATCCGCCATGCAGCAGAAGAAATCTGCGACCAGATCGGAGAAGGCGAAATTCTGCAGGGAGCCGAACAGTATCTTCACTATTTTTATCCGGAGACCGTCTCGTTTCTTGAGTATCTGCCGGAGAACAGCCGCATTTTCCTCGATGAGCCGAACCGCATCATCGAGTGTGCCGATGCGCTGGAAGCAGAATTTCAGGAGAGCGTGAGCCACCGTCTCGAAAAGGGATACCTCCTGCCGGGACAGGCGAAGCTGATGTGCAGTACGGCGGAGCTTGTGGCAAAACTAAACCGCCGCGGCTGTGTTGCCGTATCGCTGATGGAGCCGCAGAAGGGCGAGTGGAATATCCGTGACGAATTCAGTGTGACGGTGAAATCGGTCAATTCGTATAACAATCAGTTCCCGCTTCTGGTAAAAGATCTGAAATCCTGGAAAAAAGCGGGTTACCGTATTGTACTGGCGAGTCCGTCGCGGACGCGGGCGCAGCATCTGGCAGAGGACCTGCAGAATGAGGAGATTCCGGCCTTCTACAGCGAGAATGAGGAGCGTGTTCTGAAACCGGGCGAGGTCATGCTGATCCACGGCGCGGCCCGCAGAGGCTTTGAATATCCGATGCAGAAATTTGTGCTGATTACAGAGACGGATATTTTTGGAAAAGAGAAGAAGAAAAACCGGAAGAAATCGGAGTATTCCGGTCAGAAAATCCAGAATTTTGCGGATCTATCGATCGGTGACTATGTCGTGCATGAGAGCCACGGTCTTGGTATTTACCGCGGTATCGAAAAAATTGAGATGGACCGCGTAACGCGTGACTACATGAAAATCGAGTATGCGGGCGGATCGAACCTCTATGTGCTGGCCACCCAGTTCGATACGCTGCAGAAGTATGCGTCCGGCGAAGCTGCAAAGGTACCGAAGCTGAATAAAATCGGCGGTCAGGAATGGAATAAAACGAAAACACGGGTTCGCCATGCGGTAAAAAATATTGCACAGGATCTCGTGAAGCTGTATGCCGAGCGGCAGGCGTCATCCGGCTATCCGTTCGGAAAGGATACGATCTGGCAGAAGGAATTTGAGGAACTGTTTCCGTTTGAGGAAACGGACGATCAGCTTGCGGCGATTGAGGCGACAAAGGCGGATATGGAGAGCAAAAAGATTATGGACCGCCTGATCTGCGGCGATGTCGGATACGGCAAGACCGAGGTTGCGATCCGTGCAGCGTTTAAGGCAGTGCAGGAGAGCAAACAGGTCGTCTACCTCGTTCCGACCACCATTCTGGCACAGCAGCATTACAATACATTTGTCGAGCGCATGAAGGATTTCCCGGTGCGCGTTGATCTTCTGTGCCGTTTCCGCACACCGGCCGAGCAGAAAAAAACGCTGGAGGATCTGAAAAAAGGACTCGTGGACATTGTCATCGGAACACACCGCGTTCTGTCGAAAGATGTGAAGTTCAAAGATCTTGGCCTTCTGATTGTCGATGAGGAGCAGCGGTTCGGCGTGACGCATAAAGAAAAAATCAAGCAGCTACAAAAAAATGTGGATGTTCTGACACTGACGGCGACGCCGATTCCACGTACCATGCACATGAGCCTGATCGGCATCCGCGATATGAGTGTGCTCGAGGAAGCACCGCAGGATCGTCAGCCGATCCAGACCTTTGTCTGTGAATACAATGAAGAAATGGTCCGCGAGGCGATTAACCGTGAGCTGGCGCGGGGTGGGCAGGTTTACTATGTCTATAACCGTGTCCAGTCGATTGCGGATATGGCGAACACGATTCAGAAGCTCGTGCCGGATGCAAATGTAGGCTTTGCGCACGGACAGATGAAAGAGCGTGAGCTGGAAAAGATCATGTACGGCTTTATCAACGGAGAGATCGATGTGCTCGTGTCAACAACGATCATTGAGACAGGACTCGATATTTCGAATGTCAATACCATGATTATCCATGATTCCGACCAGATGGGACTGTCACAGCTCTATCAGCTCCGCGGCCGCGTCGGACGGTCGAACCGGACTTCCTACGCATTTCTGATGTACCGCAGAAACAAGATGTTGAAGGAAGTGGCGGAGAAGCGTCTCCATGCGATCCGTGAATTTACGGAGATGGGAAGCGGCTTTAAAATTGCGATGCGTGATCTTGAGATCCGCGGCGCTGGAAATCTGCTGGGCGCGGAGCAGTCAGGCCATATGGAGTCGGTAGGATACGATCTCTACTGTAAAATGCTCGCAGAGGCTGTCCAGGAGGCGAAGGGCATCGCACCGGCAGAGGCGTTCGAGACAACGATTGATCTGAATGTCAGTGCCTATATTCCGGATAGCTACATCAGCAACGAGTCTCTGAAGCTTGACACCTATAAGCGAATTGCGGCGATTGAAAATAAGGAAGAGTATGAGGACATGACGGAGGAGCTGACCGACCGCTTCGGGGAACCGCCGAAAAATGTACAGAATCTTCTGGCTGTTGCAGAACTGAAAGCGCTGGCGCACTGTGCGTATGTGACGGAGCTGAAACAGATGGGCGATTCGGTACGAGTCACCTTACAGCAGCATGCAAAAATCGATGTGGCGCGGATTCCGGAGCTGCTGCAGAAATACCGAGACGAACTGAAATTCCAGATGGAGTCGCTGGCGTTTGTCTACACGCCGCGGCGGAGAAATTCAAAGGAAAAGATCGATCTGCTGGAGAAGAGCCATGCACTGGTGGAAGATCTGCTGCAGATCACGCAGGAGTGAAACACTCGCATACCCCCAAAATCGTGTGAAAAAGGCGTGAACAGGGAAGAAAAAAGTTGCCCTGTATCAGCAAAAAGGGTATAATAGAAAAAGCGTTTATAAAAATCGATGCAGGACCGGAAATTCGAATGTGTAAAAAGAAAAACTCTTTTTGAGCATACATTTCGTCCTGCATGAGGAGGAAGTAATGAAAAATTTAAAAGCAAAAGCAGTCTGCGTTATGCTGAGTGCTTCGATGGCAGCGATGGGACTGACCGGCTGCGGTTCCGACAATGTGGACGGAACAAAAACGGCAGTTACTGTAAATGACGAGTCGATTACACTCGGACAGGCAAATTTCATGCTGAGATATCAGCAGGCAACCATGTACAATTATTATTCCAAGATGTACTCTATGTACGGAATGCAGATGCCGTCTGAGATGTACGACAAGGAAGGCGACGATGGAAAGACTACCGGGGAAACGTTCAAGGAGCAGTCTCTTGATACGATCGAAAAAGAGCTTCTGATGCGGCAGCACGCAGAGGAATACGGAATTTCCCTGACAGACGAGGAAAAACAGCAGGCGAAAGAGGCTGCACAGGCATTCGCAGATAAGAACGGTGACGATGTGATGAAAAAGCTGCACGCAACCGTTGAGGACATCCAGGATGCACTGGAGCTGTATGTTATTCAGACCAGAATTTATGATCCGATCATCGCAGATGTAGATACCGAGGTATCCGATGAAGAGGCAAAGCAGACCTCCATCAGCTACATCACGGTATCCACAGCAGGAACCGAGAAGGATGACGATGGAAAAACGATTGATTTGACGGACGAGGAAAAAGCGGCAAAGAAAGAAATCGCACAGAGATTCCTGGATCTCTTAAAAGAGTCTGAGGATCCGGCAACCGCATCGTTTACCGATCTGCGCAAGGAGCTGAACGATCAGTTAAATGCGGAGAATACCGCAGATTCCACCGATTCTGCCGACAGCTCCGATGAGAGCAGCTCTTCTTCCGATGCTTCCGACACAAGCGCATCCGACGCTTCAAGCGCGAGCACATCGAGCAGTTCCGCCAGCGATTCCTCCTCTGAGGTTTCTTATCTGACCTCTTCCGAGACATCCTTTGGAACCGGATCGGAGAAAGACGATGACGATACCTGTTCTCTTGGAGATAAAGTAGCGGAAGAAGCAGCAAAGCTGAAGGATGGCGAGTATTATGACGGTGTCATCGAAGGCGACGATGCATATTATGTGATCCGTGTAGATAAAGCATTCGACGAGGACAAAACCGAGTCCAGAAGACAGACTATCATTTCCAACCGCAAATCGGATAAGTACAACGATACATTGGATGGATGGGTAAAGGAGAGCGATATCAAGGTCGCATCCAACTGGAAAAAACTTGAAGTAACGGACGCAGATCTGTATACGATGACAGTTGACAGCGCTTCTACAGATTCCACAGATGGAACCACAACCGACAGTACAACGTCTGACAGCACGACATCAGGCAGTACCGAAACGACATCGACAAGCAGCACAGGCACTGCTTCAACGTCTTCAAGCACTGCAGAATAAAAGCATACGATACAGGACAAACGGCAGCCGGATCCGGGAGAGGGATCCGGCTGCTGTTTGTGTCTGAAAATATTTTTGAATAAAAAAAAGAAAATAATAGGGAATTTGTAGAGTAAATTGACAATAGTAAGAAGTTCATTTAAAATGAAATTACAACCAGAGTGTATCTCGCAAATTGCGGAAATAATTTTTCAGACACGCTCTAATGTTCAGGCGAAAACGATGTACCAGGAAAGAAGGTGGAGAAATGAAGAAGGCAGTAATTTCCGTACTTGTCGGTACAGCAGTACTGGCTTTCGTTGCGTGTGGAAAAAATGCTGCAACGGAAAACAGTTCCGATTCGGGTGTTTCAACGGTATCGGCATCCTCGCAGGTGGAAAATGGACAGAAAGCAACCCGTGTGAATCAGGGAACAAATTTGTCTCCGGGGTCACCGAAAAATACCACATCCGGTGGAGGGAACAGCTCGGGCAGGACACATCATTCGGAGACACATCATTCAGACGCGCATCATGATTAAGGATGTCAGGGTTTGCTGAACATCCGTGAACGGAAACAGGAGAAGGGGTATCCAAAACGGATACCTCTTTTCTACTTGTCGGGAAAACAATACAATGCTATACTGAACATGAATTTGACGCGAAAAGCGCGGCAGGTTCAGAAAAAACAGCCGGGATTTGTCAGTATACGCGGACATGTGCTGCAGGTAACTCGGGCAGAATGGAGAAAAGAAAATGACAAGAGAAGAATTTGAACAGCTTGCCGGAGCAGGTGTCATTTTATTGGATGGCGCAACCGGATCAAATCTGACAAAAGCGGGAATGCCAAAAGGAGTCAGTACAGAGCTTTGGGTTCTGGAGCACCCTGATATTCTGGCAAATTTACAGAAGGCTTACGTGGAGGCGGGAAGCCAGATTGTCTATGCGCCGACCTTTGGTGCAAACAGATTGAAATTAGCGGATTATGGAAGAGAAAACGAGGTGGAGGAGCTGAACGCACGCCTGGTGGATATCTCGAAAAAAGCGCTTGCCGGAACGGGTGCGCTGATCGCGGGAGATTTTTCCACACCGGGAAAAATGCTGCAGCCAAAAGGCGATCTCTCTTATGAAGAGCTGCTGGAATCCTACACAGAGCAGGTAACAGCGGTAGCAAATGCGGGCGTTGATCTTCTGGTAGCGGAGACGATGCTGAGCGTAGACGAAACGTGTGTCTTTATGGATGCTGCACTTTCTGTCTGCGATCTGCCGATTATGTGTTCTCTGACGCTGGAAGCAGACGGTTCTGCCCTGTTCGGCGGAAACGCTGTGGAAGCAGTTGAGACACTGCAGGAAATGGGAGCATCCGCCGTAGGACTGAACTGCTCGGTCGGACCGGATCAGCTTGAGGCAGTCGTAAATTCCATGAAAAAAGTGGCAAGAGTACCGGTTATCGTAAAACCGAATGCCGGCCTGCCGAAAATCACGCCGACCGGTGAGGCAATCTACAGCATGGATGCGCCGACGTTTGCAAAATATATGAACATTCTGGTAGACGCGGGTGCAGGCATTGTCGGCGGCTGCTGCGGAACGACACCGGAGTATATTCGTCTGGTGAAAGAAATGCTGGATGCGAGAAAGTAAATCAAAGATTACAATTCGCAGGAAACTGTGAGATGTAATGAATTCCCCTGTTGCGGACAAAATCTGTACAGGGGAATTTTTTGCGTTACCAGAAACTTCGTTGAATTTTCCGATAAAGTAAAAAGCCCTCCTGGCAGGATTCTTTCTTACAGAAAGCAAGACAAAACAGGTTTCAACGATCTGGTCTGATGGAAAGCCCGGGTGGAGAAAAAAGATAGGAAGTCTGGAAAAAAGACATGGAATTGTGGAGAAAAGTCTGGTAGAATACGTGTCGTGTGGAAAACTTTCCGTAAGAAAGGATGATGAAGGATGTATCAGAATTATATTTTTGATTTATATGGAACTCTGGTAGATATACATACGAATGAAAAGAAAGCGTATCTCTGGAAAAAAATGAGCCTGTTCTTCGGCATGAAAGGGGCCGCCTATGAGCCGAAAGAACTCCGGATGGCGTATGAGACAAAAATCAAAGAGCAGGAAGCTGCGCTTAAAATGGAATGCCGCGGCAGCCATGTACCGGAAATCGACATTGCGGATGTGTTCCGGCAGCTGTTTGAGGATCAAGCTGTTTCGGTAACGGAAAAAGAAATTGCAGATCTGGCGAAAATGTTCCGTGCGATTTCGATAGAAGAACTGAAACTGTTCCCCGGCGTGCCGGAAATGCTGCAGCGTTTAAAAGACGCAGGAAAGAAGGTTTTTCTGCTGTCCAACGCACAGGCGCTTTTCACCGCGCCGGAAATTTCCCTGCTCGGCCTTACGAAATACTTTGACGGAATCCTGCTCTCATCGGATGCCGGTGTGAAAAAGCCGGATCCGGCGTTTTATGAGATGCTGCTGAAGCAGTATCACCTCGATCCGGCAGAATGCCTGATGACAGGAAATGACGACATCGCTGACTGCCACGGTGCAGCCTCTGCCGGAATCGCAAGCTGTTACGTGGCAACGCGCCAGTCACCGAAAATCAATGGTCCGCTGCCGGAAAACTGTGAGAAGATCGCGGCGATTGCAGAGTTGTTCTGATTAAAGAGCATTCAGCAGCACTCCTGAAAAAATAATGCGAAAAAAGGGGCTGTCGCACTACGTTCATTTTCTTAGTGCGACAGCCCCTTTTGCTTATGTCCGGAAAGGAATCCTTCAGTTTTTCCGCATTCCTTTATCCCATCGGAATTTCCGATAGCAGGCATAAATCAGAACACTGCATACCAGCCATCCCGCCGGATAACCAAGTGCAATCGGAATGATGGAATCAAATATATGAGACATCACAAACAGGTAAATCTGGCGGAACACGACGAAGCTTCCGAGCATTACGATCATTGGTGTTCTGGTGTCTCCTGCGCCACGCAGGACGTTAGAATAAACCTGGTTGACGCAGCAGAGAATGTAGAACGGGGAGAGGAGATACAGGAACAGGGTTCCGTAACGAATCACAGCTGCCTCCTGGTTAAACAGATAGACCATTTGCGGAGCGAAAATCAGCAGAGGAATCATCATCACAATGGTTACAAGCTCAGCAAGCAGGAATGCGGTTGTAGCACCCTTCTTTGCACGGTCAATGTAGCTGGCACCGACGTTCTGTCCGGTGAAGGTGGTCGAAGCAAGACCAACACTCATCATCGGCAGCATCATAAACTGGTCGATTTTCATGCAGGCACTCCAGCCTGCCATAACATCCGAGCCGAATACATTGATATAGGACTGCACGAAAACGTTGGAAACGGAAGTCACCATCTGCTGGATCGCTGCCGGCAGTCCGACGCAGACGATGCGGTACAGCAAAGACCAGTCCATGCAGAGCTTTTTCCAACAGATGCGGTATGGGCCGTCTGTTGTGGTCAGCACATACAGCGTCAGAACCGCCGAAAGGCACTGTGCAATAACGGTTGCAAGCGCCACACCCTCGATTCCCATGCCGAAGGAAACGACAAACAAAAGATCGAGCACGGTATTGACAACAGCGGAAAAAATCAGGAAATACAGCGGATGACGGGAATCGCCGACAGCGCGGAGAACGCCGGAGCCCATGTTGTAGAACATCAGACCGGCAACACCGCCAAAGTAAATTTTAAGATACGTTGCCGACTCACGGATGACGTCGTTCGGCGTACTCATCATGCGGAGCATGTACGGTGTAATGAAGATGCCGAGAATAGTAAAGACAATAGAGAGAAAAAATGTCATCACCAGTGTCGTGCTGACGGTGCGGCTGACCTTTTCATCCGCCTTTGCGCCATAATACTGAGAGATAATGACACCGGCACCGGTGGAAAGTCCCATGAAAAAGCCGATCAGAGAATTGATGATCGGACCGACGGAGCCGACGGCGGCGAGTGCTTCCTTGCCGACAAAGTTGCCGACAACGATGCTGTCAACGGTGTTGTAAAGCTGCTGGAAGAGATTTCCGGCCATCAGCGGAAGCGAGAAGAGAAGAAGCTGTTTCCAGATAGAGCCCTGGGTCATATCGCGGGCTTTGCTCTTTTGTACTGTTTTCGTCATAGTAGTCCCCTTTTTTACGTTGATTTTACCTTCTTTTTTATTGTAGCACTTTGAAGTTGTGATGGAAATATCAGTTTTTGACGCGATTTTCGGACTTTATTGATATAAACAGCCGAAAATAAAAGTGAAAAGAATTGTTTCTGAAAAAATTGTCTGGTATAATAAGGAGCAGATGCGTAAATGCAAAAACAACAGATGCTTCAAAGACCGGTGCAAAAACGGAAAGATCAGGGGGATTTTGCGGTGGTTTTTTGGAAACTGCGCGTCACAGAACAGGATAGAAAGAAGGTAACTGAAATATGGGAGATTATTTTGTATGCAGTAAAACAGATCCGGTAGTAGAGACAAAAGCAGGAAAGGTACGCGGTTTCCGACTGAACACGACGTATGCCTTTCATGGAATCCATTACGCCGAGGCGGATCGTTTCCAGATGCCGCAGCCGGTGAAACCGTGGAAAGGAATCAAAAATGCACTGGCATACGGCTATGTATGCCCGCTTTTAAAGCAGGATGAGCCGAACATGGAGGTGCTGGTACCGCATCGCTACTGGCCGCAGGACGAGCATTGCCAGAACCTGAATGTCTGGACACAGAGTCTTGATCCGGGTGCGAAAAAGCCGGTCATGGTATGGCTCCACGGCGGCGGCTTCAGCGCCGGTTCTGCGATTGAGCATGTGGCATATGAGGGGGATCACTTAAGCGAGTTCGGTGATGTCGTTGTTGTTTCCGTGAACCATCGGCTGAATATCCTCGGTTATCTCGATCTTTCGCCGTTTGGCGAAAAATACAAAAATTCTGCGAATGCAGGAAACGCAGATATGGTAGCTGCATTGCAGTGGGTACATGACAATATCGCGGCATTCGGCGGAGACCCGGAGAATGTTACGATTTTCGGTCAGTCCGGCGGCGGTATGAAGGTGGCAACGCTGATGAATACGCCGGCAGCAGACGGCCTGTTCCAGAAGGGTATCATCGAGAGCGGTGTTTATGAGGCAAAGGTTTATCAGAAAGAGGACGGAGACGGCACCGCGATTGTGAAGGCTCTGTTAAAAGAACTGAATCTGGACGAGTCCGAGGTGGAGAAGCTTGAGACGATCCCGTATTATGAGCTGTCAAATGCGTACAATAAAGTTGAGGCAGAGGTTGCTGCGAAAGGCTGCTATATCGGACAGGGACCGATGGAGAATGGCTGGTTCCGCGGAAATCCGATCAAGTGCGGATTTACGGATCACGCTAAAACGATTCCTGTGCTGGCAGGAACCAACATCGGTGAGTTTGATTTTGGACCGGTTGTGCCGGGAAAACATGAGATGAACCGTGAGGAACAGATTGCGTTCCTGACGAGAAAATATGGTGATGCAACGCCGGAGCTGATTTCTCTTTTTGAAAAAGCATATCCGGACAAAACAATTGTGGATCTGTGGTCTGTGGATACGTTCTTCCGTCCGGACACGATCGAATTCATTCGTCAGAAATCGGAGTTTACAGAAGCGCCGACTTATTCCTATCAGTTTACCTATGAATTCCCGATCGATGGCGGAAAAGCCGCATGGCATTGTGCCGAGATTCCGTTCGTATTCCATAACATCGACCGCATCGCCGTATGCAATGTCCCGGGCGAAACAGACCGTCTGCAGGAGCGTATGGCCACCGCCTGGATCAACTTTGCCCGCTACGGAAGTCCGGAAACCCCATCCCTCCCGAACTGGCCGGCATGCACCCCAGGGGATGAAGCAACCATGATTTTCGACAGAACCTGTGAAATCCGCCGCAACTTCGATCACGAGCTGGTGAAAAAATTGGTGGAAACCGAGTATAACCCGATGACACCGGTTGTGGAAGACGAGGAAGAGGACGCGTTCTTTATTCATTAATTAATTGACTCATAGCAATCCCAGAAAAAACAGCCAGAATGTTTTGCCTCAGTTAAAAACATTCTGGCATTTTTCAACTTATGCTAAATTGAACTTAAGGCAAGAATATCGTATGATAGAGGTAGAAAGAGAAAGGCGCAGGTGGAATATGGGAGTTTATCTGAATCCGGGAAATGAAAAATTTGCAAAAGCGGTTCAGTCCGAAATTTATGTGGATAAAACAGGGCTGATCGAGTATACCAATCAGGTGATTAATACTGTGCAGAGATATGTCTGTGTCAGCCGTCCGCGGCGCTTTGGAAAATCTATGACGGCGGATATGCTGACGGCTTATTATGGGAAGGAATGCGATTCCAGAGAACTTTTTTCTGGATTGAAAATTTCTCAAAATGCTGTATTTGGACAGCACTTAAATCAATATCCTACGATTTTTTTGAATATGCAGGAATTTCTGAGCCGGAGCAAGGAAATTGGCCAGGTGATTGACCGTGTTCGAAGAATGCTGCTGCGGGAACTGAAAAACAGTTATCCGGACGTGGACTACTTTGACGATACGGATCTGGTAGAATCGCTGCAGGATATTTATGCGGCAACAAAACAGTCGTTTGTCATTATCATTGATGAATGGGACTGTGTTTTCCGGGAATATCAGCAGGATAAAAAAGCACAGGAAGAGTATCTTGATTTCCTGCGGGATTTTCTGAAAGATAAGGTTTACGTAGCACTTGCCTATCTGACGGGTATTCTGCCGATCAAAAAATATGGAACCCATTCTGCACTGAATATGTTTGATGAATTTACAATGCTTGATCCAGGGCCGCTCGCAGAATATGTAGGATTTACGGAGCAGGAAGTAGAAGAACTCTGCGGCCGGTATCAGATGGATCTGGCAGAAATTAAAAACTGGTATGACGGCTATTCGTTCCCGGGAGAAAGTTCGGTTTACAGCCCGCGTTCGGTTGTCAATGCCATGCGATTCCGGAAAATCGGCAATTACTGGAATCAGACAGAAACATTTGAAGCACTACAGTGGTATATTGATCTGAATTTTGACGGCCTGCGGGATGACGTACTGCAGATGATGGCAGGGAAAAAGATTCCGGTGAACACGGGCAGTTTTACGAATGATATGACAACTTTCCGGACAGAGGATGATGTGCTGACACTGCTGATTCATCTTGGATATCTTGGTTATGAGGAACAGAATAAATATGTTTTTATTCCGAATGCCGAGGTACAGTCAGAATATGCCAGTGCGGTAACCGTTTCCCAATGGGGAGATATTTCAAAGGCACTGAAAAATTCCGCAGATCTTCTGCAGGCTGTGTGGGAAAAACAGGAAACACAGGTAGCAGAGGGAATTCGGCTGGCACATTTTGAAACGTCACAGCTTCAGTACAATGATGAAAATGCGTTGAGCTATACGATTTCACTGGCGCTGTATGCAGCACGGAATTTTTACACGGTTTACCGTGAACTGCCTGGGGGAAAAGGGTTTGCGGATCTTGTTTTCGTACCAAGAAAAAGATACCAGGACAAACCGGCGCTGGTTGTAGAACTGAAATGGGACAAAACAGCAGAGGGTGCGCTTGCGCAGATTAAGGACAAAGAATATTGCAGAAGTCTGGAAGAATATCAGGGAAACTTGCTTCTGGTAGGAATTAATTATAATAAAAAGACAAAAGAACATGTTTGCAGAATTGAGGAATATCAGAAGTAAAAGGGAGAGGACGAAGGCCTGATTCGGGACAGGATGAGTGGTGTCCTGAAATCATGTAATAGAAAAACCAGAGTCGGATGAGAATGTTTTCACCGGCTCTGGTTTTGCGTTTCCGGTAACGGTTTTGAGCGGTAAATGCTATGCAATTCTGCCGCGGGAATGGTATAATAAAACCAGTATGCGCCGCTTTAGGCAGGCTGCTTAGAAAGAGGATCGATGCATGTACACATATCTGATTGTAGATGATGAAATGATAGAGCGAAAGGGCATTCGGATGCTGCTTTCGCGGATGAATATCCGGGAGAATATTCTGGAGGCCTCCAATGGAGAGGAAGCGCTGGAGGTGTTTGAAAAAGAGAAAATTGACGTACTGCTGACCGACATCAATATGCCGTTCATGGATGGAATTGAGCTTCTTTCCCGGATTCATGAGGCGTATCCGGGGACGGAAACGGTGATTTTCAGCGGGTATGATGAGTTTTCCTACGCAAAAAAGGCAATTTCCTACGGTGTTTCCGCCTATATTTTAAAACCGGTCAACCCGGAAGAATTTGAAAAGGTGGTTGGTGAAATCACGGAAAAGCTTGCAAAGAGTGAGCGTGAGGAAAAACGGAAGGACGAAAGTATGGAGTTTCTGCGGGAGCATCTGCTGTATCTGATGGTCAATGGTCAGAGCCGCAGCGCAATGCAGGAGAAAACACAGACGCTTCTCGATATGAGCTTTGTCCGGGATTTTTGCCGTATGGTACTGCTGGAGTGTGCCAACAACTATTTTGAACAGGTAAACAGCGAACAGATTGAAAAGATGCAGAGCGATTTGCAGATGCCGTTTCACTATCTGAACCTGAACCCACAGCAGTCCATCCTGTTTTTTAGCGAGGAGCCGGATGGCGGCTGGGAAGCGTTCGGACGGAAGCTGTACCATTATATTCGTGAAATGTGGGACCAGGAATGCTTTCTGGCCGTGTCGGGCGAGATCACGCCGGACGGTGAGCTTTACGATGCATTTGCACAGACGGAGCAGCTCATGGAGCGGCGCTTTTATCACACGGGAAACCATGTTTTTCTTCCTTTTCAGGAGGAGCAGTCCGAGGTGCTGGTGCAGATTGATGCTGAAATCCTGATCCGCCAGATCCAGCAGGACATTCGCATGAAGGATCTGGAGAGCCTGCGTGAACACTTTGACCAGTTCTGCGAAAAGTATGAGCACCAGACGATTTTTTCTCAGATTTACATCAAATTTATGTTTTCCAACTTATTGAAAGAGATTTACGACAATCTCGAGAGAAAAGATGAGCGGGAGCTGGACCGTGAGATCGACGCCCTGTATCACAGCAGCAACATGACCGGTGTGATTCAAGCGGTCCGTATGGGTATTGACCGGCTCGAAACGGTCTTCCGCGCAGACGGCGGTGTTGCGAAACGCAGAGAAGTCGAGCAGATTAAACAGTATATCTGTGAGAACTATTCTGACAGTGGCATGGGTGTTGACCAGCTTGCGCGCGAGGTTGGCATGACACCGAATTATCTGAGCAGCATTTTCAAGAAAAATACAGGAGAAAACCTGAGCCGCTACTTAAAAGGTTTCCGCATGGAGCGTGCGCGGGAGATGCTTGAAAATACGAATGAGAAAATCGGTATAATCTGCGAAAAATGCGGTTTTGTGAATGTGTCCTATTTCTGTCAGAGCTTCCGCGAATATTTTGGAATCAGCCCGCAGAAATACCGGGATCAGGGGGAGTAAGATGACATCATTTGCCGGCAGAATAAAAAAAGCATTTTCAGATATGAAGGTACACCGGAAACTTATCGTGGCTTACGTTCTCACAGGACTTTTCCCAATGTGCCTGATGTTCACACTGTTTTACACCCAGATGCGCCGTGTACTTGTCGAGCGTGAGATCAAAAATCTGCAGACCACCTTTGATCAGGCAGTGGACGATGTGAATACGGAGCTTGCGCTGCACCAGAGTATGTCGGACTATCTGGCATTCGACCAGACGATTGTTCAGATTATAAAGGCAGAAGACAAAAACAGCTTCGAAGCATACGAGCGCATGGTGAAAGAGTTTGATCCGATGATGGATTCCTTAAGTTATTTTTACCCGGAAATCCGACAATCTACGGTCTATGTGCGTGATTTCGTCATTCCGCACGGCACGTATCTGCGTCCGGCGCAGGAAATTGAAAATGATGAATGGACAGCACCGGCGGACAATGACGTTCACTGGTATGCCGATATGGATCAGGGAACGGTGACGATGGTGCGGTCTATGCCGCTGATTGATGACGGAAAAGGCGGTTTTTTATACATTTCCATGGACTACAGTAAGATTTTTGGCTCCATGGAGCTTGCAGTCAATGAGGATTACGGTGTTTTCGTCTACAATGAGGACAAAGAAGTGCTGTATGAAAATCAGAAGATGACCAGGAATGCGAAATACCAGATGGAATTTTCAGACTTTCAGAAGATACAAAAAAAAGAGAAGCAGAATACAGCGAACTACATTCTCCTGGAAAAGGAGATTGAGCAGAATGGATGGCATGCCGCGTGCTATCTGCCGAAAAAAGGCATCATCAGTCCGATGCAGCCGATTCTTCTGATAGTTCTTCTGATGTGGGCGGGCTGCGTCCTTTTCTCTGCGGTCGTGATTATGAGATTCTCCGGAAATATGGCGCACCGCCTTGAAAAGCTGAAAAAGACGATGGCCGAGGTAGAGGAAGGAAACCTGGAAGTGGAAATGGTTTCTACGGAAAGAGATGAAATCGGTGATCTGACGCGTGGCTTTAATCAGATGCTGTCGCGTATCCGTCAGCTGATTCAGGAAGTCTATGAGAGCCGCATCCGCCAGAAGCAGTATGAAATGACGGCGCTCCGTGCGCAGATTAACCCGCATTTTCTGTATAATTCGTTGTCGCTGATCAACTGGAAAGCATTGGAAATCGGTTCGGATGATATCAGCAAGGCTACGCTGGCGCTTTCGCGGTACTACCGGACTTCTCTGAACAAAGGCAAAAATACGATGTCCATCCGCGAGGAGATCGACAATGTGCGTTCGTATCTGCAGATTCAGGAAATGTTTCACGACTACAGTTTTACGGTCAAAATGGATGTGGCGGAGGATATTCTGGATTACCGTACATTGAACCTGATTCTGCAGCCGCTTGCCGAAAATGCGATTGCACATGGAATTGACCGGCGGCGCGGCAGTGAGCCAGGCGTGATCACAATCAGCGGACGGCGTGACGGAGACTGTGTGGTGCTTTCCGTGGCGGATAATGGCGTTGGCATGGAACAGGAAAAAGCACAGACCATTCTGACGGAGAAGAGCAGCGGCTACGGTGTGCGGAATGTCAATTCCAGGATTCAGCTCGAATACGGAGAAGCGTATGGTCTTTCGATTGAGAGTGAGCCGGGAAAGGGAACGAAAGTGACGGTACGGATTCCGGGTGTGGAAAGGGAGGTACAGGCATGATGCAAAAAAAAATTGCGGCAGGCCTCGCTGTATTGCTGGCAGCGGGAACGATTCTGGGTGGCTGCGGAGAAAGTGGCGCAGCAGGGAATGATTCTGTTTCCGATGCTGCCGGAAATGAGGCTGCGGCTCTTACGGAAGCGAAAACAACGCCGTACGGACGTTACCCGGAAACCATCACGTACACGCTGGCAAAAATGACGGGTGTGAATAATTCCAATCTCCCGGAGGGAGAAACCTATGAGGACAATGCCTATACACGCCTGATCCGCGAAATCATTAATGTACAGAACGAGGATGTTTATGAAAACTACGGTGATACCTATAACGTTGGCATTTCTACCATGATTGCAACAGGAAACATTGCCGATATCATGGTTGTGGATCAGAAAACGATGAATGCCATGCAGAAAAACGATCAGCTTGCCGATCTTACAGAGGTTTATGCAAATTGTGCCAGCGACCGTATCAAGGATATTTATGCAAGCTACGGTGAGGAGATTCTGCAGGGCTGTACCTTTGACGGAAAGCTGATGGCATTCCCGGAAACCAACATTTCGGACGGTCCGAATCTTCTCTGGGTGCGGAAGGACTGGATGGAAAAACTGGGACTTTCCGTACCGGAAACGATCGATGATGTGAAACATATTGCGTTGACGTTTGCAGAGGAGAATCCGGCAAACCAGGAGATGAGTAACATCGGCCTTGCAGTCAGCACAACTCTGTACGGCGGCACGGGCATTTCTTCGGAATACGGCATGAATCTTATTTTTGCCTCATTTGGTGCATATCCGGGAAGATGGCTGACGGATGCGGAAGGAATGCCGGTTTATGGTTCCGTTCAGCCCAATGTAAAAGACGCACTTGGCATGCTGGCCGACTGGTACCAGGAGGGCGTCCTTGACCGGGACTTTTTGATCCGCACACAGGATGACATTGCCGATCTCATTGCCCAGGGACGCTGCGGCATTTTCTTCGCACCGTGGTGGGCACCGAACAATCCGCTCTGGCGCTGTCATGAGACGGATCCGGAGGCCGACTGGCAGCCGTTTCTGATTCGGACCGGGAAGGATGGAAGTGTGCGGTACTGCAACGAAAAGCTGACCGGAAATTATGTGGTAGTGCGAAAAGGGTATGAATATCCGGAGATTGTGCCGAAGATTCTGTCGGTGATGTTTGATTATATGCGTTATTCCTACGATGATCCAAGGGGAGAATTTCAGCAATATTATACGGGAAATATCGATCCGACGGCACGCCCCTTAGCAATCAATCTCGACTATAATCAGGCACTGACGATCTGTTACGAAAATCTGCAGGCGGCACTGAACGGGGAAAAATCGGAGGATGAGCTGGAGATTCTGGAAAGATCGTTCGAAAAGGTATGCCGCGCCTATCTGGAGAACCCGAAAACAGCGAGTGCGGAGGAGTGGAGCGCGTATTTATCCCGTATCAAAGCCTGCTCGCTTTTGAGCGACGAAAAGATTCAAAGAGTGAATACGATTTATCCGACCCGGACGAAGACCACAGAAGCATATCGTTACACCTTAAAAGAACTGGAGTCGGAGACCTTTTTAAAAATTATCCGGGGCGAGTCTGAGCTTTCTTCTTTTGATGATTTTGTAAAAGAGTGGCAGGAGGAAGGCGGAGATGAAATCATTCAGGAGATGATTCAGGAAAGGAAAAGCCTGAGTTCACAGGAAGATCAGAAGGCGGAAGAAAAAACAGAAGAAAAAACAGAATAAAAAACAGAAGAGGAGGCAGGACACACCGGAAAAACGGTGCGCTGCCTCTTTTTCTGCTGCGGAAAAGAATTCTGCAGATTGCGGAAATGATTTTCCGGATACGCTCCGGTGTAGAAATGTAACGTAGAAATCCAACATAGATCATAGATTCTTGATATTTCAGAAAAATCCGCCAACTGCTATAATAAAATCAACAAGAACGAGAGATACCAAGCAGCAAATGCGATATGACAGCAGACGTTCCAGAAAGAAAAATCATATAAGGAGGATTTTCAATATGAAAAAGAAAGTAGTATCTATTATGATGACCGCAGCACTTGCAGTTGGCATGCTGGCAGGATGCGGAAACAGCGACAGCGGTTCTTCAAATGCCGCTTCCGGAAACGATTCCAAGAGCACATCCGAGGCAGGAAGCACAAGCGCATCTGCTTCCAACGCAGCAGAGGAAGAGGAAATTACCACAACCCTTACCGTATGGTCTCCATCAGAGGATCAGGCAAGCGACAGCGGTGAGTGGCTGCAGACCATGTGCAATCAGTTTGCAGAGGAGCATCCATCCTGGCACATCACCTTCGATTACGGCGTATGCGCAGAGAGCGATGCAAAAGATACCGTAACACAGGACGTGGAAGGTGCAGCAGATGTTTACATGTTTGCAAACGACAACCTGACATCCCTGATCGCTGCAAACGGAATTTCCAAACTCGGCGGACAGACAGCAGAGGATGTAAAAAAGAACAACTCTCAGGCAATTGTGGATTCTGTATCCGTTGACGGCGATATCTACGGTGTACCATTCACCACAAACACCTGGTTTATGTATTATGATAAATCCGCATTCACAGAGGATGAAGTGAAAAACCTGGATACCATGATCGCAAAAGACAAGATTTCCTTCCCGATTACAAACTCCTGGTACATTGCTTCCTTCTACGTAGCAAACGGCTGTACGCTGTTCGGTGAGGACGGAACAGACGAGGCAGCAGGCGTTGACTTCGAAGGCGATAAAGCAAAAGCAGTAACCGATTACCTGGTTGACCTGGTAAACAATCCGAACTTCGTATCTGATGCAGACGGATCCGGTCTTTCCGGTCTGCGTGACGGTTCTGTAAAAGCAATGTTCTCCGGTTCCTGGGATGCATCCGCAGTTAAAGAGGCACTCGGTGATAATTACGGTGTTGTACAGCTTCCGACCATCACCATCAACGGCGAGGAGAAACAGATGAAATCCTTCTCCGGCTCTAAAGCAATCGGTGTGAATCCGAACTGTGAATATCCGCAGGTTGCAGTTGCTCTTGCAAGATATCTCGGAAGCGCAGATGCTCAGAAAGCACACTATGAAATGAGAAACGTAGTTCCGTGTAACGAAGAGCTGCTTTCCCAGATCACAGACGATGCACTGGTAACTGCTCAGAACGATACCTTCAACAATACTTCTATCATCCAGCCGTTCGTTAAGAATATGAGCAACTACTGGACTCCGGCAGAGAATTTTGGTAAATCTCTGGTCAACGGTGAAGTTACCCATGATAACGCTGCAGAAATGACAGAGAAACTGAACACAAGCATGAATACTTCTGCAGTCGAGTAAGTAAAACCGGCTCTGAAGCGTTCGAAAATCAACAGGATTGAAACCGCAGGCATTGTCAGACACCAGGATTGACAATGCCTGTCTTTCGGAAAGGATAGATTATGGCATCATTGAAAAAACGCGCCAAAGAGTTTGAGACTCCCTATCCGGTGACAAAAGCCATCACAAAGGGCGATGCGGTCACGAAACTTTCCATGCTTGTCATGGGACTGGGAAATCTGGCTCACAAACAGATCGTAAAGGGTATTTTATTTCTGGCAGTAGAAATTGCGTATCTCCTGTTTATGATCGAGGGCGGTATCAACAATCTCTATCATCTCATCACCCTGGGCGGCCGTGCGCAGGAAGAGGTGTGGAACGAGGCCAAGGGTATTTATGAATATACCGGCGGCGATATGACAATTCTGTTCCTGCTCTACGGAGTAGCAACGATTTTTATTACGGTTCTCTTCTTTATGATCTGGCGTGTCAATATGAAGAGTGCTTATGAGGTAGAGTGTCGCGCAAAGGAAGGGAAACATATCAACACCATCAAAGAGGATCTGGAAGCACTCGTTGACAAAAGACTGCACTGGACCCTGCTGACACTTCCGATTCTCGGTATTGTGATTTTCACAATCCTTCCACTGGTCTTTATGATCTGTATGGCTTTCACCAGCTACAGTAAAGTCGGCGACCATCTGACGATTTTTCATTGGGTTGGACTGAAAAATTTCAGTACGGTTCTTGGCATGGGCAACTCGATCGGCAAGACATTCTGGTCTGTTCTTGGATGGACACTGATCTGGGCTGTGCTCGCTACCTTCCTGAACTATATTTTTGGTATGATTCTTGCGATTGTCATCAACCGTAAAACGACCCGCATCAAGGGATTCTGGAGATTCTGCTTTATGCTCTCCGCTGCAATTCCGCAGTTCGTTTCTCTTCTTCTGATGCGTACGATGTTAAAGGACAACGGCCTGATCAACAACCTCTTGGTTCAGGCCGGTCTGATCAGCAGTCCGCTTCCGTTCCTGACAAATGCGACCTGGGCGAGAGCAACGGTTGTTATCATCAACCTCTGGGTTGGTATTCCGTTTACCATGATGCAGGTTACCGGTATCTTACAGAACATTCCGGGTGAGCTTTACGAGGCAGCCCGTGTTGATGGCGCAGGTCCTGTGACAATTTTCTTTAAAATTACGCTGCCGTATATGCTGTTTGTCACGACTCCGTATCTGATTACAACGTTTACGGGTAATATCAACAACTTCAACGTTATCTATCTGCTGACTGCAGGAGCACCGGTTCCGGTCGGAGCAACCGCCGGAAAGACGGACCTTCTGGTTACCTGGCTGTACAAGCTGACGGTTGACTTACAGTACTTTAACGTTGGTGCGGTTGTCGGTATTCTTACCTTTGTCATTCTGGCGGTAGTTTCACTGATCACGTACCGGAATACTGGTTCTTACAAGAACGAGGAGGGATTCCAATAATGAATAACAAAGAGAAAAAAACACACTCCATGAAAGCGCGCGGAATGATTTCCGATGTGGTTGTACATGTGGTTCTGGCACTGCTTGCGATTGTATGGGTGATTCCGGTTCTGTGGATTGCACTCTTAAGCTTCAGCACACAGAAGGGATCTTATGTTACCAGCTTTTTCCCAAAGGGATATACGCTTCATAATTATGTGCGTCTGTTTACAGATACGCAGGTTTTGGACTTTCCGCAGATGTTTAAGAATACGTTTATCATTGCTGTGTTCAGTTGTCTGATCTCTACGGTATTCGTGCTTTCGGTTTCTTACTGTATGTCGAGAATGCGTTTTAAAATCCGTAAGACTTACATGAACATCGCGATGATCTTAGGTCTGTTCCCGGCATTTATGTCGATGGTTGCTGTCTACTATATCTTAAAGGCAGTTGGTCTTTCGGAGGGATCAATGATCCGCGTGGCATTGATTCTGGTGTACTCGGGCGGTTCCGGAGCGGGATTCCTGCTTGCAAAGGGATTTTTCGATACGGTTCCGAAGGCACTGGATGAGGCGGCTTATCTGGATGGAGCAACGAGATTCCAGGTATTTACGAAGGTGACAATTCCACTGAGTAAGCCGATTATTGTGTACACGACTTTGAGTGCATTTCTGGGACCGTGGCTGGACTTTATTTTCGCAAAGGTTATCTGCAGGGCGAATGCGAAGTATTATACGGTTGCACTGGGTCTGTGGAAGATGCTGGAGAAGGAGTATATCGACAGCTGGTATACTTGCTTTGCGGCGGGAGCGGTTTGCATTTCGGTGCCGATTGCGATTTTGTTTGTTGTAATGCAGAGATATTATACAGATGGGCTTTCAGGAGCCGTCAAAGGATGATTTGTGGAGCAGCCGATGAGGGGTCGGCTGCTCTATTTGTGTGTGGGGGGGAGGGACGGATCTGGCTCCGGCGCCGTGGCACCTGCCGCACAGACGGGCGCGGTGGCATCGGCGGGCGGATGATGACGTGTGGGAGGCGGTGGATTGAGGAACCGAGGCTATTCGACAGGAAATCTGATGATTTCCCGTCTCAGAGCCTCTTGACTTCCGGCCTGGATGGCCGTCCGTCATCCTCACTCCACTGCCTCCCACGAGTGCATCATCCGCATGCCGCCGATGCCAATGCGCCTGTCTGCGCGGCAGGTGCCACGACGCCGGAGCCAGATCCTGGGGTTGGAGGACGGGAGGAGTGGTCTGGATCTGCCCGGAGGGCAGATCGGCGTGAGATTGTTGTGTGTGGAAGGGGAGAGTGTGTTGGAGGACGGGGAGAGGGGCTGGATTCGCCTGGAGGGCGAATCGGCGTGAGTTTGTTGACTGGTGCAAAGTTTGGAGATAGAATGAAAAAAATATTTTCGGAGTTTTTTGTGCTTGATTTTATGAGAACAGAAAAGTTTCGGGAAGATATTGTGTGAAATTTGGAGGTTTTTGGGTATGGATAGGATTCGACTGAATGCTTCGGAGTGGATGGATTTCCGGAGTGGAGAAAAGAAGTGTTTTTTGCTGACAAACGGACTGGGAGGTTATTGTTCGCTGACGGTGATGGGGAATGCGGCGAGGAATGATCAGGCGCTGTTAATGGGAGCATTGAAGGCGCCTACGGTGCGGGAGCATCTGATTTCGAATGTCTGGGAGACGTTGGAGGTGGATGGTGAGGAGACGGAGCTGTTTTCACAGGAGTTTGTGAATCGGACGCAGAATGTGGAGGGGTTTCGGTTTCTGGAAGGATTTGAGATGGGGAGTCTGCCGGTATGGTTTTACCGGGTGAAGGGGGTTGAGATTGAGAAGACGATTGGGATGGTTCAGGGGGAGAATACGGTTCTTGTCCGGTATCGGGTGAGAAGTGGGAAGAAGGGGAGTTTTTCGGTTCGGCCGGTGATGCGGTTTGCGGCGAAGGGGGAGCAGCTGCAGGAGGGGCAGGATTTTGCGGTGGACCGGAAGTGCATTGCGAGCAATGGTGTGATTCTTTCTTATGGGACAAATGGGGAGCTTCAGATGGAGAAGGAGAGGATCTGGAGGGATTTGTTTTTTGAGCAGGATGCGCGGGATGGAAGAGATGGCATCGGAAGTGCTGTCGTGAATCACCGGATTCGGTTTGAGATGACGGGAGACGGCAGGGAGCAGGTCTTTTTTGTTGTGTATAGTCTTGCGGATGATGTGGATAAGTGGGATGAGGAAAGGATTGCGCTGTGGATAGAAGAGGAAGAAAAGCGGCAGGAGGCGATTGCGGAAAAGTCCGGGATTTCTGATCCGGTGGGAAAGCGGCTGGCGGTGAGTGCGAGTCAGTATATTACGGAACGGGCATCGACAGGCGGGAAGAGTATTATGGCTGGCTTTCCTTATTTTGCGGACTGGGGGCGGGATACGATGATTTCGCTCCCGGGATGCACGCTGGCACTTGGGGAGTATGAGGCGTGTAAGAGCATTCTTCGGACTTTTATGGCATATACAAAAGAAGGACTGATGCCGAACCTGTTTCCGGAGGGGGATGCGCTTCCGATGTATAATACGGTGGATGCGGCCCTTTTGTTTCTGGATGTGGTGTATGAGTATTACCTTGAAACAGGAGATCTGGAGTTTGTGCGCGAGGCGTTTCCTGTGATGGAGGATATTGTGTTCTGGTATCAGAAGGGAACGGATTTCCATATTAAAATGGACAGTGACGGGCTGATTATGGCCGGGGGCGGCCTGGAGCAGGTGACGTGGATGGATGTGCGGATTGACAAGGAGCTGCCGACACCGCGTCACGGAAAGCCGGTGGAGATTAATGCGTACTGGTATAATGGTCTGAGGATTCTGGAAGAGCTGGCACCGTTTGTCGGAAAGGATGGATCGGCGTATGGGAAGCTTGCGGAGCAGGTGAAGAAGAGTTTTCTCGAAAAGTTCTGGATGGAAGAGGAAGGATATCTGAAGGATGTGCTGAACGGCACGTATGAAGAGAAGCAGTTCCGATGCAATCAGGTCTTTGTGCTGGCGCTTCCGTTTCAGATGGTGAGTCAGAAGCAGGGGCAGCGGATCTTACAGGCGGTCAAAGAAAAGCTGTATACGACAGCAGGACTGCGGTCATTGGAGATGGAGGATCCGGCGTTTCATCCATGGATCGGTGGAAGTCAGCCGGAGCGTGACAGAGCATATCATCAGGGGACAGTCTGGGGATTTCCGCTTGGGGCGTATTTCCGTGCGGTGCTGAATTATTATTTCCCGAAGGAGGGAAAACAGGAAGTGCGCCGCGGACTGGACCGTCTTGCGAGCTGGATGCAGGAAGGATGCCTGTTTCATCTGGCGGAGATTTATGATGGTGCGGCGCCGGTGATGTCGAAGGGCTGCTATGCGCAGGCGTGGAGTGTCGGAGAGATTCTGCGAGTTTACAAAGAAATGGAGGGAAAGAAGATGAATGCGGTGGTGAAAAGAACGCCGGCGGAGTGGAAAAGTTTTTTTGAATCGGAAGAATTTGTGGAAAACTTTACGTATGAAGGGGATGACCTCGGTGTTTCGGTAAAAAAGAGCGGGGAATGCGATGAAAACTGGCAGATGCCGAAAAAGGATGAACAGTTTGTGACAGAATGGAAGCTCTGGGCGCCGACAGCGATGGAGGTTTCGCTGGAGCTGTTTTCCCGCGGCAGCAGCCGGGAGAACGGGGACCGAAAAATAGCTTCGCTTGCGATGACACGCGGCGAAAAGGGTGTCTGGAGCTGTGCAATGCAGGGAGCCTGGTATGGAACGTATTATACGTATCATATCCTGCACTCGGATGGTGTCTTTGATACGACAGATCCGTACGGCGTGGCTTCCGGTATTGATTCGGAGCGGAGCATGGTGGTGAATCTTGCAGAGACGGACCCGGCAGGCTGGGAGCAGGATGAAAGACCGGAAATCCGGCCGGAGGATCGTTGTGTGTATGAGCTTCATGTGAAAGATTTTTCGAGTGATCCGCATTCCGGTATTTCGGATAAACACCGTGGAAAGTTTCTGGCGTTTACGGAAGAAGGCACGACGCTGAACGGCGACGGGATTCATGCGACGGGGTTCAATTACCTGAAATCGCTTGGCATTTCTCATGTGCATCTGCTTCCTGTTTTCGATTTTGGCAGTGTGCCGGAAGATGATGCGGAAGCGTTCAACTGGGGATATGACCCGGTGCAGTACAATGTGCCGGAGGGATCCTATGCAACCGATCCGTTCCACGGGGAGGTACGTATCCGGGAAATGAAGGAAATGGTTCAGGCGCTGCATAAGGCCGGCATCGGTGTGATTATGGATGTGGTATACAATCATACGTACAATCTCGATTCGCCGTTTCAGAAAACAGTTCCTTACTATTATTATCGTGAATGGGAGGACGGCACGATTTCCAATGGTTCCGACTGCGGAAACGAGACAGCGAGTGAGCGGGAGATGTTCCGCCGCTTTATGGCGCGCTCGGTTTGCTACTGGGCGAAGGAGTATCACATCGACGGATTCCGCTTCGATCTGATGGCACTGCACGATACGGAGACAATGAATGCGATCCGCACAGCGCTGAACCGGATGCCGCGCGGCGAGGAGATTCTGGTTTACGGTGAACCGTGGAAAGCAGCGGCAAGCGCAATGCAGGAGGGATATTTTCCGTCGGATAAACAGAATATCGGAAGGCTGATGGATGGCATTTCCATGTTCTGCGACGATACGAGAGATTCGATCAAGGGAAGCGTTTTTATTGCCGCAGAGGGAGGCTATGTCAATGGAAAAGAGCGTCTTTCCGCAGGAATACTTTCTGCGACAGATGGCTGGATGGACGGAAAAGGAGCCTACGAGCCGCGCAATGCGAGCCAGCTGATTCCGTATGTGTCGGCACATGATAATTATACACTGTGGGATAAATTAAAACTGTCCGATCCGAAGCGGAAGGAGGATGCGGAGCCGGATTTTGACAAGATGGATGAGCGGACGCTTTCGATGAACCGTCTGGCGGCGGGCATTGTGATGACCTGCAAGGGAATGCCGTTTTTCCAGGCGGGTGAGGAATTTGCGCGCACGAAGCATGGCGAAGGAAACAGCTTCAAATCGTCGTGGCAGCTCAACAAAATTGACTGGACACGCGCCTTAGAGCAGGAAGAGCTGGTGGACTATTACCGTGGTCTTCTCGCTCTGCGCCGAAAATTTCAGGCATACGGAACGTGCGAGCCGGACTGTAAAAAGACATTTTTCCGTGAAAACCAGATCGCAGGTTACGAACTGGAATACCCGAATGGCCGCGCAGTCTGCGTCTTCTACAATCCATGGGAAAAAGAAGCTTTGCAGAAACTCCCGGAAGGAAACTGGAAACTGCTCTGCGATGGAAAACGCTGTGCAGAGGATGGAGCAGAGATGAAAGAAAGCATGATGCTTCCGGCAAAATCGATGGTTCTGCTGGCGCGGGAGTAAAATTGTAAATTTTGTCCCTTTTTGTCGGAATGCTGTCTGCGGAAACGGGCATCGATCATTCTGCCAGGCGGCGAGCGGGAATCAATTGTTTTTCGTTTAACAGAAAAATGCACTGTGGAATTGTCCGACGACGTTCCACAGTGCATTTTTATGTTTATGTGAGCAATGAGTCAGGATCTGTGCTTACATGAGATCCTGGCGGTATCTAAGAGTTCGGATCATTATTCGTCCACAACTTCCAGTACATCCATCGGGCAGGCTTTCGCGCAGATACCGCAGGCGATACATTTGGAAGCCGGATTTCCCTCGGTTTTTACGATCAGGCCAAATGGACAGGCCTTCGCACAGGCTCCGCATCCCGTACATTTTTTCTTGTTGATCATGTAAACGCCCTTCGGGTTCTGGGTGATGGCGCCTTCCGGACAGGCCTCGGCACATTTACCGCACTGCGGACAGGCGATCGGGCGAACAGCCTTTTTCTCTACGATCTGCAGACATGCCTTGTCCGGATCAAATACCTTATAAAATGCCTCAGAACATGCTCCCACACAGGCAAGACAAGCCATACAGGTGCTGCCTTTTTTTACTTTCAGTTTTTTCATTTTGTTTTATCCTCCGCTTAAAGATGTTGTTTTTCCTATTTTACCATTTTTGAACTTTTTTCTCAATGATATTTCCGGAATTTGCCATCTTTTTCCTGCTTGCGGTTTTGCTTCCGTTTCGCATGGCTTTGCACAGATACAAAAAATCTTAAGAAAGCAGACGGAAAAAAAGCAGTTTTTCTTCGGAAAATATACAAAAAGAAAAATCGGAAATTTGTTATGATGAAAAGGAAGAATGTACTCTCAATCAGCTCACAAAATCAGGCACAGAAAGATTTTGGGAGTACACCATAAGATCGGGAGGGGGATTTTTCATGATTCGTGAAGACAATACACTGGAATGGCAAGAGACAGCAGAACAAAAAAGAATGACACAAAGAAGGATAATACAAAGAAGAGAAAGAGCACGGAGACGAAAAAGAAAGGTATGGCGGATCCGCGGGCTGCTATTGCTGTTCGGCTGTCTTCTGTTTTTGGGCGGTGTGCGGCGCTTCCGGCAGAATCCGATCCAACGGTATGCGAAAGCAAACGGCATTTCAATGGATCAGTACCCGGAGGAGCTGTTGTCGCTTTACGAGAGAAACAATGAGACGGAGACGTTCGTCGAAGAATATCCGTTGAAAAAAGAGGAGGAGCCGGAGATTGACCTGAGCGACCTGTCATCCGCATCGGAGGTTCCGCTTCTCTTGCAGTGGGATCAGAGATGGGGCTATCACCGATATGCCGGTGAAGTGATGGGATTAAGCGGCTGCGGACCGACAGCACTTTCCATGGTTGCCATTTTCATGACCGGCGATATCACAAAAAATCCGCGCTGGGTCGCCGATTTTGCCTCACAGAACGGCTATGCCGTGGACGGCAGCGGAACCGCCTGGTCTCTGATGCTGGAAGGAGCCCGGCAGATCGGCCTTTCCAGCAAAGAAATCCCTGTGGAACGGGAACGGGTGGAAAACAACCTGCAGGCCGGAAACCCCATCATTGCCCTGATGGGACCCGGGGAGTTTACCAGCAACGGTCATTTTATCGTTCTTACCGGATTGCAGAATGGCAGACTGAAAATCAACGACCCAAACAGCAGAAAAAATTCCGAAAAAACCTGGGATATCGATCAGGTGCTGGAACAGACAAAAGCGGTATGGGTATATTACAAATAATAAAATAGAAGACATACCCATCAAAGCCTCCGAATACACTGTAAAAACAGCGTCTTCGGAGGCTTTTTGTGAGGGACTATATCGAAGAGCGTGCTGTGGAGACAGCAATTTACATGATTGAGACGAAAGCGACCGTACGGCAGACGGCGAAAAAATTCGGAGTGAGCAAAAGTACCGTGCATAAGGATCTGACATCACGTCTGGTACAAGTGAATCCGGGTCTGGCGGCAGAGGCAAGGAAAATTCTGGATGTGAACAAGTCTGAACGCCACATTCGCGGCGGCATGGCAACGAGAGAAAAATATCTGCATCAGAAGCAGAAGTGAACGAAAGTGAAACAAAGAAGCTCTTTCCTAATTGCCTCAAATAGGGTATGATAGAGAAAGAAAATTACGAAAACAGAGGGAATTTTATGAACGATTATATCCTGGAAGTCTGCGTGGACTCGGCGGAGTCGGCGCTTGCGGCGGCAAAAGGCGGGGCAAGCCGGCTGGAGCTGTGTCAAAATCTGGTGATCGGCGGAACAACGCCGAGTCCGAAGCTGTTTGAGGTGATCCGCAGACAGACAACCATTCCGATTCATGCATTGATCCGCCCGCGGTTCGGGGATTTCTGCTACACCCCATATGAATTAGAAGAAATCCGCGAGGAAGTCGCGATGTACCGCGAACTTGGTGCAGAGGGCGTTGTGGTCGGTGTACTGAAAGAGGATGGAACGATGAATATGGCGGCAATGGAACAGCTGATGGAGGCAGCCGACGGCATGTCCGTGACGCTGCACCGCGCGTTTGATGTCTGCCGCGATCCCAAAGAAGCGCTTGAGCAGGCGGTATCGCTCGGTATGAACACCATTCTCACCTCAGGTCAGCAGAACAGTGCGGTAAAAGGAGCAGAGCTTCTCGCCGAACTGCAGCGCCAGGCGGCGGGACGCATCCGTATTCAGGCGGGCGGCGGTATCTGCGCGGATGCGATCCGCGAGCTGTATCCGAAAACCGGCGTGACCGCCTACCACATGTCCGGAAAAATCGAACTGGCGAGCCCGATGCAGTATCGGAAAGAAAATGTGAACATGGGACTTCCATCCTTAAGCGAATACACCCTCTACCGCACGGACGTCAAAGCCGTGCGCAGCGCGAGAGCGGTACTGGAAGAACTTTAAGAAAATAAAAAAAGAAAAGAAAAGGACATAACATTATTATGAAAGCAAATACCATCAGCGGCCAGCGGCAGTATGCGTTCGTCAGCCAGTTTAACTACATCCGCGAAGCCGGAACGGAAGGCGAAGAAAAAGCAGCCTGCCGGATCGAAAAAGAACTTTCTGAAATCGCAGAAAAATGGGGGCAGGGCGAATTGCAGATCCGCCGCGAGCCGTTCGAGATTGAGACATGGCAGGTTGACGAAGCTGTCTTTACGGTCACAGAGCCATATGAGAAAACATACACCGTCCGCGGCTGCTTCGCGGCAGCCAATACCGCTCCGGAAGGCGTGGAGGCACCATTCCTCTACGTAGAAAACGGCGACCCGGTCAGCCTTTCCCATGCAGAAGGGAAAATCGTCCTGATCAACGGCGGTGCCAATGCAGAAAACTATGAAAAACTGGAAAAAGCAGGAGCCGTCGGATTTCTGATCCTGACCGGAACGCCGCTGGACAAAGACGAGGACCGTCTGCCGGACTACCGCACCCTGCGCGGCGTAAAAAATCCGAAACTGCCGTGCGCCGTCATTCATTATCTTGATGCGATGGAACTGGTAGAACGGGGAGCGAGCCGTGCACGCCTCGTTTTACAGCAGAAAAAAATCAGGAGAACGTCGAAAAATATCATCCTGCGCATCACGGGAACCGAGCAGCCAGAGGAAATCCTGACGCTGACGGCTCATTACGATTCCGTTCCGCAGGGACCTGGTGCATACGACAACATGGCGGGCGCAGCGATCATCATGGAGCTGGCACACTACTTCGCCGAAAACCGCCCGAAACGGACACTGGAATGCATCTGGTTCGGCGCGGAGGAGCTGGGTCTCTGCGGAAGCCGGGCATATGTGAAAGCGCACGAAGCCGAGCTGGCGCAGCACCGCTTCAACATGAACGTCGACCTCGCCGGACAGGCCATCGGCGGAACCGTGCTTGGCGTGGCAGCAACGAAAGAGGCATGCGACGCGATCATGGAGCACTTAAAACAGGCGGACAAAGGCGTATCGCTCATCAACAACATCTGGAGCAGCGATTCCAACACCTTCGCATGGAAGGGCATCCCGGCGATGACGCTGAACCGCGATGGTTTCGGCATGCACACCTGCCACGATACGATCGACTGGATCTCCGCCTGGTCACTGAACCGGAGCGCCGGTGTCCTGGGCGAAATCGCCGAGTATCTGGCGGATGCAGAACCATTTCCATTTGAAAGAGAAATCCCGGCAGACTTTGCGGAGAGATTAAAAGTTTATTTTGGAGAATAAAAAGGAGAGAAGATCATGAGCAAAAAACCAGTATTAGTCATCATGGCAGCAGGAATGGGAAGCCGTTACGGCGGATTAAAACAGATTGATCCGGTTGACCCGTACGGAAATATGATTATCGACTTTTCCATTTATGATGCAAAACAGGCAGGCTTTGAGAAAGTCATCTTTATCATCAAAAAAGCCATCGACGAGGCATTCCGCGAGGGCATCGGCAAGCGAATTGAGAAATACATGGATGTAGAGTATGTTTACCAGGAACTCGACGTTCTCCCGAAAGGCTACGAAGTGCCGGAAGGCCGCGTCAAACCGTGGGGAACCGGTCATGCGATTCTCTGTGCGGCAGAAGCCATCGACGGCGCACCGTTCGCCGTCATCAATTCCGATGATTATTATGGAAGAACGGCATTCGAGGAGATCTACCGCCAGCTGACAACCGAGCAGGACGGCGCGACCTATCAGTACGCGATGGTTGCCTACGACCTGTACAAAACCCTGACCGACAATGGCCACGTAGCCCGCGGCATCTGCACCGCAGACGATCAGAATCACCTTGTCGGCATTCATGAGCGCACAAGAATCGAAAACCACGGCGGACAGGCCGAATACACCGAGGATGACGGCGCAACCTGGACTGGACTGCCGCAGGGAACCGTCGTTTCCATGAACCTCTGGGGCTTCACACCGAGCATTCTGATCGAGCTGAAACGCCGCTTCCTGCCGTTCCTCGAGAATGTATACAAAACCAACCCGTTAAAAGGCGAATACTTCCTGCCGTTCGTTGTCGATGAACTGCTGCAGGAGAAAAAAGCGGAAGTCACCGTACTCCGCTCCTATGATAACTGGTACGGCGTAACGTACAAAGAAGACAAAGAAAATGTCATGGCAGCACTGCAGAAATTAAAAGACGAGGGCCGTTATCCGCAGAAACTGTGGGAAGAATAACAAACGAACAGTACTGGGAAATTTTCTCCATGAGCGCATCTTTCGCAATGAAAAGAAATCCTGTATAATGGATGGAAGGAAATGCAAGGAGAATACCAATGGATACTTTATATATTGTAATACCAGCCTATAATGAGTCGGAAAATATCAAAAGAACGATCGAGGAATGGTGTCCCGTCGTGGAGAAGCATAACGGCGGCGGTGCGTCCCGTCTTGTGATCATCAACGACGGAAGCCGCGACGATACGTATGAAATTGCTTCAGCAGAGTGCGAAACCCACCCGTTGCTCACCGTGCTGACGAAGCCAAACGGCGGCCACGGTTCCACCGTTCTGTACGGCTACCGCTATGCACTTGAAAACGGTGCGGACTATATCTTCCAGACCGATTCCGACGGTCAGACCGATCCGGCGGAGTTCGAAAAGTTCTGGCAGATCCGCGAGGGCTACGACGCCATTTTCGGAAACCGCACAAGCCGCGGCGACGGCTTTTCCCGCGCTGTCGTGGAAAAAGTGCTGTGCGCGGTGCTCTGGACCTATTTCCACGTATCCGTGCCGGATGCAAATGCCCCGTTCCGTCTGATGAAAACAGACTACGTGGCCGAGTATCTGCCGCTGATGCCGGAAAACTACAATCTGCCGAACGCACTGCTGACTGCCTTCGGAGCGTATTTTCACCGGAAAATCCGTTTCATCCCGATCAGCTTCAAGCCGCGTCAGGGAGGAACAAATTCCATCAACATCCGTAAAATTGTAAAAATCGGCCGTCAGGCGTTGCACGATTTCTGTGAGATTCAGAAAGCGGCTGCGAAAAAAGAGGATAAAAAATAATATAAGAGAAGGAACGTATCCCATGTTTCATGAGATACGTTCCTTCTTTTTGTATGCTTATTTTTTGTTATGGACCTTATTTTTAATAGAAGCGATGCGATCTTTCCTGATTCATGGAATCCTTTAGTGCCAGAAGTGATTCGATCAGGATCAGAAGCAGGATCACAGCAATCATGACTGCGAGGATCTGATTTGTTCGCTGATGGAACCAGGAGCCGATTCCTGTGTGTGCAGTCTGTGTATTCTCGGCCTGTGCGGCATTTTCAAGAGCTGCAGTTTCCGAAGTAAGAATCTGTGCATCCGGGTCTGTTGTTCTGCCAGATGGTAGAATCTGCGTTGCAGCTGGAAGCTGGCTGGAAGAAGTAACAGCGGATGCGGTAACTTCCGGGTGGATGGTGGAAAGATCAACTTCTTCGTCTTCTGTAACAACTGCGCTGGCAATCGGTTCTGCTGCGATCGGTTCGGATGCAGGAACCTGTTCCGGTGCGGTTTTGGATGCAGGAGCTGCGGTTTCCGGAAGAATATTTTCCTGTGCCGGCTGTTCCGAAGCAGATGGCTGTACCACGGTCGGGGTTTCTGCCGGTGCGGATGGCTGTTCCGGAACGGATGGTTCTGGAGCGGCCGGTTCTTCCGGAACTTCCGGTGCAGATGGCTCTTCTGGAAGAGATGGCTCCGGGTCAGTTGCCGGTGTTTCCGGGATTGCGGTACAGTAAACAAGAGAAGTCATCGCCGCCGAAGAATCCGTAATCACAACGGAACCACCATTGGAAACGGCCTGTCCATTAACATAGAAGGAAATCTGATCCATATCCAGTGTGTAGCCAGGTTCCGTAACCATCGATACGGAGAACGTTCCGTTTACTTCCTCGACCGGTTCGCTGTTCTGATACAGGACATAGGAACCATCATCGGAAAGATATGACATGGTGACCGGCGCATCCATTGTGGAATCCTGAAATGTCAGGGCAGCATCGGTAAAAGCAAGAGCCGCCTGATCGGTGTTCAGATAGAATTCCAGGTCCTGTGCATCGTAATGGGTGAAGTGAATGGTAATTTCACCGGCGTCTGTATTTTCTGCACTTGGAACTGTCTCGGCGGCTGCCGAATACGGAGCGGAAAAAAATAATCCGGCCGCCAGGAGGCCTGCCATTCCGAATCTCAGAATCAAATTTCCTGTGTGTTTTTTCATTGTCTGTGTGCTGTGTAACATATGACATCCTCCTTTCACCTGATTGGTTTCTGATGTCGGTCTGTTTTATTTTCCTGCGGTAAGTTTCACGTATAAATTGAAAGAAAAATAATTGATAAAATATAAATTTTCTTTCTTTTTAAAGATTATACCATATGTAGAAAGAAATATCATGTAAAAATAAAAAGTTAAAAGAAAATTTGAAAATGCGTCAAAAGTGGAAAAGGTTTGTAATGCATGTCGAAAAATAGAAAAAGAACTGTCACAATTTCTTAAAAAATATTTGCGGAAAAAGAGGGCAGAAAGGGCAGAATGTGAAACAAAAGCAAAATAAAAAGAAGGAAACAAGACACGGAAAAGTATTCCAGGCAGGCCGCATGCAGAAGAAAAAGTGGGAATAAAAACCGATCCAATTCGTCAAAAAAGCGGAAAAGTGGTGAAAAATTGTGGGTTCTATGAAAAAAACGATGGGAAAAGACAGGAATGTTGTCGAAATATTCTAGTTGACAAAAAGATGTAACACTGGTAGAATCGGTTTGTAACAAGATGTAACAAAAACGTAATAATTATTCAGGAGGTAAGTATGACATTCAAAAAAAGTTATGTGCCGGGCATCCTGGGGAGCGTGCTCACACTGACTGTCATCATGGCTGCACCCGTAAAAGCAGAGACAAAGGAAGAAACCATTTTAAATAAAACAGACTGGAGCACAATGGCTGCAGCAAACGTAGAAGGATATGTCAACATCCGCAGCGAGGCAAACGCAGATTCCGAGATCGTCGGAGTTCTGATGCCGGGCTATGCGGTTACTGTAACAGAAAAAGGAGACGAGTGGAGCAAGATCTCTTCCAATGGTGTAGAAGGCTACATAAAGAATGAATATCTGGTATTTGGGGAAGAGGCAAAAGCACATTACCGCAATATGTGCGGTATCACCGGAGTTGTTCAGGCGGACAGCCTTCGTGTCCGTGAGGCAGCATCCACAGATTCCGCGCAGGTTGGAACACTGACACAGAATGGTGAAGTCAGCATATTCGGCGAAGAGGCTGACTGGTATCAGATCCAGTACAGCGGAAGCAGCGCATACGTTCATGGAGACTATGTGACACTTTCAGAGGAGTTAAAAGGTGCTGTTTCCATGGAGGAATACCAGGCATCACAGGCCTGTGCGGCAAGCAGCGCAGCAGCAGCCTCCACAGCAGGCAGTGCATCGGTAATTTCCGCAGACAGCAATGATGTGGCAATGCTTGCAGCACTGATCGAGTGCGAGGCAGGCGGCGAGAGCTACACAGGAATGGTGGCAGTCGGAGCGGTTGTAGTAAACCGTGTCAACAGCGGTTCCTTCCCGAACAGCATTTCCGGCGTTATTTATCAGAGTGGACAGTTTACACCGGTTGCGACCGGAACTTTCCAGAGTGTGCTCGCACGCGGAGCGAGAAGTGACTGTTACGCAGCTGCACAGGCTGCACTTGCAGGTGAGAGCCCGGTTGGCGGATGCCTGTATTTCAACAGCGGCTACGGCAGCGGAATTCAGATCGGATATCAGCATTTTTATTAAAAACAGGCGTGGAACCTTTGCAAGGGGATAGGCAGAGGGAAGACGCATTCCCATAGATTGACAGAACAGAAAAACGAGTAAGTGAACAGGGGAGACGTTCGCTTACTCGTTTTTCGTTTTATTGCAAATCGTTGTTGTCGAAGATTTTTAACAGCTTGGTCTTCCGGTTATCGGCCCGGAAGTCTGCCAGCGTCTGCCGCAGTGTCGTGTGGCGGATACGGTAGGTGTTGGACAGGAAACAGAAAAATGTGATGACCCAGAGAACCGGCCAGAGAAGTACGCATTTATGAAGCTTTGGGAACCGCAGCTTCATCTGAATATGGCCTTCGTGGAACCAGGCATGGATACCGGTGTGCTGGTAGGAACCGCTGCTGACAATTTTTCTCTGTGTATCACTGCCGAAATCGCCGTCTGCGAGAATTTTTTCCAGAAAAATGGCACAGTCAGAGGCAGAGCAGTGAACCTGCGGATCAATGGAGGCAGAAAGACCGAAATAAATACGGCAGGATTCCAGAATCAGCTCATACAGATGAAAAATTTTCGATTCCCGGCACCAGAAGTGGATTTTTTCAAAATTAACCTCGGAGGCATAACGTTCCAGATACAGAGTGAAATCGCAGAGCAGACGGCTGCCAAAACCGCTGTAGAGGTAATGCTTGAGCATGTGATGCAGCATGTAAAACACATTTTCCGTTGGCGGCAGTACCGGATAGGTCTGACCGTAGAGTTCCACGAAAGATGGTTTCAGATGACTGGCGGAAAAAATTTCGTCCACCAGTTCATTGGCCCGGGAAAACTGATAAATACCGACGATGCGGTAATGGAGTTCCAGCGTAAAGGAGCGGCCAGTCTCGGGAAAAGTGAAGCGGTAGGTGACATGGTGATCGCTCTCCTCCGGCTCCTCCGTGTAGCCATGAGCGTTAAGAATCCGGCAGGCACGGGAAAAAGCATCTTTTTCGGGAATATAAAGATCCAGATCTCCCAGCTTCCGATATTCGGGAATGGGATAATTGGCGGCGAGACTGATGCCCTTTAAGAGAAAGCAGGGAATCTTCTCCGCAAGGAGGAGCGAAAAAGTAAGGCGTGTAAAATGTTCCAGCTGATAATAGGAGAGCAGCATCTGCTTCGTCTGCTGTTTGAGAGCAGAAAACTGCGGCTGCTGTTCAAAATATGGCAGAAGAAACGGAAGCGAACAGTGTTTTTCGGCCAGACGGTATAAGGCGGACGGATCCACACCATCAAGCGGGACCGGTTCGGACAAATCCGTGCATAAATTTTTTAAAATCTGTAAATAAACGGCATCAAGCGGCTGCATAAGATACTCCTTTGGGGAAAAGATTTTTCAAATATGTTTTAGTATATCACAAAATGGAAAAAGAAAGTGCAGAGAAATAAAACTTTATTACAGATATCAATAAAAAGCAAAATAAAGTTTACAATGCAATTGGGTAGGGCTATAATAGAACTATTAGTATCCTTGTTTTTCTCTGAGGTAAGAAAGAAAAGCAAGACGCAGAAGAATGGAGATAAAAATGACCAGAAAAGGTGATTTTGTACTCAGACAGATTGCAGACGAATATGTTCTGATTCCATATGGGGCGACGGCGGAAAAGATGAATCAGGTACTCACACTGAGTGAAACAGCAGCTTTTATTTACGAGCAGACCGGCGATGCCGTATCTGCAAAAGAGATTGCAAAACGGCTCGGAAAAGCTTACGATATGCCGGCGGAGGAAGTGCAGGAGGACGTAAACGCAGTGCTGGAAACATTCCGAAACTATGGTATCCTGGAGCGTGTTTGAAAAATCTACGAAAACGGCGAGGTAGCGTATGATAGTATTTTTAGTCGGCGGCGAGAGCAGACTGATGGATGCTCTGATCACCAAAATGGAAAAAGACGGACATAAGACATATCTGCTGACCGGAAAGCGGGATGGAAGAGGAAAGTACCGCCGCGTCTTCGAACGGTATAATTTCCCCTACGACAGCGAGAGCGTGCGGGAAATTTTTACCAATGTAAACCCGGATCTTGTTATTTTTCTCGGAGCTTACGATACCAACTATGACTGGAGTGATGCCAGAAGAGAGTCGGTCCGTTACACCGCAGATCTGACGAACCTTCTTTCGGCGTATGCATTTAAACAAAATGGTCGTTTTGTGTACCTGTCTTCCGAAGTTGTTTATGGCCGGTCTTACAGCAGCGATATCCACGAAACGGAACCGGCATCGTCCAAAAGCTTTCAGGCAATGGCGATTTTGCAGGGAGAAAATATCTGCAAAAGCTATCGTGACACCAGAGAGATGGACACGCGGGTTCTGCGCTTCGATCATATGTATGATATTCCACGGAAAGGAAAGGCCGACAATAACCCATGTTTCCAGATGATGCTGGAAATGCTGAAAACCAATCAGATTGCAGCAAACAGCCGAAATGTTTTTTCCATGATTTATCAGAGCGATGCGGTGGAGTTTGCGTACCGCGTGATGATGGCAGAGCATCCGAAATATCCGCTGTATCACATTTCTTCCGGCGAGGTCATCAGTCAGATGAAACTGGCAGAGCTGATTCAGCAGAATGCGGGAGACGGAACGACGATTCGGGATGATACCGTCGGAGAGGGCTATCGCCTGGTGCTGGATGGCAGACGGTACAGGAAAGAATTTGACGGAAAAATTTTTGTCCCATACGAAGAAGGCGTAAAAGCTGTTGTAGAGTATATGAAGAAATACAGCAGTTCCTTTTTACAGAGAGAAGATACGGGCGCCGGATGGGGCAACCGGGTCTGGAGACTGCTGGTGCGGATTTTCCGCATGCTGGCTCCGTATCTGGAAAACCTGATCTGTTTTATCCCGTTCTTTATGATTCATAACCGTGCGGTCGGCAGCCAGTATTTTGCAAAGCTGGATGCGTATCTTTTGTATGTGCTTTTGTTTGCGATTGTGTATGGACAGCAGCAGGCGATCTTCTCAGCGCTTCTGGCGACGGCTGGCTACTGTTTCCGCCAGATGTATAACCAGAGCGGTCTGGAAGTGCTGATGGATTACAGTACGTATATCTGGATGGCGCAGCTTTTTATCCTGGGCATGGTAGTCGGTTACATGCGTGACCAGATTCATCATATCAAAAAGGACGATCAGGAGGAGATCAGCTATCTGCACGGACAGCTTGGCGATATGACTGAGATCAACGACAGCAATGTGCGGATGAAACAGATTTTTGAACTGCAGCTTGTCAACCAGAAGGACAGTCTTGGAAAAATTTATGAAATTACATCGTCACTGGATCAATACGGTGCCTATGAGGTGCTTTTCTATGCAGCACAGACGATTTCCAAGCTGATGAATACGGAGGATGTGGCGGTTTACACCGTTGCCAACCAGTCGTATGCGCGTCTCTTTTCCTTTACTTCGCCGACGGCCAGAAAGCTGGGAAATTCCATCCGCTACCCGGAGATGGAAGCGATGTATACGGATCTGAAAGAACGCCGCGTATTCATCAACAAGACGATGGATGAGCGCTATCCGCTGATGGCGCAGGCCATTTATGCGGAGGATGAAATGCAGATCATTCTGATGCTGTGGGGACTTCCGTGGGACCGCATGAACCTGGCCGAGTCCAATCGTCTGACGGTCATCAGCTATCTGATTCAGAATGCGGTTGTCCGTGCAAACCGTTATCTGGAAGCACTCCGGGAGCACCGTTATCTGGGCAACAGCAGCATTTTGGAAAAAGAGGCATTTACACAGCTGGTAAGTGCGTTTTTTGAGGCAAAGCGGAATGGACTGACAGAATGTTCCCTGGTAAAGATTACCTGCGGAGAAGAAAAATATCTGGAAGCAGCAGAGGTGCTCGGAAAGAAACTGCGACAGACCGATTACGTCGGAATGCTGGATGGCGGCCTGTATGTATTGCTTTCGGATACAGAGGAAAAGAATGCGCTGGGTGTTATTACTCGTTTTGCAGAAGCTGGATATGAGAGTACAATTGCAAATGGGGAGGTGGCCGCATGAGCATAAACGGAACACTGGCGTTTGTGATCCTGTGGATCGTGAATGCTCTGATTGCGCTTGTGTATCTGCTGGTTGGAATTTTCCTTTATGTTCCGGCGTGTGATCTGAAAAGAGAGCAGGGGGAGGAGATTCAGTACGACAATCGGAGAGCATTTTTTATTCGTTTTATCGTCATGGTTCTCTGCCCGGTCGTCGGTCCGGCATTTTTTCTGTGCAGTTATCTGATTTACAAGACGGTATTCCGCCAGGCGGTCGATCTGGAAGATGTTATTTTCAGCAAGGAACGTGTGCAGACACATCTGAAAGCGGACGAGGAGCGGGAGCGCAACATGGCGCCGCTGGAAGAATCGCTTGCCGTCAGTGACAAGCGGAATATGCGTATGCTGATGCTGAATGTGATCCGCGGAGATATGCAAAAATCCCTGGAATCCATTACCATGGCACTGAACAGCGAAGATTCTGAGACATCCCATTATGCGGCCTCGGTATTGCGGGATGAGCTGAACGATTTCCGGTCCAATGTGCAGAAAATGTACACGCAGATGCAGCAGGAAACAGAGACGGAAACAGAATGTGAAGAAATGCTGATCGATTATATGAATCGAATTTTAAGTCAGAAAATTTTTACAACAATGGAGCAGACCAAGTATGTCAATATGCTGGAAGAAGCGGCCGAATCGCTGTACCAGAAAAACGGTGCACGAATTACGGCAGACCGGTACGAGGGACTGTGCCTGAAACTTCTGGATTTAAAAAAAATTCCGGAAACCGAAAAGTGGTGTATGCGTCTGGCACGGCAGCACGGAAATGCGCTGGCAGCGTATACCTGCCGGTTAAAACTGTATTTCACAATGGGGGAAAAAGAGAAATTCTTCGAAGTTTTGCAGGAACTGAAAGAGTCTGATATTATTATTGATAATGAGACGCTGGAGCTGATCCGGATTTTCAGTTAAGCAGGAAGAAAAAGAAAAGCAGAAAGGAGGAACAGAGATTATGACAATGAAATGGCTTACAATTTTACAGTTTCTGGAAATTGTCGCGGCATATGGCATTGTAACTTTGTTCCTCCCATGGCTGGTACTCCGGAAGCGGTTCCGCCGTTTTTCTGCTGCGGAACAGCTGACCGGATATTTTTTTGCGGGAAATTTTTATATCATCTATCTGGTATATCTGCTGCAGTTTCTTCATATCAGCAATCGTGTGACACTGACGGCAGGCACCGTGGGGCCGTTTCTTCTGGTGTGGATCTGGAAAAGAAGAAGTAAGATTCCAGGTGTGATCGAGTGGGTTCTGGAGAATGTAGAGCGTCTGCTGAGTGGAGAACGTGGAAAGAAAACTTCGCTTGTGCAGCTGCGAGGGACCATTTACAGGCGGTTTTTCCGTGGAAAAAGAAAGCAATGGCTGAATGTGCTGCTGGAGCTTGCTGTGATGGGGGCCGCGATTGCGGCAATTACGTATGTCTATGGGCCGAATATGATCGAAGCTTACGGTTATAAAGCCAGTGATATCCCGGTACACAACTACTGGATCAATGAGCTGGATCGGAACAACATCTGGGTTGCAGGTGTGTACCCGTATGGATTTCACATCGTGATTTATTATCTGCATATGGTGTTTGGGATCAAAACGTATGTCTTGCTGCGGATCTTTGGCGTAGTGCAGACATATTTTGTATATCTGGCAATGGTTGTGGCGCTGAAAATGGTGTGCAAGGGAAGATTTACTCCATATCTTGGCGTGCTGTTCTATGTGATGGATATTTTTAACCGGAATACGTATGCAAGATTTGAAGGTGCGCTGCCGCAGGAATTCAGTATGATCTTTATTCTGACGTCTGTCTGCATGGCGATCCGTTTTTTTCAGGAATTTGCAAAAGAGCAGAAGGCAGAAGAGAATGAAAAAAAAGAACTGGATCAAAACTGCCGTTGGTATCTGATCCAGTTTGCCATTGGATTTTCGCTTACGCTGACGATCCACTTTTACAGCACGATGATCGCCGGGCTGTTTTGCATTGGCGTTGCAGTCGGCTTTTGTTTCCGGTTTGCCCGGTGGAAGTATTTCCGCAGAATTATGGCAACGGGAATCCTGAGTGTGCTGCTTTCTGTACTGCCCATGGCGGCGGGTGTTGCGATGGGAAAAGGACTGCAGGGATCCCTGTACTGGGGATTAAGTGTTATCAATGGAGGAAAGGATGATGAAACGGAAGCGACAGATTCTCTGGTGGAAAATACAGAGCTGAGCACCATTTCGGAAAGTGAGGGGACAGAAAACAGGGATGGCGGCTCAACAGTCAGTGCATCACAGGTCGAGGCGCTGAAAAAAGCGGCTGAAGAGAAACTGGCAGAACAAGCGAAGGAGCAGCAGAAGCCATTAAAGGAACGTTTAAAAGAAAAATTTGCAGCAGTTCGAAGCAGCATTCGCGTAAATGTGATGAATGTAAAACCATATATTGTGGAAATTACCCTGGGAAGTATTGTGCTTTTGGCTGCGCTTGGAAGTTTGATGGTGCTTTTACGGGAGATTGATTTTGCGGGAGTGATTTTTTCCACTGCCTTTTATCTGCTCTGTATGTGCTGTCTGCAATGTGCATCCCTGCTGCATTTGCCGGCATTGATGGATCCAAACCGCTGCAGCATTTTCCTTTGCTATTCGGTTTGTTTTTCATGGACGCTGGGAGCAGATGCCATCGTACATCTCCTGATACGATGGTGGAAGAAAAGATGGGTCAGCAATGTTGCATCTATCCTTACTTTAGTCATAGCGGTTTCTGCTGTGATATCAAATGGTCTTCTGAGAAAGCCGATTGTTGTAGACGCTCTGGAAGATAATGGAGCGATTGCCTGCGTTACCAATATTTTAAAAGAAAACAGGAATTTCACCTGGACCATCTGCTCTGCCGATGATGAACTTCGAATGACGGAGTTTTACGGCTACCATTATGAGACCATTACTTTTCTGCGTGAACTGCAGGATCTGGAAAAAAATCCGGAGATCATTATGCCGACACAGAATGTATATTTTTTTGTGGAAAAAATTCCAATTGATTATGCGGGAAGTACCAACCACAAAGAAGTAACCGTGGAGGGAGCAGAAGCATCCCTTCCGTCAGCAGGCGGAATTGAACCGTATTTTGCAGAAAACCGGTGGTATACGATGTGCCATATTTATTACTGGACACAGAAATTTAAAGAACTTTATCCAGACGAGATGGAAGTCTATTATGAAACAGACAGTTTTATTTGTTATCGTGTACAGCAGAACGTAAACAGTCCGTACAATTTTGCAATTGATTACGGATATAACAATCCAACGCCAAAGGCAGGAAGCGAGGAAGAATAGAGATGGTTTCGCGTAGAAATTTTGTAGCAATTACAATCATTATGGCGATCGTTCTTTTCTTATTCCAGGGATTGAATGTGGCAAGAGAAAAGCTGAACTATTACGATACAAATGCATATGCGAAGGATAAAGAAACGTTAGCGGATGGAAGCGGAGCATTTGGAGCAGTGGATGCTTCCGATCAGATTAACATAGAGGGCAGCAGGGGAACCATTGTTTATATCGGAGCAGAAAAGAGCGACTCTATCGGTACCGTTGTTCAGGAATGGTGCCGGTATATGAAATATGAGTCAGCAGTCTATTCATCGATAACAAAATATGAGAAAGCAATGGAGAAAAAAGATACCAGGCTGCCGGAAATGGTGATTGTGAATTCGGAAAATATAGACTGGACAACCGTAAAGGATACCGTGGAACTGCAAAAATGTACAGAACAGGGGATTCATCTTGTATTTGCAAATCTGCCTGATGTTTCTGTGATAAAAAAGAATCAGAAATTCATGGAATTGCTTGGCATCAAAAAAATTACAGCAGATCAGGTAACGGTGAAGGGAATGGATTTGTATGCGAATCTGATGCTTGGCGGAGAAAACATTTATGAGGCGAAGAAACAGGAAGAGAAAAAGATGCAGGATCTTGAACTGACTTTTCCGTGGTTTAAACTGGCAGGTGGTACGAAAGCTTATATGAAAGGTATTCCGGAAGACAGTACCTTAAAAGTGCAGGAACATCCCGTTGCAATCTGGCGAAAAAGTACGGGAAATGCCTATGTTTTTGCAGTAAACGGAGATTATATGGAGGATGAAACGGGACTTGGAATCCTGACCGGAATGCTTTACGAGACAAGAGATTATCTGATTTACCCGGTCGTAAATGCACAGAATCTGATTGCTGCTAATTTTCCGGTTCTGACAGAGGAAAATACAGCACAGATGCAGGAGATTTACGGCAACACAGCAACAGCTGTTAACCGTGATATCATCTGGCCCTCTTTTGCTTCTGTTTATGAAAAGAATCATCTCGGACTGACCTGTATGCTGGCGCCGAAGCTTGATTACAGCAGTACAACAAAACCAGATGGCAGTATGCTGAACTATTATGTGAAACTGATTAATGAGCAAAAAGGGGAAACAGGGCTTTCCGGTACTTGTGAGTCAGAAACGGATGTGATACAGAAACTGCAGGAAGATCAGGAGTTCATGCAAAAAAAATTGAATACGTTTGCTTTTTCTTCTTTTTACGCTGGAGAACAGACGGATGAAGAAATGGAAAAAGCATTGCAGCAGCCTGTTCTTGAACAGATTCGTACGGTTGTAAAAGCCAAGGATACCGAGGGGGATATTGTAAGATATCAGAACGATCAGGTTACAAGCCAGAAAGTGATATCGGAAGAAGAGGAGCAATTTACATACCGTTCCTGGATGAAAGTAAAGAGTGTGGAATCTGCACTTGGATATACCAGTGTTCTGCTGGATTTGGATGCTATTCTTTATCCGAAAACAGAAGAGGATCGCTGGGAAAATATCGGCAAGGAATTTGCGGCGAATCTTTCTACGTACTGGAAGCTATTCTCCGGTTTTGACGGCACGACCGTATCGGAATGTGACACCAGAATCCGGACATTTCTGAATTCCCGTTATGAAGATGACAGAGAAGACAATGCCATCACATTAAGGACAACAGGAACCGATGAAACAGCGTATTATGTTCTTCGCACGCACAATGAAGATGTCAGAAAAGTTACAGGCGGAACAGCAGAAAAACTTGAAGATTCCGCGTGGCTGATTCGCGCAGAGCAAAGTGAGGTAAGGATTACGCTTGGAGCATCGGATCAACGGTATTACTATGAGAAAGGGGCGAAAAACGAATGAGAGTCTGCATTGTTGCGGAAGGATGCTACCCTTTCGTCGTAGGAGGTGTTTCAAGCTGGGTACACAGCCTGATCCAGCTGTTTCCGGAAACGGAATTTGTGATTCTTGCAATTGCGGCAAATCGTTCCCAGCGGGGAAAATATGCCTATGAATTGCCGAAAAATGTGTCTGCGGTCTATGAACTTTATCTTGACGATGTGGACTGGAGCGGCAGCAAGAAACTGCACAGAAAACGGCTGAAAAAAGAACAGTATCAGGCACTGCGCAGTCTGATTCTGGATCAGGACATCGAGTGGGATGTTTTGTTTGACCTTTTCCAGAAAGAAAATGTTTCCCTGAATGCGCTACTGATGGGGGAGGATTTTCTGAATGCGGTCAGAGACTGCTATAATCTGAAATACAGTCAGATTGTCTTTTCTGATTTCCTGTGGACGATGCGTTCGATTTATCTGCCGCTGTTTCTCACCATGCAGACGGAAATACCGCGTGCCGATTTGTACCACTGTGTTGCAACCGGTTATGCGGGGGTTCTTGGTGCCATGGCAAAACACTTCTACGGCAGCCGTCTCCTGATTTCTGAGCACGGAATTTACACCAGAGAGCGGGAAGAAGAACTGATCAAAGCCAAATGGGTAGAAGGAATCTATAAAAATATCTGGATCGATCAGTTTCGAAAAATGTCAAAGCTGGCGTACAACGAAGGGACGCTCATTACATCACTGTTTGAACATGCACGGGAACTGCAGATCGAACTTGGCTGCCCGATCGAAAAAACCATGGTCACGCCAAACGGAATCCGTGTGGAAAATCTGCAGAATATTCCGGGGAAAACGGAAGAAGATGAAGGAAAAATCAACATCGGTGCGGTACTGCGTGTGACCCCGATTAAAGATGTCAAAACGATGATTCAGGCATTTGGTTTTGCGAAAGAAAAAGATGACCGTCTGAAACTCTGGATTATGGGACCATGGGAAGAAGACCGGGAATATGCCGAGGAGTGTTTCCAGCTTGTCTCGGATATGGAAATCCCGGATGTTGTTTTTACCGGAAGAATCAATATCCGCGATTATCTTGGAAGAATGGATGTGACCATTCTGACCAGCATAAGTGAGGGACAGCCGCTGACCATTCTGGAAAGCTATGCGGCGCATAAGCCGGTGATTGCAACGGATGTCGGAAACTGCTATGGACTGATTTACGGGGAAAGTGATGATTTCGGTGCGGCCGGAATTGTCACGCATATCATGAATATTGAAGAAATCGCGCAGGCGATGCTGGATATGGCGGCAAATGAAAAAATGCGCCTGGAAATGGGAGAGACCGGCTATCGCCGTGTGATGGAGAAATATAGAGTAGAATATATGCAGAAAACATACTGGGAGATTTACCGGGATTTCGCAGAACAGATGGGGCTGGAGTGGAAGGAAGAATCGGTAAAACTGCCGGATAAGGAAAAGTAAAACCGGAGCAGGCACAAAAAAGGAGGAAGAGGATATGGCAGGAATCGGAGTTCGGCTGAATCGGATTTTTGAAAAAAATACACTTACGACAAATCTGGTTGGATTTTTCTACAGCACCGTAGTGACGGTTGCGCCCATGTTTGTCATCATTATCAATCTGATTTTAATGGAATATCTGCTGGATTTTGCCAGTGTGGGATATGTGACAAGAGAGCTGTTTTCCTGCACGATTCTTTATACCTTTATCTTTTCTCTTCTGACGGCGTCCCCGTTTAATGCGGTGCTGTCCCGCTATATGTCTGATGTGATCTACGAAGAGCGGTATCAGGATATTTTACCCTGCTATCATATTGGTATGCTTCTGAACATTGGTCTCAGCTGTCTGTTGGGGATTCCGTTCTGTCTCTGGGAACATTTTGTGGGAAAGGTACCAACCGCATATGTATTCTGTGGCTTTTGCGGTTATATCAGTCTGGTGCTTGTTTTTTACTCGATGATTTATCTTTCTATTTGCAAAGATTATCAACGGATTTCACAGTATTTTTTCTTCGGCATGCTGGTGGCATTTGTCCTTGCCCTGATTTTACACTTTATTCTGAAGTGGGAGACAACATGGAGTATGCTGTTTTCTCTGACGATCGGATTTTTTGTGACGGCAACGCTGGAAAATGCGCTGATCCGCCGGTATTTTGTGCGAAATAGCAATCATTACCGGCCGGTACTGCAGTATTTTAGGAAATATTGGAAATTGATTTTTACAAACTTTTTGTATATCCTTGGGTTATACATTCACAATTTTGTGTTCTGGACAACGGATATGCGGATGGAGATTGCAAAAAGTTTCGTATGTAACCAGCCATACGATATGGCATCCTGTCTCGCCATGTTTACCAACATTTCCGCAACGATCATCTTTATTGCGCGTGTGGAGATGAACTTTCACGAAAAATATAAACTGTACTCGGAGGCAGTCATCGGCGGAAAAGGCGCCGATATTGACAATGCGAAGAAACGGATGTTCCGTCAGCTTTCCAGTGAACTGATGACACTGGCGCGGTTACAGTTTATCATTTCTGTTGTGGTTTATCTGATCTGTGTTATTCTGCTACCAGGGGAGGGATTTTCCGGTATGACACTGAAAATTTATCCGTCACTTGCGGTTGGATATTTTATTCTGTTTCTGATGTATGCGGAAATTATCTTCCTGTATTATTTTGACGATCTGACAGGGGCAATCTGGACAGCGATCGTGTTTTGCCTGGTGACATGGATTGGCAGTCTGATTGCAACACATTTACCGGTGATCTGGTATGGCGCCGGGGTCATAGCAGGAGCATTTGCAGGATGGAGTGTGGCATATGCGAGACTGCGATGGGTAGAAAAAAACATGGACAGACATGTCTTTTGCCGTGGAAATCTGATTCCTCAGGGAAAGGGGAAACGGCCATCCGGTATGGTTTATGAAAGAAAAGCAGAGCAAGAGCAGAAGGAGGAAGCGTAAATGAGCACAGCAGCAATTGTAAAAGCTTGCGTTATTTTGATGGGAATTGGAATTATGATCGTTACCTTCGTGCTTCATGCGAAAAAGAAGCTGACCGTAAACCTGGCAGTTACCTGGGAACTGCTTGGAATTGCAGCAATCTTAAGCGGAGCGGTTCCGAGATTTTCCGGATGGAGCAGCCGGATCGGGCTTGGGAGCCTCGTTGTTCTTCTGATCACAGCGCTTCTGGTTCTGTGGGGCGTTTACCAGATGACAATTCAGATCTCTTCCCTGTTAATGAAAAACCAGGAACTGGCGATTCTGGTTTCTCTTTTGAACCAGGAGAATGAAAGAATTCTGAGAGAACTGGAAAAACTGACGGGCAAAAATGCAAGAGAGTTATAAGGGAATAGAAGAAGGAAGAACGAATGAAGAAAATTTTGTTTGTGATCAACACCCTTGGCCGGGCGGGAGCGGAAACAGCGCTGCTGGAACTTTTGCGCCGCCTGGATGCGGAGGAATATGAAATTTCACTTTACGTACTTTTGGGGCAGGGTGAAATGATTTCCCAGGTACCGCAGAGGGTACATGTGAAAAATAAGAAAATCTGTACCGCTTCTGTGCTGTCCGGTGCGGGGCGGAGAAAACTGATACAGACATCTTTTCTGGCGTTTTTCCGCCATGGTCGCACCATAAAGAAAATGCAATATGTGATACAAAATTTTTTCCGAATGAAAAAAACTGGAAACATTCAGCCGGACAAGCTGCTCTGGCGTGTAATTTCGGATGGAGCAGACCGATTTTCGGAAACCTTCGATCTGGCGGTTGCTTAGCTGGAAGGCGGTTCTGCTTATTACGTTGCCGATCATGTGAATGCTAAGAAAAAAGCTGCCTTTGTCCATATTGCATACGGCAATTCCGGTTATACAAGGGAAATGGATCGGGACTGCTACGAAAAGATGGATCAGATCTTTACCGTTTCGCAGGAGACGCGCCGTCATTTTCTGGAATTTTATCCGGAATATGAGAAGAAAGTGCAGGTTTTTCACAATATTCTCGATACAGACCGGATTGCGCGTGAGGCGCAGCTGCCGGGCGGTTTTTCAGATTCCTATACAGGAATTCGAATCTTAACTGTCGGAAGACTGGCCTATCAGAAAGCATATGACATCGCAATTCCGGCCATGAAAAAGATCCGCGAAGATGGCTATGAGGCGCGATGGTATGTACTGGGAGAGGGATCCGAGAGAAATGCGCTCGAAAAGCAGATTGCAGAGCTTGGCCTGCAGGAAGATTTCCAGCTGCCGGGTGCAAAAGAGAATCTGTTTCCTTATTATGCACAGTGTGATCTCTACGTTCATGCAACACGGTTTGAAGGAAAAAGCATCGCCATCCAGGAAGCGCAGACACTTGGCTGTGCTGTGATTGCATCGGACTGTGCGGGAAACAGAGAGCAGATTGTGGACGGGGAAGATGGTCTTCTCTGTACGCTGACACCGGAAGGCATTGCCGAAAAAGTAGAAGAACTGCTGGATGATCCGAAGAAACGGGAACGGCTTGCAGCAGCGGCAAAACAGAAAATGAACGGTCAGACAGAGGAAATCTGGAAACTGCTGAATCTAATGAAATGAGGCGGACATACATATGAGACAAAAAGAGGTACTGCTGATTATTCCGGCATACAACGAGGAAAAAAATATAGAAAAGGTCATGAAACAGCTGGCGCAGCCGGAGATAGCAGATATTGTTGATGTGCTGGTCATGAACGATGCTTCTTCTGACAATACCAACTGGCTGGCGAAGGAATATGGCTGTGCGGTGGTTACTCATGTTTTTAATCTGGGATATGGCAGTGGGCTGCAGCTTGGATATAAATATGCAATCCGAAGGGGCTATTCTTATGTTATTCAGATGGATGCGGATGGGCAGCACGATGTGTGCAATATCCCGAAAATTTACCAGAGATTAAAGGAAAAAGATGATGATGGAAGAACGCCGGACATTGTGCTTGGATCCCGTTTCATGAAGGGGAGTACAGAGTTTGAAGTTTCCTTTGCAAAAAAAATGGCATTTGTCCTGTTTCGAAAAATGCTGTATTTGGCAACTGGACGGAAAATTGCGGATCCGACAACCGGACTGCAGGGTTTAAGCCGGAAAGCTGTTTTATACTATTCCAAATATAATCATTTCGATGATAAATATCCGGATACTAATATGATTACTCAGATGCTGCTTCTTGATTTTAAAGTTGTGGAGATTCCAGCTGTTATGCATGCTCGGACTTCGGGGAAAAGCATGCATTCTGGTTTGAAGCCAATCTGGTATATGATGCGGATGTTTTACAGTGTCCTGGCTGTGATTTTCCGGTGTAAGGTATTGAAAATGGATGCAGGAGCAGGACGGATTGATGTGGAGAGAGAAGATAAAAAGTATCCTGAGCTGGCAGAAGGGAAGAGAAGCTAAAGGCAGGGCAGAAAAGAAAGAATTTCCAGAACTGCGGGGAAAACAGGATAAAAAAGAGCTTTTCCAGAAAGCGATACTTCAGGAAAGCAGGAAAGCGATACAGAATCCCGGGTGTGGCTGGTATCATTTATATACTTTCAACGCGGCGCAAACCGGGGAACCGCTCTACATCGCCTGTGAAGAGGAAGAACTTGTCCTTCTCAGAATTGATATCGGAGCATTCCGGGACAAGCCGATTTCAGAACCGTCTCTGGAATGGATTCGAAGGATTCTGGCATTTTTTCGGGAGAAAAGAAAAGGAATGATCCTGCGGTTTTCCTATGATCTTGAGGGAAAAGGACTGGAGAAAGAGCCGGGCAGTATCCGTCTGGTGGAAGAACATATGCAGCAGATCGGAGAAGTCATTCGGGAATATGCGGACGATATTTTTGCAGTACAGGGAATTCTGATCGGGAACTGGGGCGAAATGCACGGTTCCCGTTATCTGACCCCGGATGCCTTTCGAACCCTGACCGATACCATGATAAAAGCAGTGGACGGCGCCTGCCCGGTTGCAGTGCGGAAACCGGCGCAGTGGCGGGAACTGACTTTGGGATGGACGGAGCAGGAAAAGAAAAAACTGACTCTGTTTAACGATGGGATATTCGGATCGGAAACGGATCTTGGAACGTATGGCACACTGTCACCGGAAACACCGGGACAGAAAATCTGCAGCCGGGAAGAAGAACTGGAATGGCAGAAAAACGAAATGTGCGGAAAATTTTGCGGCGGAGAGACCATATGGGGAAGTGGGGCAGAACCGGCTCCTTTCGTCTCGGCCCCAAAAGCAATGGCGGATCTCGAAAGAATGCATATTTCCTATCTGAACAGTACGTATGATTTACGACGGCTGGAACAATGGAAAGCAGAAACGGTCGAGGACGAAAGCGGCCTGGAGGCAATTGGAAAACGTCTCGGCTATCGGTTTGTTGTGGAAGGTGTGGAGTTTGTTTCGGAAAGGGAAGAACTTCAGATTACACTGGAAAACAAAGGATTTGCAGAACTGACCGAAGAGGCAGACTGTTATCTGGAGCTGGAAAGAAACGGAACGCTTCAGAAAAAAATACAGATTGCAACAGATGCGAGACTCTGGAAGAGCGGAGAAAAAACCACTCTTTGCCAGAAAATAAAACTGCCTGCGGAATTAGCAGAACCAGAAGAACAGAAACTGTATCTGGCGCTGTACCGCAGGCGGGATGGAAGAACTATTTCATTTGCCAATCAGGGAGAAAAACAGGGACGCCCCTTTTTGGGAATTTTCAAAATTGACCCGATTGTTTTAATATAATTTGCTGATTTCGAGCGTACCAATCGAAAATCCATGCGTATCATGAGAAAATGTGTTTGCGGGCAAAATTTCCCTTTGCAGAACAGGATCCGTCATCTGGAAATATACCGTATAACTTCCTTTGGCGAGTCTCGCAAGCGGGAGAGAAACAGAGAGCTCTGCAGTAGTCCCCGGTATCCAGAATCTGGAATCCGAAGAGATGGGAAATGAGAAAACCTCACCATCGGAAGAAACCAGGGTGAGCTGTAAATCCAGTTTTCGATAGCAGACAGAAAAACCAACATTTTCCAGCTGTATCTGAAAATCAGACGAATCCAAATCAGTGTCCTGGATGACATAGCGGTATCCCAGATGACGCTCGATATAATCATAGCCGGACAATCCGTTAAAAACGGAAGCTTCGTCTTTGTAAGCAGCTGCTTTCCATTTATCCAGAACCGCGGGATCGTGTTCCGAATTCAGATAGGAGACATGCATGCGCGATAAATCCTGAATGGCATGTGCGAGATCATTCAATGGGTTATCCAGAGTGACCTCGCCGCCGTTTGGGACGAAATTGCAGAGTTCATTCTGGAAGGAAAGCTCATCCTCACGAACCCAGGCGGAACGGTAAGTGTCTGCGGAGGCAGCGGTATCACCATAAGTGCCGGTATCGTTGGCCGTTCCGAGCATACCATCGTTAAACAGTCCAAGCCGGGAGGAAAGCGAACCATCAAAAGCTGTTTCCTTTGTCGGCCGTTCGGAGGAATCCAGAATTTTCCGCCTCTGTACCGGTGTGCGGACAGACAGAAAAACCGAAGGATCCGTTACCTCTGCCAGATGGTGCATCAGGGTAGTACAGTCCTCATCGGACATGTAGTGAGAATTGTTCATTTCCCCGCAGTTTCCGACAAAAATGCCCTGCATCAGAAAAACACAGTCCGTGTAGCGATTTACAACTTCAGCTGTCTGGTCCATGTGACGCAGAATTTGCTCCAGACTTTGCGGCTCTGTTTCCATTGCTTTTCCATCCCAGTCGTAGAGAAAACGTAAGATCACCTGACTGCCATGTTTCTTCCAGGCAGAGAGAATGGTATCAAGCTGGGAAAGAGCTGAATCGGATAGATCTTCGTTTGAAAAATTCTGCAGATTCACTTCCAGCATGACAATTCCCTGCCTGTTTTTGGCGTCGGAATCAGAGGCAGTGTTATCGGAGGCGGCAGGAAGATTCGAGAGCGTATCGCTTCCAAGAACATAGCCATACATGTGATAAAATCCAATGTATGGATTGGATAACTCGTCTGCGGATTCTGTGCATGGTTCCGGCATGTAATTCGCACGATAAAAAGAACGGATACCAAGAAATGCGAACAGTGCAAGGAATACCAGAAGCAGAAGAAAAAACAGAAGATGAGAAAATGATTTTTTTCTATTTGTTTTCATAAAGGAAAGCCTTTCCAAAAGGGATACTGCCATTCACAGGTATCTGGAAACGGCAGCAACGATAGCAGGTATTAGATATATGATACCATTTTAATGTTACAAAATCCATGAAAACAGTGGAAAATAAGAGTGATGTAAAATTACGGAACTGTTTACCCGCGTAGCATGTTATAAAAACGAGAAGAAGGAGGAACTTATGCGCATTAAAAATTTATTCCGAAACAGTTTTTTCAGTATGCTTTCACAGTTTGCGCTTCTGATCCTCGGCTTTTTCAGCCAGCGTGCCATGAACCTGTACATGGGCGCGGAGCTGGTTGGAATGAATGGTGTTATTTCCAATGTCATCAATATCCTTTCCGTGACGGAGCTTGGCATATCCACGGCAATCGTTTACCATTTGTATGGCGCGCTTGCAAGAAAGGATGAGGCAGAGATTGCATCGCTGATGAATCTTTACCGAAAGGCATATCACGTCTTTGCTGTTCTTGTATTTGCGGCGGGAATGGCGGTTCTGCCGTTCATCCACCTTTTTATGAAAAATAACAGTTATTCGTTATCCTATATCCGCGTTCTGTATGCGATGTGGCTGGTTCGAACCGTTCTTTCTTATCTTTTAACGTACCGGAAGTCGTTGCTGATTGCGGATCAGAAAGAATACATTGCAAGCATCACCGGACTGATTTTAAATGTGGTCAGCTATCTGGCGATTATTCTGCTGGTTACATGGGAACAGAATTATCTGCTGGCGCTTGGTATTGGAACCGTAACGGAAGTCGTGCTGAATATCTGGATCAGCTGGTATGTGGAGCAGAAATATCCGTTTTTGCGCCAGCGGAGAAAAGAAAAGAGCACATCGTCTCTGACGAAAAGAATTGTAAGAGATCTGAAAAGCCTGTTTATTTCCAGAATTTCAGAAAAAATGCTGTATTGCACGGACAACCTGATTATTTCCGGTTTTATCGGGGTCGGTACGGTAGGACGATATGCAAATTACTGTATGATTACGCAGGCGATCAGCAATATTCTCACGATCCTTGCGAATACGATCCAGCCGACGGTCGGAGATTATTTTACAGAAAAAAATCGTCAGAGAAATTATGAGATTCTGCGGCAATTGACCTTTGGCTTTTTCTGCATTGCGTCGGTTGTATCGGTTGGCCTGTTTTCTCTGATTACACCATTTGTCCGTGATATCTGGCTTGGTCCTTCCTACGAACTTGGCTGGGGAATTACTGTTTTTTGTATTGTAGTATTGCTGGTTCGAATTATGGGATTGCCGCTCAGCCTTGTGATGGGCGTGACGGGACTGTTTGAAAAAGAGAAAAATGTCGGAGCATCCTCCGCACTTCTTAATCTGATCGTGTCACTGGCACTTGTAAAACCGTATGGGATGGCAGGCGTTCTGCTTGGAACCTTACTGTCTTATCTGCTGCAGATCTTGTATCGGTATATCATTTATTTCCGGGATTTCCTCGAGATGCCGGGAGAGGCGCTGCGGTATGCGCAGGATATCGGAGAGTATCTGGCAGTCATAGCGGGCGAAGTTCTGCTGATGCAGAAAATCGTACCACTGATATACGGAGCAGGCGGTATGCTTCTGTTCTGCGTCTGCTTTCTCCTGTGTATTGCGATTCCGCTGCTGCTGGATCTGGTGATCTTTGGAAGAGGCTGGAGACTTCAGAGCATTGTAACCATGGTGAAGGGAATGCGAAAAGCCTGATGCAATAGAAATTTCTCTGTGCATTTTGAAAAAAATTCGGAGAGGACAATGAAAAAATCAGTGCTTCTGAAAAAACCTGCGGAAAAAAGCCGTTACCGACCAGAAAAACGGGCGGACAGGGCGTAAAAAGAGCCAGATGGAAGAAAGCATCCGATAAATTGGATGCGAAACAGAAAACGATTTTCCATTGCGTACGACACCAGTCAGTTTTCCATGAATCTGCTCCGGGGAAAGAGGTCCTTCCACTTCGGTCTGATTGTCCCCGACCAGATAGAAGCCATCCCTGGTAATTCGGCAGATGCGGTGCAGAACAAGGATTCCCTGCACACGGCGATACAGAATTACATCGCCGCGATGAAGTTCGGAAGGAACACAGTGTTCAATGACAGCTTCGTCCCGGCCCGGAAGAAAAAGAGGATACATACTGTAGCCCTGCGGTTTCAGTTTGACGGCAGAACCGTTTTTTAAAAGTTGTTCAATATCGTAAGTGTACATAAAAAACTCCATTTGGCGGATACGCCGAACCGACGAAATGCGTGGCATTTTGACGAGTGGCTCTGAATAGTTACCTGAATTTTATTATAACAGCTTACCCTGAAAATAAAAAGGATGATGAGCAGAAAAAGCATAACTTTACATACAAAACGAAAGACAGCAAATATAAGAAAACAAACACAGGAAGGGAAATCAGATTATGAGAATCAGAAGGCAGGAAGGATATTTACTGCAGAAAATCGGGGACACACATTATCTTCTGCCTTATGGGCAGAAAATAGCAGACCAGCAGCGAGGAATGGAGCTGAATGAGACCGCACGGATTCTCTGGGAAGCGCTGGAAACACCAAAAACAATGGAAGAACTTCAGCAGAAAATGATTCGCTGTTATGAAGTGCCGGAAGAAGAGCAGGAGGAACTGAAAAAAGATATTCAGGCTTTTGTGAAGGAGCTTCTTGCCTTTGGTGCGGTACGACGGGAACTTGGTTCTCCGGATGGAACTTGCGCCGGAGAATTGAAGATCGCAGGAATTTCCATTGCTGTTTATGGAAAAGAGGGCTGCATTCCAAAACAGTTTGCTTCTTTTGAGAAGAAAAGAGGAAAGGAAGAAGCAACAGAGAAAACAGAAGGAGAGGCAGCGAAAAAAACAGGAGAAAAAGAAGTGGAAGAAACGGTGATAAAAACAGAAAATAGGCAGGATGCGGCGGATCTCACGTTAGAATTGATCGAGCATGTACCGGAAAGCCACCAGAATGGAAACATTCTGATCCGGAATAAAGATCTGACAGTCTGCGCGTGGGAAGAAGGCTATGTCCTCTGGTTCCCGGCTCTTAAAAATATCTATGAAATCTGGATGAAAGCGGATGGAAGCTTCGCCTGTATTTATTACCGTCTGCCTATGACAGAAGAAGAGCAGGATTCCCTCTTTCTGGCGATCCGGCCGGTATTTCTGTTCCTGGCACAGAAAAAAGGCATGTTTGCGCTGCATTCCGCATCTCTTCTTTATCTGGAAAAAGCATGGCTGTTTTCCGGTCCGTCGGGAATGGGAAAATCGACTCATACGGCACTTTGGAAAAAACTGTTTGACACGCCGTTTCTGAACGGAGATCTGAACCTCATAGGAAAAGAGGGCGATCAGTTTGTAGTATACGGAATCCCGTGGTGCGGCACATCAGAAATTTTCACAGTCGAAAAGAAAGAGCTGGGAGGGATTGTGCTGCTGGAAAAAGCGCCGGAGGATAAAATCGTTTCCCTGACGAAAGAGCAGAAAACACTCCGTGTGATGCAGCGGATGATCTCGCCGCCCTGGACGGCAGGGCTGATGAAAAAGAATCTTGCTTTTGCGGAAGAAATTGCAAATGAAAAGCCGGTTTACTTCCTGCGCTGTACGAAAAATGATACAGCGGCAGAAGTGATGCATCACAGAATCACGGAGGATGAACTTGCGCAGGAGGCTTTAAAATGAGAAACTTGTGGACAAAAATAAAAAAATGCCTCCAGGCGGAAATGCTTCAGAAGATGTGGAAAGAATTTCTGTGGATTGCACAGTATGCCAGACGATACTGGAAAGCCATGATTTTCTATACCGCACTTGGTGTTTTCGGAACCGGTGTTTCTCTTGCGTCCAGTGTGATATCGAAAGATCTGGTTGATATTATCACCGGGCACCAGACAGGAAAACTTTTGCAGACCTTCGCACTGATGATCGGCTTTTCTTTTGGAAATACCCTGATTTCGCAGGCATCTGCGTATGCATCTACGATGATTAACCTGAAGGTAGACCGCGAAATCCAGAATGATATTTTTGCCAAGATTCTGGTCACGGACTGGGAATCGCTGACAGCGTATCATACCGGAGATCTGGTAACACGGTGGAGTTCTGATGCTTCAAATATTTCCAGTGGTATCCTGAACTGGCTGCCGAATCTTGTGATCTATACTGTGAAATTTATCAGTGCATTGGCGATTGTGGTACATTATGATCCCACCTTTGCCATTTTTGCATTGCTTGGCATCCCGTTCAGTGCGCTTCTGTCCCGCCCGCTGCTGCGCCGGATGACGAACAATAACCAGCGGAGCGCACAGATGAGTGCGAAACTTTACGGATTTAATCAGGAAGCATTTTCCAATATTCAGACAATCAAGGCATTCGATATGATCCGCTTTTATGTCGATCGCCTGAAAAATCTGCAGCAGGAATACATCAAAATGCGCCTGGATTTCCAGAAAATGTCGATTGCAACCTCGCTTCTGATGACGTTAATCAGCTATCTTGTATCTTACAGCTGCTACGGATGGGGAATTTACCGTGTCTGGAGCGGGGCAATTTCTTACGGAACCATGACCATGTTTCTGTCTCTGTCCGGTACACTGACGGGTTCCGTCAATTCGCTGGTCAGCCTTGTGCCATCGGCGATTTCTCTTGGCATCTCAGCCGGCCGTCTGATGGATATTGTGGAGATGCCGCAGGAGGACTACAGTGCGGATCGGGAAGTGGAGCAGTTTGCAGAAAAATACCGGGCAAGCGGCATCGGGCTTGCTATGGAGGACTTGAGCTATACCTACCATACGGGAACAGAAGTGTTTTCGAAAGCATCACTGGAAGCGTGGCCGCATGAAATTATTGCACTCGTCGGCCCGTCCGGCGAGGGAAAGACAACGATGCTGCGGCTGATCTTATCCTTGCTGCGTGCCCAGGGGGGAGAAGCATGGATTGGTGCAGGGGAAGACAGAGAACAACGGATTGCACTGTCGCCGTCCACAAGGAAATTGTTTTCTTATGTGCCACAGGGGAATACGATGTTTTCAGGAACAATTGCAGAAAATATGCGAAATGTGAAACCGGAAGCCACAGATGAAGAGATCGTGGAGGCGTTGAAACTGGCATGTGCATGGGAATTTGTGGAGAAACTGCCGGATGGTATTGAAAGTATGGTGAAAGAACGCGGCGGCGGATTCTCAGAAGGACAGGCACAGCGGCTTTCGATTGCGCGTGCACTGCTTCGAAAATCTCCGATTTTGCTGCTGGATGAAGCAACTTCGGCGCTCGATGTGGCGACGGAACGGAAAGTGCTGAAAAATATTATGACAGATACGTATCCGCGAACCTGCATTGTAACGACACACCGGCCGACGGTGCTTGGAATCTGTACGAGAGTGTATGCGATTCGAGGAAAGAAGTGTGAGGAGCTGGGCGAGAAAGAAATTTTGGAGATGGAGAAGGATTTCTAAAATTGAAGAAAGTTGCAGAATTGAAAGTACCTGCAAAATTTGGAGCCGAATTTGTAAAAACAGGTTACAAGCGAATAAAAAATGGAATGCCAAAAGGCATTCCATTTTTTAGAATACGGGAAGTGATCCATTAATCGGTAATGCTTACTCCAGTAATTGCAAGACCTGCATCGGAAGTAACAACCAAGTCACCGAAACCGATATTATCGGTTGGATTCTGATGATAAGCCAGTTTTACTTTCAGTGTAGTGGTTTCGTTACCGGAAATAAGTCCTGCGCCGCCAGAAACATAAGTAACATTCTGGTTGAAACTGATAGTCAGAACCTGGGCTTCCTTGGTATGATCAGCATTATGCTTTCCATTTACCTGAATACGGTAATCGCCACGTCCGTTTTCTGGAGTCTGGTGAATATATGCAGATGCAGTATAACATCCACTTGCCGCATAAACACCTTCTGCCATACCAGAATCAATTGTAACGATTGGTTTTGTGTAATTTTTAGTCATATATATTCACGTCCTTTTCTTGCAAAATCATCCTTGGTTACAATTCTTATTATAGGAGGAAAATCCCGCAAATGTCAATAGATTTGGGGTAAAAATGTTACTATTTCGATTAAAAAACAAGAACGTTCCGATAACGTAATGCCAAAATAGATGCAGATAAATTTCCGCCTCTGAATATGGAACAAAATTTACTTTTCAAACTGTGATTTCTGCGGAAAAAGTTTGGAAAAGGCATCGTTCAGTTCCCGTTTTACATGTTCATATGGGATTTCAAAATTGCTGTCATTGATGCAGATGCACTTTGCAGTCTGCTTTGTGATTGTCTTTACCAGTTCCGGGTTTTCCGGTTTTAAATTGAAGTATTTACAGAACTTGTGCGTGTTTCTTGGAACGAAATCACCACTCAGTTTCTGATATTCCCGCAGAACATATTGGCTCACATCATCTTTATGACGAAATGGGTGGCTGCAGACACCGTCTAACAATTCTTCTTCCTTTTCCCAGAAGAAACGATAAGTCTCCTTTTTCAAAGGAGACGGGCCATGAACGGTGTAAAAACCGGTAAATCGTGGAAATGCCATTTCCAGAAGATTATATCCAAAGTACATGGGAGGATATCCGATGTGAAAATAGGCACCTGGCTGCTTTTTCATGTTTTCCCGTTTGTCAAAGTACTTGGCAAGCAGCATAGTATTGTTCAGATAGATATATGGCATAATGGTATCTTCTACGTTTGCAACATCGGGCTGCAGGGCAAGCATATCAACGGGTTTTCCGTTTTCAAAAAAATCGGTTGGCTTTATTGGATGCAGCAAAAACATATCATCATTAAAATAAACAAAGTGTTCCGACAGATTTTTTATCCGGTGGAAATTCCACTCAATGGAATGCGAGTTAAAGGTGGGGAGATATTTTTCGGGAATAAAATCTTTGTGTGAAACAATCTGCAATTTTGGACATTCTGTATTGAGCCACGCCGGCAGATGACCGCATGTTACAAAATATACGTTATTTACCCATGGAGCAAAGTTTTCTATCGAACGAAATAGATACTTTAGAATTTCCCAGTCGCGATAGCGTTCAATACGGTCGTCGATATCAACAGAAACTCCTTGCTTTTTTTTGGCGTTCTGTTTTTGGCGAAACCATAAGGGGTCTGATCCGTCCACCCATGTGATGACAAAATCAATGATCTGTTTTTTCATTTGTAACGATCCTTTCGTATATTGTACCAAAAAAAACAGTATACTTTCGATAACGAAACAGTACAAAAAATCAGTTTACATTGTCAAAGTTGTTCAATTTTCTTTGTAGAAGTTGATATATTTTTTTCTTTACTTTAATAGTGAGAACGATTTATTTAGTGTTTAAGGAATTTTTTGATATAATGTATAAATGTTGTTGGTATACAATTCAGTATAATCTTTTTCCAGATATGTTTGTACAATTTGGTTTTGAATCTGCACATTGCGCCCTGTTACTATGTACATAGGCTCTCTGTGCTCGAATAAATTTTGAATATGCTGAAAAATTTCATTTGAAAGCATCGAAAAATGGTCTGCTGTAATACAGTATTTGTCATAAGGTTCAAGTCCAGACAGCAGCCATTGGGAACTTGTCTCATAATTATATACACTGGACCGCTCATTTTCTGGTATTTTATTTAAGATAGCATCTGGTAATAATGGATATATCCATTTCCAAGATTCATGATTAACAACATGACAAAAGCATCCAGACAGATAAAACGTATTTTTTTATGATCTGTTCGCCAAAGCCATATATTGATGCAACTGCTAAGTAGGAATACTGCCAGTAATGTCCAACGTGCAGAATATATCCGAAAAATGTTTTCAGGAAAAATAGGAATGGGTGTGCAAATGTTTGACCCTTTTATAACTTTAGCACAACATATACTGTGGTGTAAAGAGTGGATGAGAAATAGCTTGTTTTATAGAATAATGGAGGAATCAATACGCTGAGACATTTGTAAATGAAAACAAAAAGAAAGCAAAGTTCAGTTGACGTTTCTTTAAAAATCCGCTATATTTTGGGTACAAAGAATAGGAGAAGAGGAAAGAAAAAAGATGTTTTATCCACTGGTAAGTGTGATTATTCCGGTCTATCAGGCGGAAAAATTTCTGACGGAGTGTGTTGAGAGCGTACGAAAACAGGACTATTCAGAGTTGGAGATTGTTTTGGTGAATGACGGTTCAACAGATCGTTCCAATCAAATGTGTGAGGAACTTGCTGCAGCAGATCCAAGAATCCGTGTGATTCATCAGAATAATAAAGGCAGTGGAGCAGCCAGAAATGCAGGGATAAAAGAAGCAACAGGAAAATATCTTCTCTTCCTGGATGCAGACGACAAGCTGGACGATTCATCTGCCATACGTTCCCTTGCCGCACGGGCAGAAAGAGAGCAGGCAGATATTGTGATCGGAACATATCGCAGATGGAGGGCGAATGGCGAAAAAGTGAAATGCTGCAGTAATCTGGAAAAAGAAAACCCGGACAGCGCAGAGTTCCGGTTTCATGGATTTTTTCAAAAAGGAACGCTTTCTTACGACTGGGGAAAACTCTACCGCAAATCTTTTCTGGAGTCTCACGATTTGTGGATTCCCCCATACAGTTACGCCGAAGACAAGGCACATAATTTTAGATGCTGTGCATGCCATCCGAAATATGCTTTTGTCCCACAGAGCATCGTTCTTTACCGTGAAAATCTCCAGTCCCTGACATATCAACCGAAAAAGAATCTGATGAGAAACTGGATTTTGATTGCATCTGATTTTGAACAGTTTCTGAAAGAAAAGCATCTTTCCAGAGAATATGGAGATCTGATTTTCTTTCATCTGCTCATTGGTGCAATGTATCTTGCCAAAGAAGAAATGACATATCAAGGGAAAAAAATTCGTGTCGCGGCGAAGATATTAAAGCAATACAGCAGAAACCCGTTTGTAGAACAAAAACTGACACTAAAAGAGTGCATTCGTTATACAAGGCAGATTAAATCGCTGTTTTGGAAATTATTAGCATTTACCTTGGTACTTTTTATACAGATGCATATGTATTTTGTTGTGGCAGCTGTTTTTGTATGGATGTCAAGCCTTGGAATTGATAGTTTATAAATAAAAAATCAGTCTTTATATTTCCTTTCTTTATTTCCTTCTTGAAAGAGCTGTTTTCCAGTTTTTCATTTTTATAGCCATTCCTTTCACTTCACACAGGTGCAAAACGTTATGAAAATGTAATCTGCTTTTTCGAACGCTTTAAACATTACAAATTTCTTCGTTTCTATAACTGCATCACAACAGATAGGAGTGTGTAAAGAATGGTTGTAGCCGTTTTAAAATGAAAAGATGTGATGGAAGAATAAGAAGATCGGGTTTTCTGCGCTGTCTCTGTGCGACCAGTTCTTAAAATCCTGTCTTTTTTCTGAATATTCCACCTCTCCGCTTGCTATTTTCATTCTCATATAGTATCATGAATCCAACAGCCAAGAAATCGGAAAGGAGAGAGGAGCATGGAATATGCAGTGTACTGGCTGATTGCGCTTGTGGTTTTGCTGGTGATTGAGGCGGCAACGTTAGGTCTGGCAACCATCTGGTTTGCGGGCGGCGCCCTGATTGCTCTGATCGCAGCTATGTGCGGAGCCGGATTTGTAATTCAGATGGTCTGCTTTCTTGTTGTATCGCTGATACTTCTGATTTTTACACGTCCTGTAGCCGTCCGTTTCCTGAATAAGGATACCTTAAAAACAAATGTAGACCGCGTGATTGGAATGGAAGGGATCGTCGCAGAAGAGATTTCCAACCTGGCAGGCACCGGAAAGGTATCGCTGGGCGGAAACACCTGGACTGCGAGAACGGAAAGCGAAGGAGGCATTATCCCGAAAGAGACCGTGGTGGAAGTGCTCCGTGTGGAAGGCGTCAAGCTGATTGTAAAGGTCAAAGAAAAAGAAGGAGGAAATGAAACATGAGTGGTGGAGGAATTGCAGGAATTTTAATGATTTTTCTTCTTGTGATTGTACTGTTTATTGCAGCATCGTGTGTGAAGATCGTGCCGCAGGCCAGTGCTTACGTTGTTGAGAGTCTTGGAAAATACAAAGGCACCTGGGCAACCGGTCTTCATTTTAAGGTTCCGTTTATCGAGCGCGTGGCAATCCGCGTGAACTTAAAAGAGCAGGTGGTGGATTTCCCGCCGCAGCCGGTCATTACAAAAGATAACGTTACGATGCAGATTGATACGGTCGTATTTTTCCAGATTACCGATCCGAAGCTGTTCGCATACGGTGTTGTAAATCCGCTGATGGCCATTGAAAACCTGACCGCAACGACACTTCGAAACATCATCGGAGATCTGGAGCTGGACGAAACACTGACATCCCGTGAGATTATCAACACGAAGATGCAGGCAGCTCTCGATATCGCAACCGACCCGTGGGGCATTAAAGTCAACCGTGTTGAGCTGAAAAACATCATGCCTCCGGCAGCCATTCAGGAAGCCATGGAGAAACAGATGAAAGCAGAGCGTGAACGCCGTGAAGCAATCCTGATTGCAGAAGGTGAGAAAAAATCGACCATCCTGGTTGCCGAAGGTAAAAAACAGTCTGCGATCCTGGATGCAGAGGCAGAGAAGCAGGCAGCGATTCTTCGTGCTGAGGCAGAAAAAGAGAAACGAATCCGCGAGGCAGAAGGCCAGGCGGAGGCGATCCTCAAAGTACAGCAGGCAAATGCCGATGGTATCCGTGCCATCAAAGAGGCAGGTGCTGACGATGCGGTTCTTACCTTAAAGAGTCTCGAGGCACTTGGTGTTCTGGCGAATGGAAAAGCAACGAAGATTGTTGTTCCGTCCGATCTGCAGGGACTGGCAAGTCTGGCTACCACATTCAAGGGAATCGTGGAAGAGCAGAAAGGCCCGGCAGGGAAAGAAGGACAGAAATAAAAAAGCAGGATTCTCCCGTGAAACGCATCATGCCGGACACGGGAGAATTTTTTATTGCTCTGCATCCGGAGGGAGCTGCCACTGGCAGATTCTGTAGTTGCCGGTAAGAATAACAGAATAAAAATGTATAAAAATACATATATTATGAATAATACAAGTAAAATACGTAAAAATATACATTTCACCCCTTGACAGATGCGCCGGCCTGTTTCATAATAGAAACCATCTTAAGCGATAAAAATACATTACATACCGATATATTTAAGGAGGAACACACCATGGATTTAAAAGGACGCGATTTTCTGACATTAAAGGATTTCACCCCGGAAGAGATTTCCTATCTGCTGGATCTGTCCGCAGAGCTGAAGGATAAGAAAAAGAAAGGCATTCCGGTGGACACCCTGCGCGGTAAAAACGTTGCGCTGATCTTCGAGAAAACCAGCACCAGAACCCGCTGTTCCTTCGAAGTAGCCGCACATGATCTCGGCATGGGAACCACCTATCTTGACCCGACCGGTTCCCAGATCGGTAAAAAAGAGAGCATCAAAGATACGGCCCGCGTTCTTGCAGGAATGTATGAGGGAATTGAGTACCGTGGATTCGGCCAGGAGATCGTAGAGGAGCTGGCAAAATATTCCAAAGTCCCGGTATGGAACGGACTGACCAACGAGTACCACCCGACCCAGATGCTCGCCGATATGCTGACAATCCAGGAAGAGTTCGGCCACTTAAAAGGCATCAAACTCGTTTACATGGGCGACGCCCGCTACAACATGGGAAATTCCCTGATGATTGCATCTGCAAAAATGGGTATGGATTTTGTAGCCTGCGCACCGAAGAAATACTTCCCGAACGCGGAACTCGTTGCACAGTGTGAAGAGTATGCAAAGGAGAGCGGCGCAACCATCACCCTCACCGAGGATGTAAAAGAGGGAACGAAAGACGCCGATGTTATCTATACGGATGTCTGGGTATCCATGGGTGAGCCGGACAGCGTATGGGAGGAGAGAATCCACGATCTGACTCCGTACCGCGTGACAAAAGAAGCAATGGCAAATGCCAAGGATACCGCGGTATTCCTGCACTGCCTGCCGTCGTTCCACGATCTGAAAACAAAGATTGGAAAAGAGATCCACGACCGTTACGGACTGGATGAGATGGAAGTTACCGATGAGGTATTTGAGTCCGCACAGTCGAGAGTCTTCGAGGAAGCAGAGAACCGCATGCACACGATCAAAGCTGTGATGGCAGCAACGCTTGGTGCATAAACTTTCTGGTGGAAAAACCGGAACAGACTGTGTATAATAGAAGAATGGCAAGACACGTACAGCAGCGCTGCGGAGCACGTCTTTCGCAGCGCTGCTGTTGGTTTATGTGAGGAGTGTGAAGATATCATATGCTGGAAAATAAAAGAGCTGAGACACTGCGCCTTCTGCGAGAATCAGGAGAAAATGTTTCGGGTCAGGATTTGTGTGAACATTTTGGAATTTCCCGTACTGCAGTGTGGAAGATCATGAATCAGTTAAAAGAGGAAGGATACGAGATCGAGGCGGTACAGAATAAAGGTTACCGTCTGCTGAACGAGCCGGATCTGATGACGAAGGACGAGCTGGAAAGCCGCACGCATACGAAATATGTTGGACAGACGGTCTATTACAGCCATGAAGTAGATTCGACAAATACGTGGGCGAAGCGCCTGGCGGAAGAAGGAGCGCCGAACGGTACACTGACAACGGCCGAGACGCAGACCGCTGGAAAAGGCCGCCGCGGAAGAGTCTGGAAATCGCCGGAGGGAACTTCCGTTTCGATGTCCCTCCTGCTGTACCCGGATCTCGAGCCGGCCAAAGCGCCGATGCTGACGATTGTGATGGGACTTGCTGTTGTGCAGGGGGTACAGAGAGCGCTCGGCGTCGACACGAGAATTAAGTGGCCGAACGATGCGGTGCTGAACGGGAAAAAGCTCTGCGGAATCTTAACCGAGATGAGTGCACAGATCGATTACATCAATTATGTCGTCATTGGAACGGGAATCAATGTGAACCAGACGGAGTTTCCGGAAGAAATTGCTGAGATCGCGACGTCACTGGCGATCGAAATGGGGCATCCGGTCAATCGGGCGAAAATAGTCGCAGCGGTGCTGGAGGCGTTCGAGGAGAATTACGAAAAATTCCTGGAGGCGGGAGATCTCTCGGCGCTGCAGGAAGCCTATGAGGCTGTACTTGCAAATAAGGATCAGCCGGTGCGTGTGCTGGATCCGAAAGAGCCGTTCGAGGGTGTGGCGCTCGGCATCACGTCGACGGGTGAGCTGCGTGTGAGAAAAGAGGATGGAACGATCGCGGAAGTGCATTCCGGCGAGGTTTCAGTGCGCGGCCTGTACAGTTATGTATAAAAAACTTGGATCAGGAAAGGAAAATATATGTATTCAGATGATGAAAAAGTAGTGCTCTGCGGAGCGAGTGCGTATGAGCAGAAATATTATTTTAACCAGGATTTTGCATCCCTGCCGCAGTCCGTGCAGGATGAGCTTCATATCATGTGCGTTATGTTCACCGTGGAAATCGGCGGCATTTTCACCATGTGGTTTGACAGTGACGGCAGTCTGCAGTTCGAAACAGAGGCTGTAGATGCGGATGCGATGTACGATGAGATCGGCGGTGCGCTGCGGATCAAGCAGTATCAGGAGGAGAAAAAGGATCTGCTGGAATCTCTGGAGCTGTATTACCGCGTTTTCTTCCTCGGCGAGGAAGTGCCGGAGGAAGCGTTCGCAGAAGAAGACGGAGAGAAGCCGGATGGAAAGTAAGAAACGTACGCTCCAGACGATGTCTCCGCTGAAAATCGGAAATGTGGAAATGCAAAATCCGCTCGTGCTCGCACCGATGGCAGGTGTGACGGATCTGCCGTTCCGCGTTCTCTGCAAGGAGCAGGGAGCAGGCCTGATCTGTATGGAGATGGTCAGCGCGAAGGCGATTCTGTATAAGAACAAAAATACCGAGGATCTGATGACGATTCATCCGGGTGAACATCCTGTATCGCTCCAGCTTTTTGGCAGTGATCCGGAAATTCTGGCGCAGATTGCCGCACAGATCGAGGAGCGGCCGTTTGACATTCTGGATTTTAACATGGGCTGCCCGGTGCCGAAGGTCGTCAACAACGGCGAGGGCTCCGCGCTGATGAAGGATCCTGCGCTGGTGCGGAAGATTGTGACCGGTATGGTAAAGGCAGTGAAAAAGCCGGTGACAGTTAAAATTCGAAAGGGCTTTAACGAAGAATCGGCGAATGCTGTGGAAATTGCGAAGATCCTCGAGGACTGCGGAGTGGCTGCAATTGCGGTTCATGGAAGAACGAGAGCGCAGTTTTATTCCGGAAAAGCAGACTGGGATATTATCCGCCGGGTAAAAGAGGCAGTATCGATTCCGGTTATCGGAAACGGCGATGTGACAGATGCGGCAAGTGCCGAGGCACTGGTGGAGCAGACCGGCTGTGACGGAATCATGATCGGACGCGGCGCGGAAGGAAATCCGTGGATTTTTAAACAGATTCTTCATTATATGGAAACAGGCGAAACGCTTGCAAGGCCGACCCAGCATGAGGTAAAAGAAATGATGCTCCGCCATGCACGGATGCAGGTGGAATACAAAGGCGGCGCGATCGGCATCCGCGAGATGCGCAAGCATGTTGCATGGTATACGGCAGGCTTTCCGCATTCGGCAAAGCTGCGCGCGGCGATCAATCAGGTGGAGAGCCTGCAGGCGCTGGAACAGATGCTGAATGAGTGGGAACGAGGATAAAAAATAAGTCAAAAAAGTACCTATGATATGCCAATATTGATATATCATGGGTGCTTTTTCTGTGCTATACTGATAAACAGAGGTATTGGGACAAAAAACACAAAAGAGGGAGTGTAGTGTATGACTATGAAGGAACTTTTCGCACCGTCCGACATGACGGTGGGAAAGCCGTGGGAAAAGATTGTAGCTTTTACAATCCCTATGCTGATCGGCAACATTGCCCAGCAGCTCTACAACACGGTTGACAGTATTGTAATCGGAAAATATGTCGGGGACAACGCGCTTGCGGCAGTTGGAAGCGCCAGCCCGATCTTAAACCTGCTTCTGGTTCTGTTCGTCGGAATTTCCGTCGGCGCCGGCGTCATGGTGTCGCAGTATTTTGGAGCAAAACAAAGAAAAGAGCTTTCGATGACGATCGGAAACTGCGTCACGCTGACAGCAATTTCCTCCATCATTATTATGATTCTGGGAGCCGTCCTCTCAAGGCCGCTGCTGGAAATGCTGAAAACACCGGATTCTATCATCGACTGGTGTACCTCGTATCTGGTGATCCTGATGGTGGGCTGTGCCGGCAGTGCGTACTATAACATTCTATGTGGTATCCTTCGCGGACTCGGCGATTCGATTTCGGCGCTGATTTATCTGCTGGTGGCAACGGTCATCAATATTGTATTGGATATTGTATTCGTTTCCCAGTTCCACATGGGCGTTGCCGGAGTTGCATACGCGACCGTGATTGCGCAGGCAATTTCTGCAGTACTCTGCATGTGGCGTCTGATGCGTATGACCGACATTTTTGATTTCAGACCCAAATATCTGAAAATGAAAAAACAGTATTCGATGGAAATTATCCGCCTTGGTCTGCCGTCCGGTATTACCCAGGCGATCTTCTCCATGGCGATGGTTATCGTACAGTCGCTGACCAACAGCTTCGGTGAAATGGTTATCGCCGCGAATGTTATCATCATGCGTGTCGATGGCTTTGCAATGATGCCGAACTTTTCGTTTGGTACCGCGATGACAACGTATGCCGGTCAGAATGTCGGTGCACGCCGTATGGACCGCGTAGAGCAGGGCGCAAAACAGGGAACACTGATTGCAGTCGGAACCTCAACGACCATTACCCTTTTAATTGTTATTTTCGGCCATCATCTGATGGGAATCTTTACGAATACCACAGAGCTCGTAACATTAAGTGCCAATATGATGAAGATCCTTGCGGTCGGCTATATTGCCATGGCAATAACACAGTCGCTTTCCGGCGTCATGCGTGGAGCAGGCGATACGATGACCCCGATGTGGATTTCGATGGTTGTTACCGTTGTAATCCGTGTGCCGCTGGCATACGGTCTGGCCTTTCTGACCAGAACGCCGGAGCTGCCAAACGGACGATATCAGGTACTCTGGATTTCCATGCTGGTAAGCTGGTGCATGGGTGCGCTTCTGACGCTGATTTTCTATAAAAAAGGAAATTGGAAAAAGAAAGCACTGACAGGAAGCTCATCCGAAAAATAAAGGAAAAATAAGAGAAAGATGCAGGAAGGATTTGTGAAAAAGAAAATCTTTCCTGCGTTTCTTTTTTTCTTGACATTCCGTGGGCAATCCTTTATACTACTTTAATTGTTAGGATAGGCGGAGTCTATCCTTATTTCAACCGGGAATACTGAAAATACAGCGCATTTCCGGAGAGTTTACAGAATAAAATCAGATATGACTGGATACAGAAACGATAGAAAGGGTGTATAAAATGGAACAGAAAAAAACGATTCTTACCTATGCCGGCCTGAAAAAACTGGAGGACGAGCTTCATGATCTCAAAGTAAACAAACGTAGAGAAATTGCCGGTAAAATCAAAGAAGCAAGAGAGCAGGGAGACCTTTCCGAGAACGCCGAGTACGATGCAGCCAAAGATGAGCAGCGTGACATCGAGGCAAGAATTGAAGAGATCGAAAAAATCCTGAAAAACGCAGAGGTTGTTGTTGAGGACGAAGTAGATTCCGATAAGATCAATATCGGATGTAAAGTAGACGTACTGGATCTGGAGTATGACGAGGAAATCGAGTTCCAGATCGTTGGCTCCACCGAAGCAAACAGCCTGGAAGGAAAAATTTCCAACGAGTCTCCGGTGGGAAAAGCTCTGATCGGCGCGCACAAGGATGATATTGTCGATGTAGAAACACCGGCCGGAATTATGCAGTACAAAGTACTTTCTATCCAGAGAAATATCTAAAAAATACAAAGAAAAGGGAGTGAAGAGATTGGCACAGCAGACACAGGAACAGGATATTAACCACTTACTGAAGGTTCGCCGCGAGAAACTTGCAGAGCTGCAGCAGAACGGAAGAGACCCGTTCCAGATTACAAAGTTCGATCAGACACATCATTCGCTTGAGGTGAAAGGTCTTTACGAGGCACATGAGACTGAGCTGTTAAAAGACCGCCAGGAGCCGAACGTAGAGGGAATGGATGAGGAGCAGGCGAAAGAAGCTCTTAAAAAGGATTACGAAGAGAGAAGAAATATCATGGACGCAAGCCCGATCCATGTGGCAATTGCAGGACGTATGATGTTTAAGAGAGTCATGGGCAAGGCATCTTTCTGCAATATCCAGGATTTACAGGGAAACATCCAGGTATACGTTGCAAGAGATGCGATCGGAACAGAGTCTTACGCTGATTTTAAAAAATCTGATATCGGTGATATCTTCGGAGTGGAAGGATTTGCTTTCAGAACAAGAACAGGTGAGATTTCTATCCATGCAGAGAAGGTGACACTCCTCTCCAAGAGCTTACAGATCCTCCCGGAGAAGTTCCACGGTCTGACAGATGTAGATACCCGTTACCGTCAGAGATATGTAGACCTGATCATGAACACAGAGTCTAAAGATACCTTTATCAAGCGTTCCAAGATTCTCAGTGCGATCCGCAAGTACTTAAGCGGAGAAGGATTTATGGAAGTTGAGACTCCAATGCTTGTACAGAACGCAGGTGGAGCAGCAGCAAGACCGTTCGAGACACATTTCAATGCCCTGAACGAAGATCTGAAGCTTCGTATTTCCCTGGAGCTGTACCTGAAGAGACTGATTGTCGGAGGACTCGAGAAGGTATATGAGATCGGACGTGTATTCCGTAATGAGGGTCTTGATACAAGACATAACCCGGAGTTCACTCTGATGGAGCTTTACCAGGCATTTACAGATTACCACGGCATGATGGATCTGACAGAGAACCTGTATCGTTTTGTCGCACAGGAAGTGCTCGGAACGACACAGATCGTATACAAAGGAATCCCGATGGATCTCGGTAAGCCGTTCGAGCGTATCACAATGGTTGACGCAGTGAAGAAGTACGCAGGCGTTGACTGGAATGAAGTTGAGACTCTGGAGCAGGCAAGAGAACTTGCAAAAGAGCATCATATTGAGTTTGAAGAGAGACATAAAAAAGGTGATATCCTGAATCTCTTCTTTGAGGAGTTTGTAGAGGAGCATCTGCTTCAGCCGACGTTCGTTATGGACCACCCGGTTGAGATCTCGCCGCTGACGAAGAAAAAGCCAGAAAATCCAGAATATGTAGAGCGTTTCGAGTTCTTCATGAATGGATGGGAAATGGCAAATGCTTACTCTGAGCTGAACGACCCGATCGACCAGAGAGAACGTTTTAAAGCCCAGGAAGAACTGCTTGCACAGGGCGATGATGAAGCCAATACAACAGATGAAGACTTCATGAATGCATTGGAGATCGGTATGCCGCCGACCGGTGGTATTGGATTCGGCATTGACCGTATGTGTATGCTTCTGACAGGAGCTGAGGCAATCAGAGACGTGCTGCTCTTCCCGACAATGAAATCACAGGGCGCTGCTAAGAACGAAGCAAACAACGCAGCTCAGTCTGGTGCAGCAGCTCCGGCAGAGACAAAAGTAGCTGAGAAGGTTGATTTCTCCAATGTGAAGATTGAACCAATCTTTGAAGAAATGGTTGATTTCGATACATTTGCAAAATCTGATTTCCGTGCAGTTAAGATTCTTGAGTGTGAAGCAGTTCCGAAATCCAAGAAGCTTCTGAAGTTTGTACTGGATGACGGAGAACGCAAGGATCGCGTGATTTTAAGTGGTATTCACGAGTATTACGAGCCGGAAGAACTGGTTGGTAAGACAGCAATCGCTATCGTTAACCTGCCACCGAGAAAGATGATGGGAATTGATTCCGAGGGTATGCTGATTTCAGCAGTACACGAGGAAGATGGTCACGAGGGACTGAACCTTCTGATGGTAAATGACAGAATCCCAGCAGGTGCTAAGCTCTATTAAGATGATGTAAAGATGTACCGTTTTACCAAATAGACGGGACGTACTTCATTTGATAAAAAACTAAAAAAACAGCGATTTACATTAAACTTACATCAATTGATGCAGAAATCGGTGCAAGCAAGGGAAAATCGCATAATTAGTGCAATGGGTGGGCAATTCCAATCGGAGTTGCCCATTTTCTAAAATGAATGGAAATGCAAATCGATATTTAGCGAGGTAAAGATATATGCTTCATTTAGAAAAAGTAAATGGTAATAATGTCTGGGATATCCTGAAACTGACGGTATCGAAATCGCAGAAGAACTTCGTTGCCACCAATGAGATCAGCATCATTGAAGCGTATACTGCAATTACGGGAAACGGTCATGCATTCCCGTTTGGTATATATGATGAGGATAAGCCTGTAGGCTTCCTGATGATTGGTTTTGATGTTGATGATTATTGGACGGATGCACCTGAAATTGCAAAGGGAAACTATAATCTGTGGCGTCTTATGATCGATAAGGCATATCAAAACAGAGGGTACGGAAAAGAAGCGGTCAGCCTTGCATTAGAGTTCATAAAATCTATGCCTTGTGGAGAAGCGGAATACTGTTGGCTATCATATGAACCCGATAATGCAGTTGCCCGTCAGATGTATCGCTCTTTCGGTTTCGAAGAAACCGGTGAAATGGACGGCGAAGAACTGATCGCTGTTTTGAGACTGCAATTAACAACTTCAAGTTTTTGAAACTGAGAAATAGGAAGTTGTGGAGGTAATTATCAATGAGAAATATTTACGATAATAGTGAATTTTTTGCCGCATATGCGGAAATGGGAAGAAGCAAAGATGGTCTGAAAGCTGCTGGAGAGTGGCATCAGTTGCAACCGTTATTCCCTAAATTACAGGGAAAAAAAGTTTTGGATTTAGGATGTGGTTACGGTTGGCATTGCAAATATGCCGCACAAATGGGAGCTACTGAAATTCTTGGTATTGATAGTAGTCAAAAAATGATTGCAAAAGCAGTAGCTGATAACTCTGATGACAAAATCAAGTATAAAGTTTGCGGTGTTGAAGAATACATTTATCCTGAAAATACTTATGACCTAGTTGTTTCTAACCTGGTACTGCACTATATCGAAAATTTAGCTAATGTTTATCAAAAGGTGTATTGCACATTAAAAGTAGGTGGGTATTTCCTATTCAATATTGAACATCCGACTTTCACCGCAGGTGTTAATGAGGATTGGATTTATGATGAAAATGGGAAACCTAAATATTGGCCAATCGACAATTACTATTACCCAGGCGAAAGAGAAACCAATTTTCTTGGTCAACGAGTAATTAAACAGCACCACACATTAACGCAGATATTGAATCCACTTATAAAATGTGGTTTTCAAATTGAGGCTATTGAGGAAGCAATGCCTCCGGCAGATATGATGGGTATGCCGGGAATGTGTAATGAAATGCGTAGACCTATGATGTTGTTGGTTAAGGTTAAAAAGGTTTAATAAACAACTTCTAGTTTGTAGATGCAAATACATAGTAATTATGGTGTAGGGGACAAGGAATTGTTCCTTGCAAATCGCAATTTATAAAGGAGAATATTGATGAACCTATTTTTATGTTCGCACTTTTCAAGTGTAGGAAGTCTGATAAAGGAAGAAATTGAAAATAAAAAAGTCGCATTTATTCCAACAGCTTCGCTGCGTGAAGGCTACACCGGTTATGTCGGCTCGGCTCGAAAATTATTCAAAAAGTTGGGAGCAATCGTAACTGAAATTGATATTTCAACGGAGGCTTATTCAACGATACAGTCTGTTTTTGAAGATGCGGATGTGATATATTTTACCGGCGGAAATTCTTTTTTCCTTATAGACCAGCTCCGTAAAACGGGAACGGATGAGCTGTTGAAGAAAGAATTGGCAAAGGGAAAACTGATGATTGGTGAATCGGCAGGTGCGATTATATGCGCTCCAAGCATCCAATATATCGAGCAAATGGATGAAAAGCCGGAGGACTACTCACAAGAAGATGATGCAGGGCTTGATTTGATTGATTTCTATGTTCTTCCGCATTATCTTACAGCACCATTTAAGAAAGTTACCGAGAAAATAATGACTGAGTTTTCGGATTTGAATCTATGCCCAATTAACAACCGTCAGGGAATTATAATTGATGGTGAAGGTTCAAAGGTTATTTGTAAAGACTAATTTGAAAATTCAAGTTTGTCGGACTTACTCTACAATAATCAAAGACCGCTTACATCGTGTAGGCGGTCTCTTTTCTTATTCAGAAATATTTGATTTTGAGCTTTCTTTTCTTGGCTGACATTACCTTGCAGAGAACATTGTCAACCCCGTCGGTATATCTGCCTTGTGCTATCAGGCTGTTCTTTAAACGGATAAGTGATTGTATTACTCTGCCATATTCGTCATCATTAAGATAGATATGGAACTTTTCTTCTCTCATAGTCTTTTCCTCCATTCATTAAATTTTGCTCTGATTACCGAAACATCTGCATCAGTGTCAGAATAAATAAAGATATGTACGCTTTTGAAAACTGCTTTTACTCTGTCGGAATATTCCGCTTCCGTTTCGGTTGTCTTAAAAGGGAGTTGATGGCATTGGAAAAGGTATCAAATACATTGTAACTGACGATATTCGTTGTTATTTGACAGAGTATCAGGCTAAGAAAAAATCCAGTAAAGTCACGATAGATAATATAAGACGAATACTTTCCAGTTTTTTCTCTTGGCTTGAGGACGAGGATTATATTTTGAAAAGTCCGGTCAGGCGAATACATAAGGTTAAGACAGGAACGAACATTAAAGAAACTTATTCAGATGAAGCACTTGAATTGATGGGCAGGTAGACTATATGTATGGAGAAGCACTTTATAAGCCTGAAATGAAAGAAGGAAATCCTATAAGGTTATATAGTTTGGATGAAATCACGGAGATATTCGGTAAATTAGGACTTCGTATTTGTAACAGCTTTGCTGATTTCAGTGGAAAGCCGAGTTCTGATAATGATATTCAATTGATGGTTTATTCCATACGGGAATAAATCTTCATCAAATCTTTATTTTTTTCTGTTAGGTTATATTTCAGTAAGAAATGAAATATAGAAGGAAGGATAGTAAAGATGGAAATGATGTTGCAGACACAAAATTTGTGTAAATATTTTAGAAAGCAGAAAGCGGTAAATAATGTTTCACTTAATATAGAAAAGAAACAGATTTATGGACTGCTTGGACCGAATGGTGCGGGAAAATCTACCACATTGAAAATGTTGACTGGTATGATGAAACCAACTGCAGGAAAGATTTACTTTGATGGAAAACTTTTGGATAGGAAAGATTTATCAAAAATAGGAGCGTTAATTGAAAATCCGCCTATTTATGAAAATCTTTCCGCCAGAGAGAATTTGAAGGTAAGACAATTATTGCTTGGTACAGATGAAAACAGAATTGATGAGGTCTTGCAGATTGTATCACTTACAAACACCGGAAAGAAGAAAGCAGGACAGTTTTCTTTGGGAATGAAGCAAAGACTAGGCATTGCAATGGCATTGCTTGGAGAACCGGAACTTTTGATATTGGATGAACCTACGAATGGATTAGATCCAATAGGCATCGAGGAATTACGAGAGCTGATCCGGTCTTTTCCGGAACAGGGAATCACTGTAATTCTCTCCAGTCATATTCTCTCAGAGGTACAGTTACTTGCAGATAAAGTCGGGATTATTTCAGGTGGAATCTTAGGATACGAAGGAGCATTAAAGCAGGGAGATAATCTTGAAGATTTGTTTATGAATGTGGTAAGAAAAAACCAGAAAGCAGGTGAAATCCATGGTTAATATTATAAAAGCAGAACATCAAAAAGCCAAAAGAACCATGCGAAAAAAGTTTATCTGGGGATTTCCTCTTCTTACATTTGTCATGGCATTTATATTTACTCTTGGGATGACAAATGCTTATGCAGAAAGTGTTTGGAACTGGTGGTATACACTTTTGCTGCCGGGGATGATTGCTCTATTTTGTTATCTTTCTGTGGCGCAGGAGAAAAAGATAAAATACTATCATTTAATGACTATTCCCACAGACAGAAGAAAATTGTTGCTGGGGAAAATTATTTATATTGGGTACATGATTTTGTTTTCTAATGTGATTGTGTTTGCAGGAGCAACGCTTGGAGGCTTTCTTCTAACGACACATGTTCCAGTTGGAGGAGCGTTGATTGCAGTATTGTTTCTGACGGTTTCTGAGTTATGGGAGATTCCGGTAGCTTTATTTTTAAGTGAACGATTTGGAATGATTGTAAACCTGTTCGTCTGCCTGTTTATTACCGTCAGCGGTGTGGTAATATCACAAACCAGAATCTGGTATGTACTTGTTTCTGCAATCCCTATGCGAATGATGTGCCCGTTGCTTCATGTTTTACCAAATGGACTTGCCGCAGAAGCAGGGAATCCTCTTTTGGATACGGGAGTCATTGTTCCGGGAATGTGTCTCTCAATCATCTGGTTTGTTTTTGTAACGGTTCTGTTTTTGAAATGGTTTGAGAGAAGAGAGGTGAAATAAGATGATTGGAAGATCTCTTAATGCAGACTTGCGAAAGATGAAAGGAACATCTGTGATTCTGGCACACTTACTGATTCCGATTATAACCAGCGTTATATTTTTAATATATTACTTTTTTTCACCATGGAATGAAAATATGAAAGTGATTGCATTTTATCAGGCAATAGGAGCAGGACTTCCGGTACTTATTGGAATTTTTACAGCAAGTGTGATGGAACAGGAACAAAATGCAGGTGATTTTCAAAATCTGTTGTCTTTACCGGATAAACCTGCAGCATTTTTATCGAAACTGTTGATGCTACTGGTTTTGTGTCTGTGCTCTATCCTATTGACAGCAATCATATTCGGAATTGGATTTGGAAGAATCGCATCAAGCGATATCGAAATCATGAAAGGATGTATATTTACAGCATTGCTGCTGTGGGGAAGCAGTGTTCCACTTTATCTGTGGCAGCTGATTCTGGCTTTTCAGTTTGGAAAAGGGGTATCCATTGGAGCAGGGATTATATCAGGACTAATTAGTGCATTGATGCTTACCGGACTTGGAGATTATGTGTGGAAATATGTATTTGTCTGCTGGACGGGTAGAGTACCATATACTTATCTGCAATCTGTATTGGGAGAAACTAGTGTAGGTGAATGGTTGTCATTCATACCAGGTTGCTTAATATTTACAGGGATTAGTATGGTATACTATTTTTGGTGGGTAAACCACTGGGAAGGAAACAGAATATCGGAATAGAATCGAGGGAAACTATGGCAAAAATACTGGCAGTTGATGATGAACCGGCAATTCTGGAAATGATAGAAAGCATTTTGAATAAGGATGGACATCTGGTTACCAAAGTAAGTAATCCACTAAAAATTAATATGGAAGAATTACATCGTTATGACCTGATTTTACTGGACATTATGATGCCTGGAATTGATGGCTTCGAATTATGCAAAAGAATCAGGGCACTTGTGGATTGTCCGATTTTGTTTCTTACGGCAAAAACGGAGGAAAACAGTCTGGTAAACGGACTCTCTTTAGGAGCAGATGATTATATTTCAAAGCCATTTGGAGTGATGGAACTTCGGGCAAGGATCAATGCACATCTTAGAAGAGAGCACAGGGAACATTCTGTCCGGATGGTTTTAGGGAGAGTCTGCATTCAGATGTCTCAAAAGAAACTGTTGATGGATGATAAAGAACTTCCGTTTACGAAAGCAGAGTACGAAATCTGTGAATTTCTGGCTAAAAACAGAGGACAGGTTTTCTCGAAGGAACAGATATTGGAAGCGGTCTTTGGCTTTGACAATGAGAGTAATGACAGTACTATAATCACGCATATCAAAAATATAAGAGCAAAATTTGCGGATTATGATTATATGCCGATAAAAACAGTCTGGGGGATTGGATATAAATGGGAAGAGTAAAGAGAAGCAATGCACTCAGCAGGATTTTTATGAGATATGTACTGGTCATGCTTGGATCATTAGTTGGTTTGGTGATTGTTGCTTATCTGCTGCTGTGCCTTTTGATTAGTGTGGGCTGTATTTATCCGGCAAATTATGCAGAGCAAAAGATTAATGAAGCATATGATACGATTCTACGTGCAGATAAAGTGACTGCTGAGATGATTCCCGCACTTTGTGATTATGTAATCTTTTCAGAGAATGGAGAGAAAATAGGTGGAGATCTGTCAGAACAATACGAACAGATAGCATGGAATGTTGCAAAGTACGGAAACGCATCCGGGAAATATTTTTATAAAGTAATTGTAAGGGAAAATGAATATGTTGTATTGCAATATCGCCTGACACCTCAATATCATTCAGCTTTTTTGAGGGAGCATTTTATAGGACCACAGAATGTGATGATTATTATGTCTGTGATTGGAGCGGTAGCGATTATCATCATTCCGTCCATACGTTTTGGAAAAAGAATCAAAAAGCAGATGCAGCCTGTATTAGACGCAATCAGACAAATAAAGGATCAAAATCTGGAATATGAGACATCCTGTTCCGGTATCAAAGAGTTTGATGACTGTTTATCGGCAATCGATGATATGCGAGATGCATTGCGAGAATCTTTAGAAAAGCAGTGGAAAACAGAGCAGGAAAAGAAACAACAGATGTCTGCTTTGGCGCATGATATTAAAACACCTCTTACGATTGTACGGGGAAATGCAGAACTACTTTCAGAGACTGAACTGACCACAGAACAGAAGAATAATATCACTTATGTTTTGAACGGCACAACACAGATACAAAGTTATGTAAAACAGTTGATAGATGTCACAAAATCATGGAATTGCAGTGATGTTACCTATACAACGGTGAGGTTAGAAGATTTTTTCGCAGATATAAAGGAACAGGCACTCGGACTGGTAGAAATCTATCACCAGAAGATAGATTGGAAGGCGGAACAAAGTGATAAAAAGGTAACGATTGCTTATGATCCAATGTTCCGAGCCGTAATGAATGTGATTCAGAATGCAGTGGAGCATACAAAAGAAAATGGAATCATTTATATTGACGCAAAGGAGCAGGATGGCCGGCTGACATTCATTGTGGAGGATAGCGGATCAGGATTTACAAAAGAAGCATTATTGCATGGCACAGAGCAGTTTTTTATGGATGACACAAGTAGAAATGGCGAAGCCCATTATGGAATGGGACTATTTTTTGCAAAAACTGTGGCTGAAAAATATGGTGGAGGTATTAAACTTTCAAATTCTGAAAATACAGGTGGGGCGAGGGTAGAAATATTTTTCCTGAGTAGTCAAGAAACAAGCTAAATAGACCGCAACTAAGCTATGTAAAAGAAATTTTACATGCTTTTATCTAATATGTAACAGTTAGCGAAAGATGCCAGAGCAGTATACCATGTAAAACGAATTGTGTTAGTTAATCTGGATCTTATTGATGAATATCTGGAAGCATTCCGTGATGAAGAATTTTGATGAAAGAACAGGAGGAACAACTATTCCTCGAAAATTGAGAATTACATATGTTCAATTCTTTGTATTAGGTATATATTTTGAAAAGTTATCCGGTTATACTGACAATATCAAAAGGCAGAACTGTTAGAATGAGGTGAGCAGATGGATACAGCACAGAGAATAAGGATAATTCGGATGATTGAAAAAATAGAGAAGAACCCAGAATTCAGTAGTAAAATCGGTGTGAGAAATACATCTGAGTTTATATCAAGTAAACAATCAAAAAAATGAATGATTCAAATCATAACAGGAGTCAGAAGGAGTAGAATATGTTATCGTTATTATTTGCTATATGCATGATCTGGTTTATTGGAAAATTTTTTATATTTGGTGTAAAAGCATCCTGGGGAATCTTAAAGCTGCTCTGTACAGTTGTATTTTTCCCGGTGATTTTGATAGGAATGGTTGTTGGCGGACTGATTTATATTGCACTTCCATTGTTGATCATCGGCGGAATCATTGCACTTATATCATCTAACTCATAAAAATACGAGGAGGGAAGAAATTATGGGATATGATATAGAAAAAGAGAAACGAGAAGCGATTGAAGCAGGACAACGTGCGTTAAGTAGTCTTCGGACAGCAAAAGAGAACCTGAACAGTGCAAAGAATTGGGGCTTGGTGGATATGTTTGGCGGTGGATTCTTTTCTACGATGTTGAAACACTCCAAGATGGATCAGGCCAGACAAAATATGGAACAGGCGAAATATGATCTTCGTAATTTCAGTAGGGAATTAAATGATGTGAACATGGCTTGTAATTTAAACATCAATACTGGAGACTTCTTATCCTTTGCAGATTATTTTTTTGATGGATTTGTTGTGGATTGGATGGTGCAGGATCGAATCAATAATGCTAGACATCAGGTGGAAGAAGCTATCCGCAGAACGGAATACATCATAAACCAGTTACAGCATATGTAAAGGAAAGAGGCAGTGAACCATAAATAGGTTCGCTGCCTTGTTTTTTCATACTTATTTCTGTTTCTTTTTTTCTTCTCTGAGCAATTCGATGTTTAGTCCCTGCTCTCCGGCTGTTTTATCAACCCAGAGATTCAGAGAATCTATTGCCAGAGAAATTTCATCCAGTTTGTTGCTGATAAAAGCAAAATCCTTGATCTCATCATCACTGATCTTACCGTCACGGGCAATCTGGATCAGGCGTGTGGTAAGAGGATTAATCTCATTCAGACTGGCAATGGTTTCCAGGATTATATTGGACAAGTCAGAAACTTCGACTTCCGGGACATAACGGTGACCGATTTCGCATTTATGAGAGCAGTAATAATTGCAGAGATCTGGTCGCCCGTAAGCGTCTGCCATCTGGATAATATCATAAGGTGTAGGTTCCTGCATTTCATATTCAAATTTTTCAATTTTAGAATCAGAAACAGCAGTCATTTTTTCGCTGGCTTCTAATCTGGTAAGACCGGCTTCTTCCCGGCAAATCTGATAAATTGTTTTATTTTCTCTTGTAGATTGTTTCCCCATGAGAATAACCTCCCCGTATATCGCCGAACATGAGAATTATCAGGTGTTAAGTCCACATGCTGTGCGTGTATTTTCTTTATAGATTTTATTATACTTGAAGCATCAGTAAACAACAAGTGCATTGTTGATACGGAATTATGAAAGGAAGAAAAAACATGAGGAAAACTAGAAGTGATTGTAGAGTAGGAACATTTGAAAAGAAGCATGGTCTTCCACCGGGGACTATTAGAAACAAAAATGGAAGAGATACCAGAAGTGACAAAAAAATTGGCACCATTCGCAAAGAAGCAAAGTAGGAACATAATCATGGAAAAGAAAATAAGAAAAAGATATCATTCAGAAGAAGCTGTAAAAAAAGCGTTAAAAATTGAATCATTTCGAAATTTAACAAAGGATAAAGTGATGGAGTTTACATCTATGATTCCATATATGGAAAAGGAAGTGGCGCTTGAAATAATAAAGCAGTTCCCAGTATATGTAGAGTTTGTGGAATCAGCAATAGAAAATTATACACAGTTATGCAAAACAATTTTAGAAACAAATAAAGAAGAATATGAACAAGCAGTTCATGCACATCAGTATGTTCTTGAGACCTTCGCAAATCAGCTGGAACAAGAAAACTTAACAGAGGAGGAAAGAAGGGACTTTTCTAAAAAAATGATTGAAGAAGCTGATAAAATAACGGAATTATATTTACAGCAGCAGAAATTTCATGAGCGAGTGTTCAAGACGATTGGGGGAGTTGTAACATTAGCTTTGGGAGTGACGGTAACAATGTTAGGTTTAAAAGCAATTGGTAGCGATGAAGATTTACCTCAACTAGATGATGAGAATCAGAATGTTGCATAATAGCTTTATCTATAATTGAAAACAACAAGATGGAAAGGCTCAGGAAAAAGTATTCTGGGCCTTTTGTCTTAGAAGGATAGCAGTATAAAAGAGCAGGGATTTTTATACCCCACCTATTGATATACACTGTAACCATCAAAGAAGATTAAATCATAAAATTCAAAGAAATGGAGGAGTTGGCAATGAAAGGTTTTAACACTGGTGATGGTTACATGGGATTGGAGACTGTGAGAAAAAGTCTGTAACACTTTTTCTATGCGAACCCTACAAAAATATTAGAAGAATAACGTATGCAAAACTTCCTGTTTGCCAACTTGCCCTTTGAGAGAGGAAAAATCCTTTTCTCAAAGGGCTTTTTTGTTTATACGGATATTCGCAAACTTACAAGATAAAGCTAAAATTTCATATACTCTAAGCACAAGGAGGTTGAGGTTTATGAGCTGCAAATTCCGGCTCATCTGACCACGCATTCCTCTAAGAG